>NZ_JBFAKS010000050.1:0-68974 GCF_040655855.1 Kribbella sp. NPDC050281 | reverse complement strand
GACGAGGCCCCGGACCGGCGCGTCGGCCAGACCGGTCTTCCCGTCGTAGTAGCTGCGCTCGTCGGAGATCACCTGAGTGGGACGGTTCGGCGTCGTGGGTCCACCCACCAGACCGGGACGCCTCACCGGCCTCCGCGTCGGCTCCAAGGCGTACGACGTCACCGCCACCGGCATCGCCTGAACGCTCTCCGCCCCGTCTCATGGGCGGACCCACCCCGCACGGTGGCGGCCCACCGAATCCGCCTGGCACCCCACCGCCTAGCCACCCCCCGGTCCGCTCTGGCGGGTTGACCTATGAGTCTGTGGGTTGGCCAGCCGCACGCGGTGGGCCAACCCACACGCGGGTGGGTCCACCCACCAGAGCCGGACGAGAGCGGGCGGGGCACGGGTGAGTCCACCCACCAGAGCAGGTCGCCTCACCGGCCTCGGCGTCGGCTCCAAGGCGTACGACGTCACCGCCACCGGCGCAACCCCCACCCCACCAACCTGACCCACTCCTCACCCCACCCCGCCCTTCCCCACCCCGCCGTCTACCCCGCCACCCTCTCTCCCCAACCTGGCTGGTGGGTTGACCCACGAGCCTGTGGGTTGGCCAGCCGCACGCGGTGCGCCAACCCACACGCGGATGGGTCCACCCACCAGAGCGGGTCGGGCGAGGTGGGCCGGGTCGGGCGTGGTGGGCCGGGGCGAGGGCGGGGTGGGTCCACTACCAGAGCGGGACGGGAGTGGGTGGGTCGGGGCGGGCACGGGTGCGGGTGGGTCCACCCACCAGAGCAGGTCGGGCGAGGTGGCTGGGCGAGGGTGGCTGGGGCGAGGGCCGGGTGGGCGAGGTGGGGTGGTTAGGCGTGGGGTAGGGCGATGGCTTCGAGGAGGGACTCTTCGGCGCCGGCGAGGTGGCGGCGGAGTTCGTCGACGCATTCGTCCAGTTCGCCGCGTTCGAGCAGGCGGACCAGTTTGCGGTGGGATGCGACTTGTTGGCGTGCGTCCTGTCGCAGCGCGTCCACCCGGGCCAGTGCGAGTCGCGCCTCGCCGGTGACCGAGTCGGCGGTCGCGATGAGCCGTTCGCTGCCGGTGAGCGCGACCAGGCTGCGGTGGATCGCCAGGTGCGTTTCCGTCATCGCCTCCGGATCCGCGCCGTCCTTGGCGGTCGCGGCGAACGTCCGCATCGCCTCCCGGACCCGCTCGCGCGCGGCCTCGTCCGCGTCGAACCACGCCCGAATCCCGGCCGATTCCAGCACGAATCGGGCCCGGCAGATGTCCGCCACCGCGTCCGGGTGCAGGATCGCGACGCTCACGCCCTTGTTCGGCTCGCGGACCGCGAGACCCTCGGTGACCAGCATGGTCATCGCCTCACGAACGGTGCTCCGGGCAACGCCCAGCGCCTCGGCCAGCGGCTGCTCGCGCAACGGCGTACCGGGCTCGAGGTCGCCGGCGAACAGAGCGGAGCGCAGGGCGTCGACCACCCGGTCCACTGTCGTCGAGCGATCCACCCGCAGCCGTTCGTACATAGGGCGATTCTCGTCCAGGCAGGGTCCGTTGTCGCGCCCGGCACCCCCTGTGGATAACTCGCGACGCGCAAAGGCCCGTTTCAGGCAGGATTTTCGGGTGGGTGACATCAAGGTCGTGCCGATCGTCGGCGGCGTCGTGGCGGCGCTGTTCCTGCCGCTGCTGATCGTGCTGGCGCTGATCGTTGTCGGCCTGGCCGGGATGGATACGGCGGAGGCGCAGTGCGATCCGACCGGCCTGACGGGCAAGGGGAATCAGCAGCAGGCCTTCAACTTCTTCGTCTCGGCCGGCTACAGCAAGGAGCAGGCCGCGGGCGTGGTCGGCAACCTGATCACCGAGTCCAGCGTCGAGCCCGCACTGCGGCAGGGCGACCTACCGGGGACGGTCACGCATCCGGCCGACGTGGTCGACAGCTCGCTCGGGTGGGGCCTGGTGCAGTGGACTCCTGCGGGGAAGCTGATCAAGCCGGCCCGGGACGCGGGTGTCGACGACGCGACGATCGAGTCGCTCGAGTTCCAGTTGGACTTTCTCAAGGACCAACTCGACGGCGATGGACCCGTCCCGGAGAAGGCCGCCGGTGACCACCTGAAGGACGCCAGGACCGTCGACGAGGCGACGATTGCCTTCGGCTACCACTTTGAGCGCTTCGCTGATCGCGACGACCTGGCCGGCGCCAACTGGGCTCAGCGCAAGGCCGATGCCCGCACTGTCTTGGAGCGGTACGGCGACGGCGCGAGTGCTGGAGAGTGTGCCACGGCTGGGAACGGTGGCATCGTGCAGACCGCACTCACCCTCGCCTGGGACACCCCGGGCCACGGCCACGACCCGAAACCGGGGTACGCGGCGGCCGAGGCGGCGTACAACGGCTCCAAGGGGTACGACGAGTTGACCGACTGCGGTGTCTTCGTGGCGACCGTGATGGTGATGAGCGGTGCCGACAAGGATTACGTACGCCGGCTCACCAGTAGCCAGCGGGAGTACGTGCGATCGTCCCCGAAGTACGAGGTGTTCGAGGACCTGACCAACGAAGGGCAGTTGCGGCCCGGCGACATCTTCGTGCACGACGGTCACACATTCATCTACACCGGCAACTACACGGGCGGCGACGGGAAGACGTACAACGCGGCGTCGGCCTCGCTGACCGAGCATGTGCCGGAGGCGTCGCGCGTGTACTTCTCCGACTCGCGCGGCCACTACACCGTGGCGCGGAGGTCAGATGACTGAGAAGTTGTGGATCGTCTTGGGTGTCATCGCGTTGCTGATCGGTGGCTTCCTGGTGTTCCGCGGGGACGCGGAGCACACGCTGACCATCACGTCGATCCCGAACGATCTCGTCCTCACGCTGGACGGCAGGCAGATCCCGGCGAACGGCGACGTTGCGGTGAAGGCCGGCCGGCACAGGCTGACCGGTGAGCGGCACGGGTTCGCGACCTACACCGAGACCGTCGAGGTTCACGCGGACGCCGGCTACAAGATGTACCTGTTCGCGAACGACGCCGAGGGCCGTGCCTGGGAGACGGCTCATCCCGCCCAGGTGCTGGAGACCGAGTCCGACGCCGGCCGCCGGTTCGACGAGCTCAATGGACGGCTCGAGGCGAAGTACCCGCTTCTGCAGGAACTGCCCTTCGTCGGCCGCGGCTTCACCATTGACCAGGGCGTCTCCCGGGCTCATCCGGGAGACCCCGAGCACCTCGCCTTCTACGTCAAGCTGACCTATGCCGAGGGACGCAAGAACGCCCGCGACTGGCTCACCGGCCACGGGTACGACCCCGACGACCTCGAGCTCATCTACTCGGTCATGCCGGCAGGATGAGCTCGCCGCCCGGCGTGGTGATGGAGTGCAGCGGGAAGTCGAGCGGGTTGGTCAGGCACCGGGCGGACCCGCCGGCCTTGTGGAACTCGGTCAGGTCGAGGACGACCACGCGCAGTCCGAGTCCGGTGAGTACGTCGTGCAGGCGCGATGAGCACGACGGCATGATGATCGTCTCGTTCACCACGATCGAGTTGGCGCTGAACGCGAACGCCTCGTCGTCCGCCAGCACGATCGGATCCGGCACGAGGTCGAACAGCGCCGTCTGGCTCGCCGCGTCGAACGCCGCCGGGTAGACCATCGCGTGGGTGCTGTCGACCGGGCAGAACGGCAGGTCGAGGTGGTACATCCCCTCGTGGGCGATCCGCAGCCCGCGGACGCGGACGTTCCACTCGGTGGCCAGGTGCTTCAGGGCGTCCGCCTCGGTGCGCGGACCGTAGCCGACGACCAGGCTGTCGCCGAACACGAACGCGTCGCCGGACTCGAAGTGCGGCCCGACGCCGTCGCTGCCGGGCCGGCCGAGTGCGAACCCCTGGCCGACGAACCAGTCTCCCGCGGTCAGCGACTCCTTCCGGCGCGGCTCGAACCGCATGTGCGAGAGCATCGCGCGGCCGTCCGCCGCCGCGAGGCCCAGGTTCATCGCGTAGACCATGTCCGGCGAGTCCGGCCGCTGCGGCAGGATCTCGACCTCACCGTCGGCGTCCACGATCGCCTGACGCAGCGAGTCCCACTGCTTCAGCGCCAGCTCGGGATCCGGCTGGTCGTGCGTCGACATGTAGGGATTGATCACGTAGTCGATCCGGAAGTGGTCCGGACGGACCATCAGATACCGGCGACCCCACTCCAGCGGCTGACCCATGAACACCCTCCGATGACTGTTGAGACCTGCTGCCAGATCCCCTGATTGTCCGACAATCAGTCAGTGTGCAGTCAAGAATCGGTCCGCGCAACATGGGGGTTCACGAGGCCTCTGGAGTGACTCGGCGGAGCCTCTTGGTGTGACCCGGCGGGGCCTCTTGGTGTGACCCATCGGGCCCTTTTGGTGTGACCCAGCCAGGGTGGCCGGAGGGTGCGGTAAGGATTAACCTGCGGGCATGACCCCTGACAACGAGGTTCGCTTCCGCGGGTGCCTGGACGATGTCGCGGCTTACAAGCCCGGTCGTCCGCCCGCGCGCTCCGATGGCCGGCCGACGTACAAGTTGTCCAGCAACGAGAACCCGTACCCGCCGCTGCCCGGCGTACTGGCCGCTGCCACCGAGGCCGCGGCGCAGATGAACCGCTACCCGGACATGGGTGCGGTCGACCTGCTCGAGGCCTTGTCGGCACGGTTCGGCGTACCGGTGAGCGACCTCGCCGTCGGGACCGGGTCCGTCGCGCTGCTCTACCACCTGCTGCAGGCCGCGGTGTCCGAGGGTGACGAGGTGGTCTACGCTTGGCGCTCGTTCGAGGCGTACCCGATCGCCGTCCAGCTGACCGGCGCGACCTCGGTCCGGGTGCCGCTGACCGCCGACGCGCGGCACGACTTCAAGGCGATGGAAGCCGCGATCACCGAGCGGACCAAGGTCGTCCTGGTCTGTACGCCGAACAACCCGACCGGCCCGGTGGTCCGCGGGGACGAGTTGCTCGCGTTCCTGGACGCCGTACCGCGGGATGTCCTCGTCGTGCTGGACGAGGCGTACCGCGAGTTCGTCCGCGAGCCCGGCGTCGTCGACGGCGTCGAGGTCTACCGGGACCGGCCGAACGTCGTCGTACTGCGGACCTTCTCGAAGGCGTACGGGCTGGCCGGCTTCCGCGTCGGCTACGCGATCGGCCATCCGGAGGTGATCGCGGCGATCCGCAAGTGTGCGTTGCCGTTCGGGGTCAGCCACGTCGCGCAGGCGGCCGCGATCGCATCGCTGGCCGTCGAGGACGAGTTGCTGGAGCGAGTCGAGGCGCTGGTCGGCGAGCGGACCCGGGTCGTAGAGGAGCTGCGCGCCGCGGGTTGGGACGTGCCCGATTCGCAGACCAACTTCGTCTGGCTGGAGCTCGGCGAGGACACCATCGCCTTCGCCGAGGCGGTGCAGGCCGAGGGCGTCTCGATCCGTCCGTTCGCCGGTGACGGTGCCCGGATCTCCATCGGCGAACGTGAGGCGAACGACCTCTTCCTCGCGGTCGCGCGCGACTGGCGCAAGTGACGTCGGCGGCCAGGTCGCTGATCTGGATCTCGGGCGCATCGGCCGGGATCGGTGCGGCGCTGGCCGCGGCCGTGCCGTACCCGGACGCGCGGGTGATCGACCTGTCCCGGCGCGGCGGAGGTACGGCGGAACACTTCAAGGCCGACCTGTCCGATCCGGCCGACTGGGAGCGGGTCGAGAAGCACTTCGAGGCGGAGCTCGCCGGGTACGACGGTGATCGGGTCGTCTTCATCCACAACGCCGGGACGATCACGCCGATCGGCCCGGCCCACGCGGTCGACAGCGAGGCCTACACCAGTGCCGTGCTACTCAACTCGGTCGCGCCGCAGGTCCTCGGCCGAGCCTTCCTCACCGCGACCGCCGGCCTGCGCTGTGAACGCCACCTCGTGATGCTGTCCTCCGGCGCCGCCAAGACGCCGTACGCCGGCTGGTCGTCGTACACCGCGGGCAAGGCGGCCGTCGAGCAATGGGTCCGCACTGTAGGCGCAGAACAACCGCCCAACGGATGCCGCGTGATCGCGGTCGCCCCAGGCGTGGTCGACACCGCCATGCAATCCGAGATCCGTTCCACCGACGAACAGTCCTTCCCCTCCGTCGCCCGCTTCCACGACCTCAAACGCACCGGCTCCCTCGCCACCCCTGAAGCCGTGGCCACCGGCATCTGGTCCCTCCTCAGCCGCCCGCTACCCAACGGCTCCCGCGTAGACCTGAGAGAGCTCTAGTCACGCGAAAGCCCGGCCCGCGCTGGGACGGGGGCCGGGCGTGATGCGGCGCCGGGAGGAGTGAGGCTTGCTCCCGGCGCCGCGGATGGTGCTACCGAATCAGTCACCCCACCGAGGTGGCTCTTTCGGGTCCTGCATCACTGACCAGGGAGGGTCAGTTGTTCTGCTTCGAGTCCTGCTCGCAGGTCTTCAGCGTGTCAATCGAGTTGCCGTCGTTGAACGCGCCGAGGACGCCGGCCAGGTTCGTCAGCGGGACGTTGCCGCCGATGCCGGTCGCGGACAGCTCGTTGTGGCAGGCCTGGAACGGGCCGACGTTGTTGCGGCTCACCGACACCACGCCGTCGTCGCCCATCTTGTACCACTTGTGGTTGGCCTGGTCGTTGCCCTGCTCGCAGGTCTTGACAGCGGTGACCGAGTTGCCGTCGTTGAAGAAGCCCACGACGCCGGTGATGTCGCTCGCCGGCACGTTGCCGCCGATACCGGTGCCGGAACCGAACAGGTGGCAGGCCTGGAAGGGGCCGACGTTGTTGTCGTCGATGGCCAGGAGGCCGCCGTCGCGCTTGACGCCGTACCAGCCGTGGTTGCCGCCGTAGGCCTTGCTGGCCAGCGACGCCGCGTCGGCCAGACCGGTGTCCTGAGCCTTCTGCTGCGTGTCGTCGAGAACGTTCGCGCTCACAACGGTAGCCAGGCCCAGCGTGGCGACGGTCGCCACTGCCGCGGCGGCGGCGATCTTGCGAGTTACCTGCATTATGCCAGGTTTCCTTTCGGGTTTGACGGATTCGTCTTAGTGGTAACGACACCTGGCGGGGGCGGTTACAAACTTTTTTGTCAGCTATTGCGTCCGTTCGCGCACTCATAGGCGGCACGTGATGAGTTCCCTGACGGCGCAGCAAATCCACTCTGACCAGGCAACTTGCCGTCGGCCGAGGCTGTCGCCGAACCGATCGGCAGTTGATGGGAAATCGGCCGTAACCGAACCCGGAGTACGTCGTTAAGTCTGCGCGGGTGACGGATGAAACCCGGTGAATCGGAAGATTGTTTTCGGTGGGCTCGGTGGCCGCCGAACGAGCAATACCATGATGAATCGGAAATCGTTGAACCATTGCCGGAGTTTCGCGCCGTGTTTTTTCGGGGCAGGGCGCCGGCCGGCAAACCATGGCCCGCTGCCGCGCGCATCGGCAGCGGTGGGAGACCCGGGTCCTCAGGGGCCCGGGTTCTTCCGTCTGGAGACGCCGTCAGGTCCGCAGTCGCCGCTCGGCGGTGACCACGAGCGCGACGCCGAGGATGATCACCGCGCCGCCGAGCAGGATCTGCCAGGTGATGTGCTCGTCGAGGATCAGCCATCCGAGCAGTACGGCGACCGCCGGGTTCACGTACGCGTAGGTGCCGATCAACGAGATCGGCGCGTTCGCGAGCAGATACGAGTAGGCGGAGTACGCGAGCAGCGAGCCGAACACGATCAGGTAGCCGAGCGCCAGCCAGCCGGATCCGTCGATCCGGTCGAGGTGCAACCGGCCGGGCTCGCCGCGGATCACGCCGATCAGGACCATCGCCGTACCGCCGAAGACCATCTCGTACAGAGCGGTCACCAGCGGATCGCGCGGCAGGCCGAGGCGCGGGGCGAACCGCGAGCCGGTGGCCCAGCAGATCGTGCCGACCACCAGGATCGCGACCGACAGCGGCTTCGCGCTCGTGTTGCCACCTGACAACGCGAGCAGCGCCGCCCCGCCGAATCCGATCAGTACGCCGAGCCACGTCAAGCCGCGTGGACGCTCGCCACCGCCGACGCGCAGCAGCATCAGCCAGAGCGGGATCGCGGCCACCAGCAGCGCCGCCAGGCCCGACGGCACGGTCTGCTCCGCGATCGCGACCGCACCGTTGCCGAAGGCAAGCAACAGGATGCCGACCGTGGCCGCGCCGAGCGCCTCCCGGCGGGTGATCTTCAGCCGCCGCCAGCCCGACTTCAGGCTGAGCGCCGCGGCCAGCAGCAAGGCCGCGGTCAGGAACCGGGTCGCCATCCCGAGCATCGGCGGGATCTCCGCGTCCACAACCACCCTGATGCCCAGGTAGGTCGAACCCCAGACGACGTACACGACCACGAGCGCGGTCCAGATCATCGCGCTCGAGGCGGGCCGGGCGCCGGCGTCGGGCAGCGCGGCCGGGGCAGAAGCAGCCATCTGGAGCCTCCTCGGCCGTCAGGGGTGTCATGCAAAGACGATGCTTACGCTAAGCGGGCGGGCGTTGCCGCGCAAGCCGGTTTCCAGTCAGCAATCCGCTGTTTCCCGCCAGTCCATCAGCGCCGGGCAGTCTGCGCCGTACTGCCGATGGTGAGGAGAGTTGGATGCGGATCGCCGGTGTCACGCTTGCTGCGATGGTCGTCACGCTGGGTGTCCAGCCGGCGTACGCCAGTGGGCTCACGGAGGTGACCGCGGTCGCCGAGACCGCGCCGAACTGGGACGACGAAGCGGGCGGCAACGCCAATGCCGACGACCCGGCTATCTGGATCGACGCCAAGCACCCCGAGCGCAGCATCGTCCTCGGGACGCTGAAGAACGGTGGGCTGACCGTGTTCGACCTCGCCGGCAAGGAGGTCCAGCACATCGCGACACCACCTGCGCCGGTGCCGGGTCAGGAACCCGGACGCTTCAACAACGTCGACCTGGTCGGCAACCTCGCGGTCGTCACCGACCGCGGCCGCGACCAGCTCAGGACGTACGCGGTCAAGGCCGGGCGACTCACCGACGTGACCAGCGCCAAGGCGCCGCTGGTATTCAGCAAGGACACCGACGAGGTCCAGGACCAGCACACGGCGTACGGGCTGGCCGCCACCGAGATCCACGGACAGCCGGTCGTCGCGGTGACGCGGCGCAGCGAGACCCGGGTCGGCTTCTTCCGACTCGTCCCCGACGGCCACGGCACGATCACCTATCGCCCGATCGGCAATGTCGACCTGCCGAGCAGCTTCCGGCTGAGCGACGGCAGCACGTGGTCGCCGTGCGAGGAGCCCGGTGACCGTCCGCAGCTCGAGGGCATGGTCTTCGACCGCACGACCAACGACCTGTACGCCGCCCAGGAGGACGTCGGCGTCTGGCGCATCCCGCAGCACGGCAAGCCCGAGCTGGTGGAGAAGGTCCGCGAGTACGGCCAGCCGGCGGCGTACGACGAGGAGACCGAGGAGTGCGCGCCGACCGGGCCGGTCAGCCGGGACGCCGGGAAGTACCTCAGTGCGGACGCCGAAGGTCTGACGATCGCCTACGAGCACGGCAAGCGGATCATGTACGCGTCCAGCCAGGGTGACTCGACGTTCGCGTCGTACCGGATGGACGGTCGGCGGCTGGTCTACCGCGCCGGCTTCCAGGTGGTCGACGGTTCGGCGGCGGACGGCGTACAGCACAGTGACGGCGCGGCGGTGACCACACAGCCGCTCGGGCCGCGGTTCCCGCACGGTCTGTTCGCTGTTCATGACGGCGAGAACACGCCTGGTGACGGTGACCGCGAGGGCACGAACTTCAAGCTCGTCCGGCTCGAGAAGCTGCCCTGATCGCAACGCAGTTGTGACAGATGCTGTCAGGGCTGCAGATTTCTGTAATATGAGCGTTGGGATATGACCAGTGGGTGGACTGGTGTCTCGTGCCAGGACCGGTTTCGGTACCGGCGTACCCGCGAGCGTCCACACAGTTAGCGGATCAGGCAACCCGCTGGGTACGGTGTCCCGCAAGTAATACAGCCAGTCAGGCCGGTGAGGAGGTCTACTGGTAGTAGTGCCAGTGCATCAACCCTGGATCCACGCGGTCCTGCCTGCGAAGCCTCACCCGGCTGAAGGGGCCGGCCCGCGCAACGTTGCGGTCGCGGCGATCCCGCGCTCGAACCCGAGGAGTGCATGTGAGTGAGTCGGTGCCGGGGATCACCCCGGAAGTGTTCGCGCCCGTCGAGGCGCCGGTCAGTCCGCCCCAGGCCTCCGAGGAGGTCGAGTTCGTCCAGCTGCTGACGCCCGAAGGTGAGCGCGTCGAGCACCCGGACTACTCGTTCGACCTCGACGACGAGGCGATCAAGGGCTTCTACCGGGACATGACCCTGGTCCGCCGGATCGACACCGAGGCCACCGCCCTGCAGCGGCAGGGTGAGCTCGGTCTCTGGGCGTCGCTGCTCGGCCAGGAGGCCGCGCAGATCGGCTCCGGCCGCGCCCTGAACTCCAAGGACATGGTCTTCCCGACCTACCGCGAGCACGGCGTCGCCTGGTGTCAGGGCGTCGACCCGCTGCGGCTGCTCGGTCTGTTCCGCGGCGTCGACCAGGGTGCCTGGGACCCGCGCGAGAACAACTTCCACCTGTACACGATCGTGATCGGCGCGCAGACGCTGCACGCGACCGGGTACGCGATGGGCCAGCAGCGTGACCACGCCATCGGCGACGCCGAGAACGGCGAGGCGACGATCGCGTACTTCGGCGACGGCGCCAGCAGCCAGGGCGACGTGAACGAGGCGTTCATCTGGGCCTCGGTCTTCAACGCGCCGGTCGTGTTCTTCTGCCAGAACAACCAGTGGGCCATCTCCGAGCCGATCGACCGGCAGACCCGGATCCCGCTGTACCAGCGCGCGGCCGGCTTCGGCTTCCCCGGCGTCCGCGTCGACGGCAACGACGTACTCGCGACGTACGCCGTCTCCCAGCAGGCGCTGAAGCGGGCCCGGGAGGGCAGCGGCCCGACCCTGATCGAGGCCTACACCTACCGGATGGGTGCCCACACCACCTCCGACGACCCGACGAAGTACCGGCTCAGCGAGGACCTCGAGCACTGGAAGCTGAAGGACCCGATCGAGCGGGTCCGCGCGTACCTGACCCGGACGGCCGGGGTCGACCATGACTACTTCGACCAGATCGACGCCGAGGCCGACGAGGTCGCCGCCACGCTGCGGGCCGGCTGCCTGTCGATGCCGGATCCGGAGCTCACCGACTTCTTCGACACCGTGTACGTCGAGCAGACGCCGCAACTGATCGAGCAGAAGGCACAGTTCGCCGCGTACGCCGCTTCGTTCGAAGGCGAGGTTCGGTGATGACGAAGATCACTCTCGGCAAGGGCATCAACGCCGGCCTGCGGGCCGCGATGGAGGCCGACCCCAAGGTCGTCGTGATGGGCGAGGACATCGGCAAGCTCGGCGGGGTCTTCCGGGTGACCGAAGGACTGCAGAAGGACTTCGGCGAGGACCGGGTGATCGACACCCCGCTGGCCGAGTCCGGCATCATCGGGACCGCGGTCGGCCTGGCGCTGCGCGGGTACCGGCCGGTCTGCGAGATCCAGTTCGACGGGTTCGTGTTCCCGGCGTACGACCAGATCATCAGCCAGGTCGCGAAGATGCACTTCCGGTCGCACGGCCGGATCCGGATGCCCGTCGTGATCCGGATCCCGTACGGCGGCGGCATCGGCGCGGTCGAGCACCACTCGGAGTCGCCGGAGACGCTGTTCGCGCACGTGCCCGGTCTCAAGGTGGTCTCCTGCGGCGACCCGGTCGACGCGTACTGGATGATCCAGCAGGCGATCGCCACCGACGACCCGGTGGTGTTCTTCGAGCCGAAGCGCCGCTACCACGAGAAGGCCGAGCTGGACGAGTCCGTGCCGCCGGCGCTGCCGCTGCACCAGGCGAAGGTGGTCCGTGAGGGCACCGACGCGACGCTGCTCTGCTACGGCCCGATGGTGAAGACCTGCCTGCAGGCCGCCGAGGCCGCGGTCGAGGACGGACGGCAGCTCGAGGTCGTCGACCTGCGCACGATCTCGCCGTTCGACCTGCCGACGATCTTCGCCTCGGTGAAGAAGACGCGGCGGGCGATCGTCGTGCACGAGGCGCCGTACACGCTCGGCCCGGGCTCGGAGATCGCGGCGCGGTTGACCGAGGAGTGCTTCTACCACCTGGAGGCGCCGGTACTGCGCGTCACCGGGTTCGACACCCCGTACCCGCCGTCGCGGATGGAAGAGGACTACCTGCCCGACCTGGACCGGGTGCTCGACGGTGTCGACCGGGTGATGGGGTACTGATGGGCATCCAGCACTTCCGCCTCCCCGACGTGGGTGAGGGTCTGGTCGAAGCCGAGATCGTCAGCTGGAAGGTCAAGCCGGGCGACACGGTCAAGCTCAACGACACCGTGGTCGAGATCGAGACCGCCAAGTCGCTGGTCGAGCTCCCGGTCCCCTTCGCCGGCACCATCGCCGAACTTCTCGTCCCCGAAGGCGAAACCGTCCCGGTCGGTACGCCGATCATCGCCGTCCAAACCGACTCCGCGGGCGACGAGACCCCACCGGCCGACGCCGGCACCGAAGACCTCGTTCCCGCGATCCCCGAGCCCGACAACGGCGGCCGCACCGCGGTCCTCGTCGGCTACGGCCCCCGAACCACCGAAGCCAAACGCCGCCCCCGCAAGAGTTCCCGCCCTGCATCTCCGGCGGTCGAGGTGCAGGCACCCGTGCCTGTACCCGAACCAGTTGTTGCTCAGAGCAAAGAACCGGCAGGCTCCGTACATGTGCTGGCCAAGCCGCCGGTGCGGAAGCTGGCCAAGGATCTGGGCGTCGACCTCAGCACGGTGACGGCTACTGGGCCGGGTGGGATCATCACCCGGGCTGATGTCGAAGGGCATGTAGAGGCGCCGGCTCCGGTGGTTGAGGTTGCGCCGGTGGTCAGTGGGCGTGGGGACACTCGCGTGCCGGTGAAGGGTGTGCAGAAGGTGATGGCGCAGGCGATGGTTGCCAGTGCCTTCACCGCGCCGCATGTGACCGAGTGGATCACCGTGGACGTCAGCGCCACCATGGAGCTGGTCGACCGGCTCAAGGGTGACAAGGCGTTCCGCGATCTCAAGGTGTCGCCGTTGCTGATCGTCGCGAAGGCGGTCACCCTGGCAGCCCGTCGTACCCCGGTCATCAACGCGGCCTGGGACGAACCGGCGCAGGAGATCGTCTACAAGGGCGCGGTCAACCTCGGCATCGCCGCGGCCACCCCGCGCGGCCTGATCGTGCCGAACATCAAGAACGCCGACGCCCTCACGTTGCCCGAGCTCTGCGCGGCGCTGAACTACCTGGTCGCCACCGCCCGCGAGGGCAAGACCCAACCGGCGGATCAGGCCGGCGGCTCGTTCACGATCACCAACGTCGGCGTGTTCGGCGTCGACGCGGGGACGCCGATCATCAACCCGGGCGAGGCCGCGATCCTCGCCTTCGGCGCGATCCGCAAGCAGCCGTGGGTGGTGGACGACGAGATCGTTCCGCGCTGGATCACCACGCTGGCGCTGTCCTTCGACCACCGCCTGATCGACGGCGAGAAGGGCTCCACCTTCCTCGCCGACGTCGCCGGCATCCTCGAGGACCCCGCCCGCGCCCTGATGTTCTGAGCAACCCTGGAACGGCCCGGGCAGTCACCAGAGTGCCCGGGCCGTGCCAGGTGGCGGACCTCCGCCACTCACCAACCCGCCTGGGCGCGCGTGCCGCAGGCTCACGCGCGCTTGCGAGTCTCGTGGGGACCGGGGTTGGTGAGTGGGGGCGGTCCGCAAGTCAGCGGAGGGTGAGGACGAGCTTGCCGGTCGCCCGCGAGGTCTCGCCGATGCGATGGGCCTCGGCGGCCTGCTCGAGCGGGAACGTCCGCTCGACGTGCACCCGGAGCAGCCCGCGCTCGACCAGGTCGGTCAACCCGAGCAGCCCGATCCGATCCGGCTCGACCAACATCTCCGCAGTACGTACGCCGCGTGCGTAGGCATCCTGCCCAAGCTCCTCCGGCACCCCGCCGAGTACGGCGACCAGCAGCCCGCCCGGTCGCACGAACTCCAACCACCGCCGGTCCGATTCGGTCCCCGCCAGCCCGACCACGAGGTCGAGCTCGCCGGGGTCAGCCGCTGGATCGTGGTAGTCGAGTGGCTGATCCACCCCGATCGACCGCAAGAACTCGTGCTTCCCCGCACTCGCAGTCCCGACCACCTCGGCCCCGCGAGCCTTGGCGATCTGCACCGCCAGATGCCCGACCCCACCCGCGGCAGCATCAACCAGCACCCGCTGCCCAGCCTGTACGTCGGCCACCTCGACCAGGCACTGCCACGCGGTGAGCCCGGCCAGCGGCAACCCAGCCGCCTCCACGTGCGACATCCCCGTCGGCTTCCGCACGAACTGCCGCGACGGTGCCGTCACATAATCGGCGTACGCCGCCGCCTCCCGCGGAAACCAAGGCATCCCCAACACCTCGTCCCCCACGGCAACCCCGCTCGCGCCCACGCCGGCCTCCACCACCACCCCGGACACATCCCAGCCGAGCGTGTACGGCGGCTTCCCGAGGTACACCTCCTCCGCCCGAGTCACCCAGTCCACCGGGTTGACCCCCGCAGCATGCACCTCCACCAGCACCTCAGTAGGCCCCGGCACCGGCTTCTCGACCTCGGTCAGCTCGAGAACTTCTGGCCCTCCGAACTTCCACTGCCTCACAGATCGCATGCCTACAGCGTCTCAAGTACCAGGCGCACGAGCCGAGAAACCGATCGCGATCGGGTTTCCGCCGGTGAGAGGGTGTAGCGGTGGTGTTGATGGTGGTGCTGGGGGCGGCGGTTCTTCATGCGGCCTGGAACGCGATGGCTCATGGGGCGCCGGACCGGGTGGCGGGGCTCGCGTTGTTCGAGATCGCAGCGGGAGTGATCGGGCTCGTCGCGGTGCTCGTGATGGGGCTGCCGCCGGGCGGCACCTGGGGCTACATCATCGCGTCGGCGTTGCTGCACCTGGCGTATCTGGGTGGGCTGCTCGCGTCGTACCAGCTGGGGCAGTTCAGCCAGATGTACCCGTTGGCCAGGGGTACGTCGCCGTGGGTGGTCGCCGTGGTGTCGATCGTCGTACTGCATCAGGCGCTGGCCGCGGTCGAACTGGCGGGCGTGCTGCTCATCTCGGCGGGGCTGATCGCGCTGGTGTTCATCGGGCGGCCCGGGCGGCGGCAGTTGCCCGCGTTGCTGGCGGCCGTCGGGACCGGGCTGATGATCGCGTCGTACACCGTGGTCGATGGTCTGGCGGTGCACAAGATGCCCGTGCTCACGTACATGGGCTGGGTGTTCATGCTCCAGGGATTCGCGATGCCGCTGGTGGTGTTCGCGTGGCGCGGCCCTCGGGTCCTGCAGTTGCCCCGGGCTGCGGTCCTGTCGGGGCTCGCCGGTGGCGTGGTGTCGATGATCGCGTACGGGCTGGTGCTCTGGGCACAGACGCGGGGAACACTGGCGTCGATCGCTGCCCTCCGCGAAACCAGCATCATCTTCGGCGCGATCATCGGCGCAGTCTTCTTCGGCGAACGCTTCGGCCCTCGCCGAGCCCTGGCGGCCGTAGTAGTCGTCGCCGGAATCGTCCTCATCAGCACAGGCTGACGAGCGGGACGACCGGGTGCGGCCATGGCGGTGGACCGCCACGCCATCACAACCGTGTCTCCGCACTGACGCTCCCGCGGGGAAGCACCCCGAGCGTTGCGAATGTGATGGCCCGCACGTCCGCAAGCAGAACCCCGCCGCGACCCCCGCCCCGCCGCACCCCGCCGCACCCCGCCCCACGGAGCCCACCCCTGCCGGGACCCGCCTCCGTGTGGAATGCGGCGGGACGGCAGTGGTGCGGTTCGACAGGAGGTATCGACGCGATCCGGCGGGTCTCAGGCGTGAATTCTTCAGCGAACCTGGTTCTTGGACCGACACTTCCTGTCGAGCCGTACGCCCAACGACCACCAGCCACCGAGCCAGCCCCCGGCCATGGTGCGCTGAAGGTGGGTGTGGAACGGGTGAATGAGTGGGGGTCCTGGGCGGAGGACCCCCACTCTGACTGGTTAGCGATGTACTGCGTCGAGGGCGTCGGCGATGCCTTCACCGAAGAAGGCGTTGTTCGCGGTCGTCCCCGTGCAGCGGGCATCCGGGGTGGTCGGGCAGGCGGTGTCGTCCGCCTCGTTGCGCAGCACCCGCTCCAGGTCGCGCGGGCTCCACCACGGGTGCGCGGACTTCATCAGCGCGGCGACACCGGTGACGTGCGGCGACGCCATCGACGTACCGCTCATGGTTCCGTAGCGGCCACCCGGCAGGGTGGACAGGATCGAGCTGCCCGGGGCCGCGACGTCGATCTTGTTCAGGCCGAAGTTCGAGAAGCTGCTGCGCGCCCTGGCCTGGGTCGTGCTCGCCACGGTGATGACGCCGGGCAGCTCGGTCGGCATGTCCAGGCAGCTGTTGTTGATCTGCCGGGGGACCGGGGTCGAGTCGTTCGGGCTGCCGTTGTCGGTGGTCTTGTTGGCCAGGTCGTAGTTCGCGTTGCCGGCGGCCGCGACGGACAGCACTCCACGACCCGTCGCCCAGTCGTACGCGCGCCGCACCGCTTCCTGGACCGCGCCCTGGTCACCGTTGTCCTTGCACCAGAACTCGAACGGGTCGATGAAGTAGCTGTGGTTCGTGACGTCCATGTGGTGCTCGGCGGCCCACACGATGCCGCAGATCGAGTACTCCGGGTAGATGAAGCCGTCGTCGTTGACCACCTTGACCGACGCGATGCGCACGGCGGGAGCGACACCGACGATGCCGACGCCGTTGCGGGCCGCGGCGACCGTCCCGGCCACGTGCGTGCCGTGCGAGCTGGTGGTCGGCCGCCAGGCACCCACAGTGGTGTCCGGTACGCCGTTGTTCACACAGTTCACCGAGTCCTTGGCGTCGAAGTTCGGCGCCAGATCCGGGTGGGTGTCGTCGACACCGCTGTCGTTGATGCCGACCAGCACACTGCGGGAGCCGTCGGTGACCGCGTGGGCCTGGTCCGCCTTGATCTGGACCATGTCCCACTGCTCGATCTCGCGCGGATCCGGCACCGGCGCCGCTTCGGCGTCCTCGACCGACTTCACTCCGGCGGCGGACTTCGCCGTACCGACCGGGCCCTCGCTGACCGCGGCGGTGCGGGTCGCGCCGACCGACTGGACCTCTCGCCCGTTGTGGCCCGCGCGGACGTCGGTGCGGAAGTCCGGGTTCGTCGACTGGGCGATCACCACTCCGAGCTGGCCGTACGACGTCACGACGATCCCGCCGGCCGCCTCCACGGCGAGCTCGGCCTTGCGGACGTGACCGGGGGAGGCCTTGGTGTTGACCACGTAGTTCATCAGCGGCCCAGGCGCCGCCGCCGACGCCTGGTCGGACGGGACTGCGTGGGCGGTGGCGGCACCGAGTGTCGTCAGAGTAAGCGCAGTGGCAGCCAGGCCGGCTGTCCAGCGGCGCGGACGGGAGCTTCGGGACACGCTGCCTCCTCGGGGCGGGGAGCCTGGGTGAGGTCGGGCCAGGCTCGGTATCCCGAGACTCTAGAGCGGATTGCGAACCCATGGAGTTCTTCATCCACAACGCAGGGGAAACCCTCCACTTGTCACTACCTACAGTCCATCTGTTCACGCTCAGTTGCCCACATGCTGTGGATCGGCCTGTGGATAACTCGTGGACAAGCTGGGGAATACCTGGCCGCGGCGGTGGATTAGAGGTCTGTGTAAGATAGATACAACAGAGATACCAGTCGTATGGGTGGGAGTTCAGTGACAAGCGGGGTGCCGGAGAACGAGCCGGCCGTGTCGGTGTCGCGGTCAGCTCTGGAGTTGGGCGAGGAGACCGCGGAGATCGCCCGGGTGGTGGTCGAGGCGGCGCCGGGGGTCGAGAAGATCCCGGCGGCCGAGCGGGTCTACGCCTACGTGAAGGCGGCGATCCTGGACCGGGTCTACCCGGGCGGCGAGCTGCTCACCGAAGGTGAGCTGGCCAGCGCGGTCGGGGTGTCGCGGACACCCGTGCGCGAAGCGTTGCTCCGGTTGGAAGAGTCCGGCCTGGTGAAGCTGTACCCGAAGAAGGGCGCACTCGTTCAGCCGGTGCTGCCCCAGGAGATCGACGATGTCCTGGAGGCCCGCGAGCTGATCGAGACGCACGCCGCCGCGAAGGTCTGGCCGCGGCGCAAGCAGCTCGTCGAGACCCTGACCCAGCGCGTCGACGAGATGCGCGAGCACCGCCGCAGCGGCGACGCGAAGAGCTTCCTGGAGGCTGATCGCGCCTTCCACGAGGCCATCGTCGGTGCCGCTGGCAACCAAATCCTGGCCAAGCTCTACAACAGCCTGCGCGACCGCCAGGTCCGGATGGGCGTGCCCGGCATCCAGATGCAGCCGGCCCGGATGGACAAGTCGATCGCCGCGCACCAGGAGATGATCGACGCCCTCGGCGGGAACAGCGTGAAGCGGTTCCGCGAGCTCGTCGTCGCCCACATCGACTCCGCCTCGGCGGACCTGCGGAGTTCGCGTTGACCGAACTCCTCTTCCCCCTGGGCGGACGTCGCGCCTGGGCGGTGTGGACCACTGCTGTCCTCACCTACCTCGTGACCGTGCTGCACCGTGGCTCGATGAGCGTGGCCGGCCTGCAGGCCGCCGAGCGCTTCCACATCTCCGCATCCGCGCTGGCCAGCTTCACCGTCGTACAGCTGACCGTGTACGCCGCCATGCAGGTGCCGGTCGGCGTACTGCTCGACCGGTACGGCTCCAAGCGGCTGCTGATCACCGCGTCCGGCCTGCTGTTCGTGGCGCAGACTGCGTTCAGTCTGGTCGACTCCTACCCGGCTGCGCTCGCGGCTCGCGCCGTACTGGGTGTGGGCGACGCACTGGTGTTCATCAGCGTGCTGCGGGTCGTCATGTCGTGGTTCCCCGCGCTGCGGCAGCCGGTGATGTCACAGGCGACCGGAATGCTCGGTGGTCTCGGCGCGATCGTCTCGACCGTGCCGATGTCGGCGGCCTTCCACGCTTTCGGTTGGACCACCACCTTCGCCGCTGCCAGTGTGCTCAGTCTGGTGACCGGCGTACTCGTCCTGTTCCTGATCAAGGACACGCCGTACGACGAGCCGCTGCACCGGGCCAAGCAGTCGGTCACCGAGGTGCGGCACAACCTGCGGCGGGCGTGGAAGGAACCGGGCACGCGGTTGGGCCTGTGGACGCACTTCACCACCAGCTTCTCCGGCAGCACCTTCGGACTGCTGTGGGGCTTCCCGTTCCTGGTCAGAGGTGAGGGGCTGGCGCCGACGACTGCGGCGGCGATGCTTGTCCTGCCGGTGCTGGCGGGCCTCTGCTACGGCCCGCTGGTCGGTCGGTACGCCGCTCGGTTCCCCTTCTACCGCTCCTGGATCGTGCTGGCCGTGATCGCGGGGTCGGTCACGATGTGGACCGTCGTACTGCTCTGGCCCGGGCAGGCACCGATGCCGGTGCTCCTGCTGCTGATCGTCGTCCAGGCGGCCGGCGGGCCCGGGTCGATGCTCGGACTGGACTACGCCCGTACGTTCAACCCATCCACGCGGTTCGGGGCGGCGAACGGGATGGTCAACACTGGTGGGTTCATCGCCACGCTGCTGTGCATCGGCATGGTCGGCATCCTGCTCGACGCCTCGTCGGGCGGGGCACCCCAGACCATCACCGACTTCAAGTGGGCGCTGGCCTTCCAGTACGTGCTGTGGGCGATCGGCACCCGGCAGATCCTCAGGTACCGGCGGAAGGCCCGGGCCACGCTGGCCCGGTACAACCCGGAGATCTACGAGGCGCTGCGGGCCAACCAGGTCGTACCGCTGAAGGGCTAGGTCGTGTCTGCTGTCCCGCAGACACGACCTGTGCCAGCGGCTGGCATGCCCTGATACGGCCTGACAGCCGAGTGCCAGGGCGGTGCCAGAGCGGTCCGGCACGGTAGTCCCAGTGAAGTGATTCCACTGGGAGGAACCGATGACCACAACGAACCAGGTCGCCATCGAAGCTGTTGACTTGGTCAAGAAATATGGCAGCACCACCGCCCTGGCCGGCGTCGACCTGAGTGTGCCGACCGGCACCGTGCTCGGGGTCCTCGGGCCGAACGGGGCCGGCAAGACCACGGCGGTCCGCATCCTCGGCACACTGCTCCGCCCCGACTCCGGCCACGCCACCGTCGGCGGGTACGACGTCGTCCGCGAGGCCGGCCGGGTCCGGGAGATCATCGGGCTGACCGGACAGTACGCCTCGGTCGACGAGGACATGTCCGGCCGGCGGAACCTGATCATGATCGGGCGGCTGCTCGGCCACTCGCGGGAACGGTCCCGCGCCAAGGCGGACCAGTTGCTGGAGCGGTTCGAGCTGACCGACGCCGGTGACCGGATCGCGAAGACGTACTCCGGCGGTATGCGCCGGCGCCTCGACCTGGCCGCCAGCCTGGTCGGCGACCCGAGCATCCTCTACCTGGACGAGCCCACCACCGGTCTCGACCCGCACGCCCGCAACGGCGTCTGGGAGACGATCCGCAACCTGGTGCTCGACGGGACCACGGTGCTCCTCACCACGCAGTACCTGGAGGAGGCCGACGCACTGGCCGACTCGATCATGGTGTTCGACAAGGGCCGGGTGGTCGCCTCCGGGCGGCCGGCCGAGTTGAAGGCCCAGGCCGGCAAGCAGTCGCTGGACGTCAGTCCGGCCGAGCCGGCCCACCTCGAGCGGGTCGCGGCGATCGTCGCCGAGTCCGTCGGCGTACGGCCGACCGTCGACGTGGTGAACGCAAGGGTGAGCGCGCCGGTCACCGACGGTACGTCGATGCCGGTCGTGGTACGCCGCCTCGACGAGGAAGGCATCGCGGTCACCGAACTGGCGCTGCGGCTGCCCAGCCTGGACGAGGTGTTCCTCGCCCTGACCGGGCACACCGCCGAAGAGAAGAAGTACGACGCTGTCCTGGAAGGAGCGGGCCGATGAGCACCGCTGTTGTCGATGCCCCGGCCCACGCGGGCCGCCGTACCAATCCGTTCGCCTGGGTGCAGCAGAGCCTGACCCTGGCCTGGCGCAACGTCGTCCGGATCCGGCAGAACCCGGAAGCCCTGGCGGACGTGACGTTCCAGCCGATCATCTTCCTGGTGCTGTTCCTGTTCGTCTTCGGCGGCGCGATCGCCCAGGGCGGGACGTGGCACGACTACCTGCCGTACCTGCTGCCCGGTCTGCTGGTGCAGACCGTGGTGTTCTCCACGATGGGCACCGGGGTGGCGCTGAACGACGACTTCGCCAAGGGAGTCTTCGACCGGTTCCGGAGTCTGCCGATCGCCCGGATCGCACCGTTGGTGGGCGCTGTCCTCGGTGACGCGGTGCGGTACTCCCTGTCGATCGTGATCCTGATGGGGACCGGGTTCGTGCTCGGTTTCCGGTTCCAGAATGGCGTCGGCAACGGCCTGCTGGCGCTGGTGATCGTGCTGCTGTTCGCGCTGTCGATGTGCTGGATCTGGGTCTGGCTGGGGCTGACCCTGAAGACCGCGCAGGGCGTCCAGGGCGTCGCCTTCCTGGTGATGTTCCCGCTCACCTTCGGCAGCAACGTGTTCGTCCAGACCGACACCCTGCCGGGCTTCCTGCAGGCGTTCGTGAACGTCAACCCGGTGAAGTACCTGGTCGACACCATGCGAGCCCTGATGCTGGGCGGCGACCTCCAGAAGCCCCTCCTCATCACCTTCGCCTGGATGATCGGCCTGGTAGCAGTCTTCGCCCCCCTAGCCATCCGCGCCTACCGCCGCCGCACCTGAACCCAACCCACGAAAGGGCCGGGGTTTTCCCCGGCCCCTTTCGTCGTGCGCGTGGCTAGCCTGAGGCGGTGCGGATCAACGTGTATGTCGATGGGTTCAACCTGTACTACGGCTGCCTCAAGGGGCGGCCGTACAAGTGGTTGGACCTCGAGAGGATGTGCGGCCTGTTGCTCCGCCGGTTCGAGATCGGGCGGATCAGGTACTTCACAGCGCACGTGAAGGAGCGGCCGGAGAATCTGCAGGCGCCGGTTCGACAGCAGGCCTATCTCCGCGCCCTCGGCACTCTGCCCAGCGTCGAGATCCACTACGGCAGCTTCCTCACCAAACCCACCCGCATGCTGCTGGCCAACCCGCCGAGCTCCGGACCACGGACCGTCGAGGTGATCAAGACCGAGGAGAAGGGCTCCGACGTCAACCTGGCGACCTACCTGCTGGTGGATGCGTTCCGGGACGATGCCGAAGCCTTCGCCGTCGTCAGCAACGACTCGGACCTGACCGAGCCGATCCGGATCGTTCGGCATGAGCTCGGCAAGGTAGTAGGCCTGCTCAACCCCCAGCCTGTGCCCAGTCAACGGCTCATGCTCTGCCGGCCGACCTTCGCGAAGCAGATCCGGGCCGGTGTGCTGGGCGCCAGCCAACTCCCCGCACGGGTGGTCGACGGGGCGGGCGCGGTGATCCGGAAGCCTGCTGGGTGGTGAAAAGCAGAAGCCCCACCGGAGTGGGGCTTCGCACCCAGCCACCGAGGCAACTGGGGGGATGGTCACAGGCTAGCCGATGGGTCGGGTCCCGGCAAACGGCTCAATCGGGGAGGTGCTCGCCGAAGGCGAGGGGTTGGCGGGTGCAGAGGTAGGTTGCCCAGTGCAACTTTGTGGGGGTGCCGGTGGTGTCTCGGGTGATGCGGAGGAGTTCGCCGGTTTCGCGGCCGGAGATGGTGCGGTAGGTGTCTTCGGAGATGCGGGCGAAGACGGCCGGCTTGATGTGTTCGGGGGCGCCGAGGCCGGCCGCCTCGAGGGTGCCGGACTTGACCGAGAAGATGAACGGGCGGCCCTCGGAGAACCACGTGCCGAGGACACCTTCGAGCTCGGCCGGTACGGCGTCGCCCGGCATCCACGGGCCGGCGGGCAGCGGGTCGTCCTCGAGGACCTTGATCACCAGATCGGTGGCCAGCGCGCTCGGGGCCGGCGACGACGTCGAGTTGAACAGCGCGATCCCGGCCGTGCCGGACGGGCGGTGGACGAACGTCGACGTGATGTGACCGGGCATGCCGCCGTCATGTCCGACGAACACGCGGTCGCCGAGACGCATCAGCATGAAGCCGAGCCCGAAGGCGAGCTGCCATCGCTCCATGTCGGCCATGAGCTGGACCTGGCACATCTCGTCCACGGTGTCCTTCGACAGCACCTCGTCCACCGGGTCGGCCACGAACATGGCCCACTTGGCCAGATCCTCAGCAGTTGAAGCGAGCCCGCCGCAGGCGTTCAGCGCACCGAGATCGAGCAGCTTCTCCTGCACCGGTACGTCGGTGTACGGCGGCACGTAGTACCCGGTGGCCGCCGGTCCGCCGTCCATGCCGACCGTCGTACGGCGCATCTCCAGCGGGTCAAGGATCCGGGCCTTGATCGCGTCGTACCAGGGCCGGCCGTCGATCCGGGCGACGATCTCGCCGAGCATCGAGAAGACGAGGTTCGAGTAGTGGACCCGGTGGTGCGGCTTGCCGACCCGCTCGGCCTCGTTCCAGCCCGACACCAGCTCCTCGCGGTCCGGGAACTTCATCAGGTCCCAGACGTCGCCGACCGGCTCGCGCTGCATGCCGCTGGCGTGGCTGAGCATCTGCCGCACGGTGATGCCCTCGTGCTTGCTCTCCGGGATCAGCTTCTCGACCGTGTCGTCCAGGCTGAGCTTGCCTTCGTCGCGCAGTGCCATGATCGCGACCGCGGTCAGCGTCTTGCTCTGCGACGCGATCAGGAACTGCGAATCCGCCGTCGGTGGCACCCCGGGCGAACCCAGATCGGCCGATCCGGCGCCCTGCGACCAGGCCAGCGATCCGGCCCGGGCCACGGCCCCGACGACGCCGGGAACCCGCCCTTTGGTCTGCCGTTCGGAAACGATTCGAGTGAGAGCGGTCTGTGTACCCGCGGCGATGTCAGTCACGACTGCCGAGACTATGCGAAGGACGTGACAAAAGGCAGGGGGATTTGGACGGCCTCATGTGCGAGGCTGGAGGTGTGCGCATAGCGGTGCTTGGGCCTCTCGCGATGTGGGCGGCCGACGGGACTCCGCTGGACGTCCGCGGGGTCCGGCTGCGCGGATTGCTCGCCCGGCTCGCGCTCAGCGCCGGCCGCCCGGTGAGCGTCGAGACGCTGGTCGACGGCCTGTGGGGCAGTGAGGCTCCCAGCGCGAACGCCCTGCAGTCGCTCGTCTCCCGCCTGCGCGCCGGCCTGCCGGCCACCGAGTCGAGCGTCTCGGTCCAGTCCGGCCCGGCCGGCTACACGCTGACGATGGGGGCCGACTGCGTCGACGCCCTCCAGTTCGAGGACCTGGTACGCCGCGGCCGCGGGCTGATCGGCTCCGATCCGGAGAAGGCCCACGCACTGCTCACGCAGGCGGACAAGCTGTGGCGCGGAGACGCGCTCGCCGACCTCCGCGACCTGCCGTTCGCATCGGTCGAGGCCGACCGCCTGAGTGAGCTCCGGCTCGCCGCGGCCGAGGATCTCGCCGAGGCCGCCGTCCGATGCGGCCACGCGCGCGACCGCATCACCGACCTCGAACGCCTCGCCGTCGCCCACCCACTCCGCGAGCGCGTCCACGAGCTGCTGATCAGAGCCCTGTACGCCGATGGCCGGCAAGCCGAGGCGTTGGCGGCGTACGAGCGGGTCCGGGCAACCCTCGCGGACGAGCTCGGTGCGGACCCGGGGACCCGTCTGCGCGAGCTACACGTCGCCGTACTGCGTGGGGACTCGGTGGACCCGGTGGCGACCGACGGTGTCGTGCCCGCGACGACCGCTGCGGCGCCACACAGCAACCTGCGTGCACCGATGACCAGCTTCGTCGGCCGCCGCGAGGACGTGGCCGAGCTGGAGCGACTGCTGAACAACGGGACGCGTCTGGTGACCATGGTCGGTCCTGGTGGCGCTGGGAAGACCAGACTGGCGACAGAGACCGGACGGTCCCTCGTTGCGCAGAGCGGCGACGGCGTCTGGTTCGTCGAGCTCGCGCCACTCGGTGACGCCGCGGAGGTCGCGCCCGCAGTCCTGTCCGCGCTCGGCGCGACCGAGTACATCGACACTCCGCAGAGCGCCCTGGGGACACCGAGGCGGCTCCCGGCGTCGAGGGCCGCGACCGAGCGGCTGGTGGACGTCATCGCGGACCGCCGGGTCCTGCTCGTGCTGGACAACTGCGAGCACCTCGTGCAGGAGGTCGCCGCCCTGGTCGACTCGTTGCTCGCGGCCTGCCCGCGCCTCCGGGTGCTGACGACCAGCCGTGAGCCACTGAGCATCCCCGGCGAGCTCCTGCATCCGGTCGGCCCGCTGGGGCTGCCGCCCGAGGACGCGGTCGACGACGAGTACCCGGCGATCCAGCTGTTCGTCGACCGGGCCCGCGCCGTACGACCGGACTTCGCCCTGATCGACGCGAACCGGGGAGCGGTCGCGGAGATCTGCCGCCGGCTGGACGGCATGCCACTGGCGATCGAGCTCGCGGCGGCACGGCTGCGGGCGCTCACGCCGGAGCTGATCGTGGAGCGGCTCGCCGACCGCTTCCGTCTGCTGACCAGCGGATCGCGGACCGCGCTGCCCAGGCACCAGACGTTGCGCGCGGTCGTGGAGTGGAGCTGGGAGCTGCTCGATCCCGACGAGCAGGCGGTGGCTCGACGGCTGTCCCTGTTCTCCGGCGGCGCGACCCTGGAGGCCGCCGAGCAGGTGTGCAGCGACCGCAATCTGCCGCCCCACGCGATCCTGGGCGTACTGGCGTCTCTTGTCGACAAATCGCTCGTGGAAGCGGCGGCCGGCGAGCGCTCGGTGCGGTACCGGATGCTCGAGACGGTCCGGGCGTACGGCGCCGAGCAGCTCGAGTTGGCCGGTGAGCGGGAGCGCTTCCGGCACGCGCACACGATGTACTTCAGCCGGTTGCTGCGGCAGGCCAAGCCGAAGCTGCGCACTGGCGAGCAGATCCAGTGGATCGCCCGCCTGACCGCGGAGAACGAGAACCTGCTCGACGCGCTCCGCCATGCGATCGACACCGGTTCGGCGCGCGTCGCGGTCCAGCTCGTCTCGGTGCTGGGTGAGTACTGGAACATGAGCGGCCGCCCGACCGAGGCGGTCGGCTGGATGCAGGCGGCGCTCGCCGTACCGGGACCGACCTCGCCGCACGATCGGGCGATGGCCCTGATGCTGTACTCGATCGGCACGCTGTCCATCAGCGAGGATCCGGGCGCGAACTTCCACGCGGCGATCCGCGGGCTGGCCGAGGTGCGGTGGCTGAGCCGGCGTCATGAGTACGTCGCACAGTCCGGCGTCGGGATGTTCACGAACGCCGTGTGGGCGATGATCCGCCGGGACAAGGCCGCGTCGTTCCGGGAGCTCGAGGCGGCCCGCGAGCACGACGACCCCTGGACCCGGAACCTGGGCGTGATGATGACGGCGATGTTCCGCGAGAACGACGGCGAGGTCGACCAGATGGCGGCCGACCTGACCGTGGCGCTCGACGGCTTCCGTCAGCTCGGCGATCGCTGGGGTACGTCGATGGCTCTGCGCGGACTGGCGAGCTTCCAGGGCAGCCGTGGCGACCACGAGAGCGCGCTCGAGTCGGTGGAGGAGGCCCTCAGACTGATCGGTGAGCTGGGCACGACCGAGGGCGTGTCCCAGCTGCTCGGTCAGAGTGCGGCGGAGCGGGTCGAGCTCGGCGACATCGATGGCGCTCGTGCGGACCTGGCCAGAGCGATGCAGCTGGCCGAGGAAACGGGGTCGCGTGGCGGTCAGGGGATGGCGTACCTGGGGTTGTCGCGTGTCGCCTATCGGACCGGCCGGCTGGACGAGGCCAAGGAACTGGGCGAACGCGCGTACTCGATGCTCGACCTCGAGGTGGAGCGGATGGCGCCGCAAGGCCAGGCGATGATGCTGGCCAACCTCTGCCGGGTGCATATCGCGCGCAAGGAGCTCGACGAGGCGCGCCGCTACGGCAAGCAGGCGATCGAGCTCGGTCTGTCCGCAGACGACATGCCGGTGGCGTCGATCATCGTCGAGGTCCTGGCGGATGTGGAGGAGCTGGCCGGCGACCCCGAGCTCGCGGCGCGGACGCTGGGCATGGCGGCGGCGATGCGCGGTCTGCGGACGGTCGCCGACGCCGACGTCCGGGCCGCGTTCGACCGGCTGCAAGAGGCCCTGGGCAACGATGCGTTCGACGCCGCGTACGACGCCGGCGCGTCGCTGCCCCGGGATCAGGTGGTGCTCGAACTGCGGAAGCGGGTCAGCTCGTCATGAGCTGAACGGCCAGCTCACGCAGGGACTGCTGCACCGTCTGTTCGGGCGGTCGCGGGTCGGTCAGCATCCAGTCGTAGACCACGGTGTTCACCGCGCCGAAGAAGGCCAGCCCGAGGAACCGGAAGTCCTTGGGCTTGATCTCGCCGCGGCCGACGGCGGTCTCGCCGAGGTCGTTCACGCTGCCGATCAGCAGCTCCCGGAAGGCGATCCGCTGCTCCTCGACGGCCGGACTGGTACCGACCACTTCGACGAACGAGATCCGCGCCTGACGCAGGTCGGCCATGATCGTGTGCAGGTAACTGTCGACGGCCGCGGTGATCCGCTCGCCGACCGGCCGGTCGGCGGTACGGCGCAACGCGTCGCCGGTGGTCCGCACCGCCGTTTCGATCACCTGCGCGTGCACCGCGAGCAACACGGCTTCCTTGTTCTGGAACTCGTGGTAGAAGTGGCGGGTGGAGACTTTCGCCTGTGTACACAGGCGTTCCACCGATGTCGCGGGATAGCCTTCGGTCCCGAACAACTCCAGCGCGGCGGCGAGCAGTCGCTCCCGGCGCGCAGCCTTCCACTCCTCGACGGACCGCCCGGAATAACGGCGTACGGAGGGTTCCCTCATCACACCTCTTGTCGCTACCCCGTGCCAGATGCCGGACATCCTATCCACCACTCGGCGCCGCTGTAACCGGGTTACCGGGGTGGGTGGTCATCGCGGTGAAGACCACCCACCCCGGGTCCTCGGATCAGTTCAGCTTCTCGTAGCCGGTGGTGCCGTCCAGCAGTTCCCGGATGATGTCCAGGTGCCCGAGGTGACGGGCGGTCTCCTCGATCATGTGGCAGAGGATGTACCGCACCGATGCGTGCCCGGTGTCGCGGACCACGGCTCGTTCGACGTCACCCAGGTCGAAGCCGGCGACGATCTCGTTCGATCGGGCGCATTCGGCGTCGTAATCGTCGAGCAGTCGGGCCAGCGGTACGTCGTCGACGAACATCTCGGCGTCGGGATGTCCGCCCTCGGTAAAGGGGGTCTGCCCCTCGTCCGGCGTACCGAGAAGGTTCTCGGTGAACCAGGAGTACTCGACCCAGCGCAGGTGCGAGACCAGCCCGGCGACCGTCGTGAGCGGCGAGGTGGGCAGCAGGCTGCGATGTGCGTCGGCCTCGCTCAGACCCTCGCACTTCACTCGCACCAGCGAGCGCAGATGATCGAGCCAGCCGGTCAGCTGGGTCCGCTCGTCCGCTGTCAGTGGCGGCCTCATGCCGGGTCCTCGTTCGGACGCGTGTAGCCGGTGGTGCCGTCGAGGAGCTCCCGGATGATGTCGAGGTGGCCGACATGGCGCGCGGTCTCCTCGATCATGTGGCAGAGGATGTAGCGCAAGGACGCCGCGTCACCCTTCGCGGCGTACGGGCCTTGCTCGAGCGCATCGAGCGAGTGGGCGGCGATGGTCTCGCTGGATCGCGCGCACTCGGCGTCGTACTCGTCCAGCAGTTGGGCGATGGGTACGTCGTCGACGAACATCTCGGCGTCGGGGTGACCGCCTTCCGTCCACGGAGTCTGGCCGGTGTCGGCGACGCCGGCCAGGGCGAGCTGGAACCACGAATACTCGTTCCAGCGCAGATGCGCGACCAGGCCGGCCATCGTCATCAGCGGCGACGTCGGCAGAAGCTTGCGGTGGGCATCTTCTTCGCTGAGCCCCTGGCACTTCATCCGGACGAAGGAACGTTGCAGGTCGAGCCATCCGGTCAGCTGGACGCGCTCGTCGGCGGTCAGCGGCGGACGCTGTACTTCGGTCATTGAAAGCTCCTGTACTGAAAGGGAGCCGCCCGGTCTCAGCCGCGGGTACGGCGGACGGGCAGCACGACGGTCGAACTCGACATCGCGCTCACCTCCTCTCCGCCACCGGGGGATGCCGATCCCTCCGGCAGGCAGCACGATACACAGCCGGGATCCCGGCCGGAAACCCGGTTTCTGGCACTCTGGTGCGTGACGGCGCCCGCACCGCGCGAAGAGGTGAGACGTGGATCCACGGTTCGACCTGCCGCTGTACACACGTGCCGAGGTGGCGCTCCAACTCGGGTTGCCCGCGACGACGCTCGGGGACTGGTTGCGGTCGGGGGCGCTGGAGGCGGTCAGCGGTGGACGCGGGGAGCCGACGATCACCTTCGCCGGGCTGGTCGAGACACACATGCTGCGACAGCTCAGGTACGCCGGGTTGTCGCTGCAGGCGATCGGTGAAGCGGCGATCGCGCTGCGGTCCCGCGCCGGCCGGCACTACCCGCTGGCGTGGTCCGGGCTGGCGCACGACGGCCGGGATCTGCTCATCGAGATCGCCGCCGAGGGCCGCGAACAGGGCTGGGAACGCATCCGCGACAGCCAAGGCGGTCTGCCCGGCGTCCTACGCCGGGGATCGGCCGCGATCGGCTGGGCCGACGACGGGTACGCCGGAACGCTGCGCCTCGTCATCTATCACGATGTGGATGTCGTCGTGGATCCGGAACGAGCCGGCGGCCAACCCCTCGTCGAGGGCTCCGGGGTCCGCGTCGAGGGCGTCATCGATCGGGTCCGCACCGGGGCGACGTACCGCGAGATCGCCGCCAAGTTCAACCTCGAGGACTTCGAGGTCGAGGCCCTCGTCCGCCCCCACATCCGCCCACCCGCCTTCCGCAAGTCCAGCCACCCGCGATCCCAGGCCGACGTACTCCTCTGAGGCCAGGCTCTCAGCCTGTTAGCGGTTGTCTTTGATCCGCTTGGCCTTGCCGAGGGAGCGTTCGAGGGCGTGGGGGGCGAGGACCTCGACGGTGGCGGTGACGCCTACCCGCTCTTTGATGCGGCGGGCGAGTTGAGCGCCGGCGGTGGCGGGGTCGGTGAGGCCGGGGGCTGCTTCGACCTGGACGGTGAGTTCGTCGAGGCGGCCGGGGCGGGTGAGGACGCAGAGGTAGTGCGGGGTCAGACCCTCGACCAGCAGGATCTGTTCCTCGATCTGGGTGGGGAACACGTTGACGCCGCGGACGATCATCATGTCGTCGGTGCGGCCGGTGATCTTCTCCATCCGCCGCATTCCCGGCCGTGCCGTCCCCGGGAGCAGCCGGGTCAGGTCCCGCGTGCGATAACGCAGTACCGGAAAGGCTTCCTTGGTCAGCGTGGTGAAGACCAGTTCGCCGATCCCGCCGTCCGGCAGCACCTCGCCGGTCACCGGGTCGATGATCTCCGGGTAGAAGTGGTCCTCCCAGATGTGCAGGCCGTCCTTGGTCTCGACACATTCCTGCGCGACCCCCGGACCCATCACCTCGGACAGGCCGTAGATGTCGACGGCGTGCATCCCGGTCCGCTGCTCGACCTCGGTGCGCATCTGTTCGGTCCACGGTTCGGCGCCGAAGATGCCGATCCGCAGCGAGGTGTCGCGCGGATCCAGGCCGCGCGCCTCGATTTCGTCCACGATGGCGAGGAAGTACGACGGGGTGACCATGATGATCCGGGCGCCGAAGTCACGGATCAGGTCGACCTGCCGCTCGGTCATCCCGCCGGACACCGGTACGACGGTGCACCCCAACCGCTCGGCACCGTAGTGCGCCCCGAGACCACCGGTGAACAGGCCGTAGCCGTAGGCAACATGGCACACATCGCCCGCGCGCCCACCGGCCGCCCGGATCGACCGCGCCATGAGATCCGCCCAGGTATCCACATCCCGCCGCGTGTACCCAACCACCGTCGGCCGTCCCGTCGTACCCGACGAGGCATGCACCCGCACCACCTCGGACCGCGGTACGGCGAACATCCCGAACGGATAGTTGTCGCGCAGATCCGCCTTGGCCGTGAACGGCAACCGGCCCAGGTCCTCCAGCGACTTCAGATCGCCCGGCGCGAAGCCGACCGAGTCCAGCGCGGCCCGATAATGCGGGACGTTCTCGTACGTCGTCCTGATCGTTGTCTGCAGCAACGACAGCTGACGGGACCGGAGTTCGTCGACGGACAGCCGTTCGCCGTCGTCACGCAGGTCATCGGGACAGGGATCGCCGAGCATCACACCACCTACCGATCAGGGACGGGCGAGCAGGGTCGCGATCCCCTGACCCACTCCGATGCACATGGTTGCGAGCGCGTACCCGGCCTCGCGGTGGCGAAGCTCCAAGGCGGCGGTGAGAGCGAGGCGGGCGCCGGACATCCCCAGGGGGTGGCCGAGGGCGATGGCGCCGCCGTTCGGATTGACGTGCTCGGCGTCGTCGGGGAGACCGAGCTCGCGCAGTACTGCCAACGACTGGGACGCGAACGCCTCGTTCAGCTCGATCGCGCCGATGTCGGACAGCGCGACGCCGGTGCGGGCGAGCAGCTTGCGGGTGGCGGGCGCGGGGCCGATGCCCATGATCCGCGGCGGCACCCCAGCGGCCGCCGTACCGGCGATCCGAGCGAGAGGCGTGACGCCGAGGCGATCGACCGCGTCGCCGCTCATCACCAGCAGAGCAGCCGCGCCGTCGTTCACGCCCGACGCGTTGCCGGCGGTGACCGTTCCCGGCGAGCGGAACGGAGTCTTCAACCCGGCCAATGCCTCCAGGGAGGTCTCTCGCGGGTGCTCGTCGGCATCGACGACCGTCACCCCACCCCGCTTGCCGTGGACCTCGACCGGGACGATCTCCTCGGCCAGCCGCCCGTTCGCCTGTGCCTTCGCGGCCCGCTGCTGGCTGCGCAGCGCGAACAGATCCTGGTCCTCACGAGAGACGTCGAACTCCGCGGCCACGTTCTCCGCGGTCTCGGGCATCGCGTCGATCCCGTACTGCGCCTGCAGGACCGGGTTCACGAACCGCCAGCCGATCGTGGTGTCGAAGATCTCCGCCTGCCGGGAGAACGCGGTCGTGGCCTTCGGCATCACGAACGGCGCCCGCGACATCGACTCGACCCCGCCGGCGATCACGATCTCGTTGTCGCCAGCAACGATCGACCGCGCGGCCGAGGCGACCGCGTCCAGACCGGAGCCGCACAGCCGGTTGATCGTCGACCCCGGAACCTCGACCGGCAGACCGGACAGCAGCACCGCCATCCGGGCCACGTTGCGGTTGTCCTCGCCGGCCTGGTTCGCGCAGCCGAGGATCACGTCGTCGATCAGCGACGGATCGAGCGAGCTGTGCCGGGCCAGCAACGCGGACACCGCGTGCGCGGCCAGATCGTCCGGCCGGACAGTCGCGAGCGCACCGCCGTACCGTCCGATCGGCGTACGCACGCCGTCGACCAGGAACGCCTCACGGGTCATGACTCCTCCTCCGGGGCCAGGATCGTGCCGGACAACTGCCGGCTGCGGCCGCGGAACTCGGCGATCACCTCGTCGCCGCGCCGGACCGTCACGTCGTAGATCGCGTTCCGGCCGAAGGCGGTTCGCTCGTGGGCCTCGGCGACCAGCAGGTCACCGCGCCGGGCCGGGGCCACGAAGACGATGTCGCAGGCCTGTGCGACGGTCACCTGGTTGCGCGAGTTACAGGCGAACGCGAACGCCGAGTCGGCCAGGCTGAACACGAATCCACCATGCGCGATCCCGTGCCCGTTGACCATGTCCTCGCGCACCGGCATCTCGAGCCGGGCCGTGCCCTCGCCGACGTCGACCAGCCGCATGCCGAGGCCGGCGCTGGCGGTGTCCTCCGCCCACATCGCCGCGGCCACTCGGGCCGCCAGCTCGTCACCCATGGATTCGCCCCATCGAGAACTACTGTTGTGACAACCTATCTCTGATTGTGCCGTTGACTGTAACATCGCAGCCATGACCACCATCGGTACCGATCGGCTCGCCACCCACCGCGAACGCTTGGACGCCGCCATCGCGGCCATCCGCGGCCGCGGTTACCACTCCGCGTTCCCGGAGTCTCCCAGTCCCCGGGTGTACGGCGAGACGGCGGCCGCCGACGGCAAGGCCGCCTTCGAGGCCCATCTGAGTACGACGTACGCCCTGGACACCCCGGGGTCGCGGGGCACGGTCATCACCGAGCAGTCGCCGTTCGGGATCACCATGGACGTCGCCTACCCGCGGTCGGTCGAGGATGGGCTGGACGAACTGATGGCGGCGGCTCAGCAGGGCATCTCCGACTGGCGCAAGGCCGGGATCGACGCCCGGACCGGGGTCACGCTGGAGATCCTCGCCCGGCTGCACCAGCGGGTGTTCGAGCTGGCCAACGCGGTCCAGCACACCAGCGGGCAGGCGTTCGTGATGGCGTTCCAGGCCGGCGGCGCGCACGCGCTGGACCGGGCACTGGAGGCGGTCGCGTACGCCTACGAGGAGATGAACCGGTACCCGGCCGAGGCCACCTGGGAGAAGCCGGCCAAGGGCAACCCGATCCGGATGGAGAAGACGTTCACCGTCACCGGCCGTGGTGTCGCGCTGGTGATCGGCTGCAACACGTTCCCGACCTGGAACTCGTGGCCCGGCCTGTTCGCGTCGCTGGTCACCGGCAACGCCGTCGTGGTGAAGCCGCACCCGCTCGCGGTCCTGCCGCTGGCGATCACCGTCGAGGTCTGCCGCGAGGTGCTCGCCGAGGCCGGCTTCGACCCGAACCTGGTCACCCTGGCCGTGGAGCGCGCCGGTGACGGCCTGGCCAAGCCGCTGGCCCAGCGGCCTGAGGTCAAGCTGATCGACTTCACCGGCGGCACGGAGTTCGGTGAGTGGCTGGAGCAGAACGCGACCCAGGCGACCGTCTTCACCGAGAAGGCCGGCGTCAACGCGGTCATCATCGACTCCACCGACGCGTTCAAGGCGCTCTGCGGGAACCTCGCCTTCACCCTCTCGCTGTACTCGGGCCAGATGTGCACCACCACGCAGAACATCTTCGTCCCGGCCGGTGGGATCGAGACCGACGAGGGGCACAAGTCCTTCGACGAGGTCGGTACGGGCATCGCCGGCGCGATGGGCAAGCTGCTCGGCGACGACGCCCGCGCGGTGGAGATCCTCGGCGGGATCGTGAACCAGGCCGTGATCAGCCGGCTCGAGCTCGCCCCGGAGTACGGCGAGGTCGTGCTGGAGTCCCGTGCGATCCAGCACCCGTCCTTCCCGGACGCGGTGGTGCGTACGCCGCTGCTGGTCGCGATCGACGCCAAGGACGACGAGGTGTACGGGCGTGAGTGCTTCGGGCCGGTGTCGTTCCTGGTGCGGACCGCGGACACCGCGGAGTCGATCGACCTGTTCCGGTCGACCGTCACCGAGGGCGGCGCGATGACCGCCGGGATCTACTCGACCGACGCCGGAGTCCTCGAGCAGGCCCGTGACGCCGCGCTCGACGCCGGGGTCGCGCTGTCGGAGAACCTGACCGGCCAGGTGTTCGTCAATCAATCGGCTGCTTTCAGCGATTTCCACGGCACCGGCGCGAATCCGGCCGCTAACGCGACGTACACCGACGGCGCCTACGTTGCGAGTCGCTTCCGCGTGATTCAATCTAGGCGTCATGTCTGACGCTCCGGATTCCGAGAACCTGCGCGAAGTACTCGCCTACTACGACACCTGGCTCGCGTTCAACCAACGCTTCCTGCGGGTGCCCGGGGTCCAGGCCGCGGTGTACGCCGGGAACGGCATCGCCTTCTCGACGGCGTACGGGATGGCGGACGTGGAGGACGGCGTACCGCTGACCGAACAGCACCTGTTCCGGATCGCGTCGCACTCGAAGACCTTCACCGCGACGGCCGTGTTCCAGCTGGTCGAGCAGGGGCGGCTGCGGCTGGACGACAAGGTGTCCCAGCACGTCACCGAGCTCGTCGGCGCGCCACTGGGTGAGCGGACCGTCCGCGAGATGCTCGCGCACGCCGGCGGGATCACCCGAGACAGCGACGAAGCCGATTGGTGGCAGCTGGACACGAGCTTTCCGGACCGCGACCAGCTGCTGGCGGTCCTGCGGCAGGAGTCCACGGCCGTGCTGCGCGAGAACGAGCGCTTCATGTACACCAACCTCGGCTACGGCCTGCTCGGTCTGGTCGTCGAGGCCGCGGCGGGTACGTCGTACACCTCGTATGTCCAGACCGCGATCGTCGACAAGCTCGGCCTGTCCGCGCTCGGTCCGGAGCTGGATCCGGCCCGGCTGACGGAGTACGCCGCGGGCTACAGCGCACTGTCGTACGCGCCGGAGCGGGTCCCGATCGAGCACGTCGACACCCGCGCGCTGGCCGCGGCGGCCGGTTTCTTCGGCAACGCCCGCGATCTGGTGACCTACTTCTCCGCGCATCTGCCCGGTGACGACCGGCTGCTGACGGACAGGTCGAAGCGCGAGATGCAGCACCCGCTGTGGCAGACGACGCGGGACGACTGGCCGCGCTACGGGCTGGGTCTGGACATCGCGAAGACCGGCGACCGGCAACTGTTCGGGCACGGTGGCGGCTACCCGGGGCACATCACTCAGTCCATGGTCGACGGATCCGCCGGGATCGCGGTCTCCGTACTGACGAACTCGATCGACGGTCCCGCCGGGCAGTTGGCCGGGGGATTCTTCCGCCTGCTCGATCTGGCCGAGTCGAAGGATCGCCCGGCCGACCCGGCCGATCTGGCCCGCTTCACCGGTCGGTACGCCAACGTGTGGGGCGTCAGCGACATCGTCCTGCTCGGTGGCCGGCTCTATGCCCTCGATCCGGCCCAGGGCAATCCGGCGGACAGGCCGATCGTGCTGGAAGCCGACGGCGACACGTTGCTCGTGACCGACGACTCCGGCGCCGGCACCTACCGGCAGCGGTACAGGTTCACCTTCGACGCGGACGGACGGCCCGACACGATCCGCGGCGCCCACGGCCTGCTCATCCAGCCCATCGACCGCTTCACCCTGCCGTCCCGCGTGACCGCGCCGTAAGTACCGTGCGGGTATGACGATCCACGGCGATCACCCGTTCTTGCCGCCTGAGTCCGAGCGCAGTCCGGTCCGCCGGCTGCGCGGGCGGCTGCCGTCGCCGGTCGGGCTGTGGACCAGCGCGCACGACGGGAAACGCGCAGGGCTCACGGTGTCGTCCATGCTGGTCGCCGACGGTGATCCGGGCTACGTGATCGGGTTGATCGACGCCGAGTCGGATCTCTGGGAGACGTTGCGCGAGGCAAGGACCGCGGTCGTCGCCCTGCTCGGTGCTCCGCATCAGCAGCTCGCCGACGCGTTCGGCTATGTCGCGCCGGCCCCCGGTGGCCCGTTCCGGCTGGTCGACTGGACAGACACCGCCTGGGGCCCGGCTCCGGTCGGTGTCACCACCTGGGCCGGCTGCACCCTGGTCACGCCCGACCCGCCCGAGGTCGGCTGGGCGCTCCAGGTCCAGCTGGAGATCGCCCACGTGGAACTGGCCGCCGACGAGATCCCACCCTTGGTCCACCGCCGCGGCCGGTACAGCACACCAGGTCTAGGCTGAGTGGCATGCGTGCCACGATGCTTCATGCCCCGTTCGACATCAGGCTGGAAGACGTCCCGGATCCGAAGATCGACGGGCCCGGCGATGCTCTGGTGAAGATTGTTGCCTCGTGCATCTGTGGGTCCGACCTCTGGCCGTACCGCGGGGAGAGCCCGGTGCCCGCGCCGCGGCGGATCGGGCACGAGTTCGTCGGGATCGTCGAGGAGGTCGGCGCCGAGGTGCGCACGGTCAAGCCCGGCGACTTCGTGATCACGCCGTTCGTGGTGAGCGACGGCACCTGCCCGAACTGCCAGGCCGGGTACCAGACCGCCTGCCAGAACCGGGTCGGCTATGGCACCGACCAGGCCGACGGCGGCCAGGGTGAGTACGTCAAGCTCCCGTACGCCGACGGCACGCTGGTGGCAACGCCCGAGCCGCCGGACGACTCAATGGTCCCGTCGCTGCTCGCGCTGTCCGACGTGATGGGCACGGGCTGGCACGCCGCCCGCGCTGCGCGCGTGAAGGCCGGCGACACGGTCGTCGTGGTCGGTGACGGCGCCGTCGGACTGTGCGGCGTACTCGCGGCCAAGCGGATGGGGGCCGAGCGTGTGGTGGCGTTGTCACGGCACGAGCCGCGTCAGAAGCTTGCCGTGGAATTCGGTGCCACTGACATCATTTCCGAACGCGGGGACGCGGCGCGGGACGCCGTACTCGAACTGACCAACGGGGTCGGTGCGGACGCGGTGCTGGAGTGTGTCGGGACCGGGCAGGCGATGACGACCGCGTTCGACGTCGCGCGGGCCGGGGCGATGGTCGGGTTCGTCGGGGTGCCGCACGGTATGGAAGCGCCGATCGGACTGATGTTCCGGCGCAACATCGGCCTGGCCGGCGGAGCCTCGCCGGTGCGGGCGTACCTGCCGGATCTGCTGGCCGACGTACTCGCGGGTGAGATCGACCCGGGCAAGGTGTTCGACCTCGAGTTGCCGCTGGCGGAAGTGGCCGAGGGCTACAAAGCCATGCACGAGCGGCGGGCGATCAAGGTTCTGCTGCGTCCGTAGGAAAGTTTCGCGCAACGCGACTGTTCATGGTGCCTGATCGGGCACCGGATGTGCGCGCTCTCACACTCGTGCGGCGCGCGGGGTCACGGCTGCGCAACGCGCCTGCGCGGAGCGTTGACACTCGGCAGGCCGCGTGCCCAGAGTTGGGCCGTCAAGGGGGCATCGTTGTCACAGGCGGCTCCACCCAAGTGATCGGAGAGTGAACATGCGTGGTCTGAGCAAGACCCTCGCGGTGCTGAGTGCGGCGGGTCTTCTCGCGGTCAGCGCCTGCGGGAACAGCGACGACGGTGGCGGCGGGGGAGACTCGGCGGCCAGCAAGGACGTGACCGTCTTCACCTGGTGGGCAGATGGCGGAGAGAAGGCCGGCCTGGACGGCATGGTCTCGGTGTTCAACACCGACTGCAAGGATTTCAAGTTCGTCAACTCCGCGGTCGCGGGTGGCGCCGGGTCGAACGCCAAGCAGGTGCTGGCCAACGACCTGCAGGCGGGCAAGCCGCCGTCGACGTTCCAGGCGCACGCCGGCGCGGAGCTGAAGGACTACATCAACGCCGGGCAGGTCGACGACGTCAGCCAGCTGTACAAGGACTACGGGCTGGACAAGGCCTTCCCGCAGAACCTGATCGACAACCTGACCGTCGACGGCAAGATCTACTCGATCCCGGCCAACGTCCACCGCGCGAACGTGGTGTGGGCCAACCCGGCGGTGCTGAAGAAGGCCGGCATCGACGGTGCCACCGCGCCGGCCAGCGTGGACGCGTGGATCGCGGACATGGACAAGCTGAAGGCCGCGGGCGTCAAGGCGCCGCTGGCGATCTCCAAGGGCTTCGCGCAGGAGATGCTGGTCGAGGCCGTGCTGCTGGCGGACCTCGGAGCGGACAAGTTCAAGGGTCTGTGGGACGGCAAGACCGACTGGGCCGGTGCGGACGTGACCGCTGCACTGGACAAGTACAAGAAGCTGCTGACCTACACCAACGCGGACCGCGAGGCGATCGACTGGCCGGACGCGCTGGGGTACGTGAACAAGGGCCAGGCCGGCTACACGCTGATGGGTGACTGGGTCGCCGCGCAGCAGCTGGCCGACAAGGTTCCGGACTCGGCGTACACCTACTGGCCGGCTCCGGGGACCGCGGGCAACTTCCAGTTCCTGGCGGACTCGTTCACGCTGCCGACCAACGGTGCGGACCCCGACGGCGCGAAGTGCTGGCTGAAGACCGTCGGCTCGGCCGAGGGCCAGAAGGCGTTCAACACCAAGAAGGGCTCGATCCCGGCGCGCTCGGACGCAACGCCGGCGGACTACCCGAAGTACCAGCAGGGGGCGATGGCCGACTGGAAGAAGGACACGATCGTCCCGTCCTGCGCCCACGGTGCAGCCTGCACGCTGGGTCAGAACAACGACATCCTGTCCGCACTGAGCCAGTTCAGCGGTAGCCCGGACGTCGCCAAGCTGCAGTCCGCCATCGGCGCCGCGATGAAGACGAACTGATGCGGATCGAGTTGCGGACCGGTCGCGGGCCGGAGGACTGAGCATGCACGGAAGAATCCGCACCTGGGGCCCTGGTGCCCTGGTGCTCTTGCCGACCGTGCTGCTGCTCGGGTACTTCGTCTACGGGCTGATCGCCTGGACGTTCAACACCTCGCTGACCGACCGGCACACGGCCCGCAAGGGCCCGGTCAACTATGTCGGGTTCGAGAACTACACGAACCTGTTCAGCGAGGACCGGTTCCTCAACTCACTGAAGAACCTCGGCGTGCTCACGGTGTCGTTCATCGTGGGCACGCTGATCTTCGGCGTGCTCTGGGCGCTCCTGCTGGAGAAGGGCGTCCCTGGCGAGTCGGTCTTCCGGTCGATCTACCTGTTCCCGATGGCGATCTCGATGATCGCCTCAGGCGTCGTCTGGGGCTGGTTGCTGAACCCGTCCCAGGGTGACGACGCACGCGGGCTGAACCGGCTGTTCTCGATTCTCCATCTGAACTTCCTGGAGAATCCGTGGTGGACCGCGGGTAGCCGGTGGACGACGATGATGGCCATCGCCCTGCCGGCGGTGTGGCAGCTGTCCGGGTACATCATGGCCTTGTTCCTGGCCGGCTTCCGGGGGATCCCGCCGGAGCTGCGCGAGGCGGCCCGGGTCGACGGCGCGTCGGAGTTCAAGCTGTACCGGCACGTGCTGTTCCCGCAGCTGTCGCCGATCGCCCTGTCGGCGCTGATCATCCTCGGCCATATGTCGCTGAAGCTGTTCGACCTGATCTACGCGATCACCGGGCCGAACCAGTTCCGCACCGAGGTGCCCTCGATCTACATGTGGAACACCTTGTTGCGCAGTGACCAGGCCAAGGCGGCCGCGATCGCGATCGTGATGCTCGCGGTGGTCGCCGTACTCGTCATCCCGTACGTCGCGTACACCGTCCGGCAGGAGAGTGAGGAATGACCGCCGTAGAGGCCGCGACCGGCCAGGCCGCCGCCGCGATCCGCCGGAAGCCGCAGAAGCACGGGATGATCTCGGACGGATCGACCCGGCGCAGCCGGACCGTTCGGTACCTCCTGCTGCTGCTCTTCCTGCTGTTCGTGCTGACCCCGGTGTACGTCGTGGTGATCGGCAGCTTCAAGACGTCCGCCGACACCACCGCCGCCGCGCAGTGGTCGTTGCCGACGACCTGGACGCTGGAGCCGTGGCGCAAGGCCTGGGACGTGCTGCAGCCGTACATGATCCGCTCGCTGTCACTGGCGATCCCGGCCGCGATCATCTCCTCGATGATCGGGTCCGTGAACGGGTTCGTGCTGGCCCGCTGGCGGTTCCCGGGGGCGAACATCGTGTTCGCGTTCATCCTGTTCGGGATGTTCATCCCCTACCAGGCGATCATGCTGCCGCTGCGGACGACGTTCACCGAACTGGACGTCACCCGGGGCGTTCCGACGCTGATCATCGCGCACTGCATCTACGGCATCCCGATCTGCACGCTGATCTTCCGCAACTACTACGCCACGATCGTGCCGAACGAGATCATCGAGTCGGCCCGGGTGGACGGTGCCGGGCTGATCCAGACCTACCTCCGGATCATCCTGCCGATCTCGATCTCCGGGTTCGTGGTGACGCTGATCTGGCAGTTCACCTCGGTCTGGAACGACTTCCTGTTCGCCCTGTTCCTGACCCAGCAGAACAACGGCCCGGTGACCCTTGGCCTGGCGGCTCTCGCCGGCGGGCAGAAGGTCGACTACGCGGCCAGCATGGCGGGCGCGCTGATCACCTCGCTCCCGACCCTGCTGGTCTACATCCTGCTGGGCCGCTGGTTCATCGGCGGGCTGATGGCGGGTGCCCTGAAGGGCTGACCGGCAGTACGACGTACGACTGCGGCCCGTGCTACTCCAAGCACGGGCCGCAGTCGTTCTGTGACGGCGTGTCGAGCCTGTTGTCCACAGGACGCGCGCACGGGCCTGCGGCGGACTGGGACCGGGCGGTAATGTCGCGGACGTGACCAAGTCACCGCGAGGCCGGGACGGACGGCGCAGCCACCTGCGGCTGGTCGATTCGGCGCCGGGCCCGACCCACGGACCCACGGCTGGTGTCGACGTCGACACCACGCCGAGTGTCGCCGTGCTGGAAACCCTGCTGGAAACGCTCTCCCTCGACCTGGCCGCCGCGCCGCCGGCCCTGCACCCGGTGATCGCCGAGGCCTCCGTCGCGCGGTCCGCGGCGATGCTCGCCGACCAGCTCTGGCCGGCCGGCAGGCCGGACGAGATCGGCGAGGTGGAGCGGTTCTTCTGGGCCGATGCCGCGCGGGTCCTCGGTGAGCGCCGCGACCTCGAATCCTTTGTCCTGCTGACGAGTCTGGCCCGCACGGTCGGTCCGGCCGGCCGGTTGCCGCTGCAGCGGGCACACCTGTCCCGGCTGCGCACCGAGGCCGAGGTGCCCGAGTGGGTGACCCGGATCGCCGGGTTCCGGCTGACCAGCGCGATCGTGTCCGAGGACATCAGTGGCGACGGGCTGAGCGTCGTACTGGACTACGACGACGACCACCATCCGCACACCGTGGTGGTGTTCATCGACAACAACATCGGCGCGATCGTGAAGGACGTGTTCGTCGGGCCGCCGGTAGACCGGGTGCTGGAGGCGTACCAGCGTGGCGGCCGGGTGACGATCCGTTCGGTCCGCCCGCCGACCGCGGCCGGGATCATCCTGCAGGCGCTGGGTGAGACCAACGATTACGACGAGCCGCCGGTCAGCGAGGACTTCGAGTTCTTCTCGGCCCTGCTGGTGAACCGGCTGACCCAGTTGCCGGAGCGGCCCATCCGGCCACCGGTCCGCCCACTGCTGTCACCGAGGCAGCGGGATCAGTTGGTCGACGATTTCCTCGAGTCGTCGTACGGCGCCGGCCTGCCCGGGGACGCGGCGGACATCGTGCGGCTGTGGATCGACCATGCGGTGGACCACACCGTCGGCGGTCCGCTGCGGGTGAGCGCCGTACTGGTCGAGCTCTTCCTGGCGCACTGGCTGCCCCGCAAGGTGCTTGCCGACAGCACCTACTTCGAGGCCGTGCCGGTGGTGGTCAAGGCTTGGCTGGGGTTCGCGGGGGACCGGACCCAGTTGGCGCTGGACGCCATCGACGAGGCTGTTGACGCGGTGGACGTGTGGACGCCCGCGCTGGAGGCCGCGGCGATGGTCGACCCGGTCGGTTCGAAACCGGGCGAGCGGGTCTTCCTCGACGACACCACCAACGACCTGGAGGACGCGTATCGGGCCTTGTCGGGTCTCGGGTCACCGCCACAGCCGGATCTGCACGGCCTCGACAAGTCCCAGGCCGCCACCCTGTCCGTCCTCGCTCCGCACGCCTGGCTGATGGCCGGCGAGACGCTGGGCAACGCGTACGCTCCCGACGCCTTCGACATCGCCGAGCGCCTGGTCCGTGAGGCTCCCGATCTGCTCGCCAAAGCCCGCCTCTCCACCTGGCCGCGCGCCATCGTCTGGCTCCTGGCCCACCGCCACCGCCTCGTCGGCCCCGGCGAACCCCTCACCCCCTACGCCCTCGCCGCCGACCTCTCCTCGTCCCCCGCCACCCTCCGCAAAACCGCCAAACTCCTCACCGACACCCTCGTCCTCCCCCGCTGACCCACTCCCCGCGGCCCACCACCCGCCTCGGCAACCGCGCCCGCAACAGCCCGCAGCCTCCGCCGCGCAACCGCCCGCCCCGGACACCCACCGCCCGCACACCCCCCCGCCCCGCACCTGCCTGCATTTCAGGGGACATCCAGTTCTGCTGTCTGATGTGTGCGTCGTCGGTCTCGGCTGGAGTGGCAGCGTGCAGATGGACAGGTAGTGTCGGGCCAGTAGGTAGTGCAGCTAAGCGCTCGTGCGTTTCTGTGTACGGTGTCTCGCCGGTGCACTACCTGTCGGTCTGTACACCACCGGCGGGGCGGCGGGAGGAGACGGGTCCGGATGGTGGGGCCGGGATCGGCTGTTCTTGTGCCGCGGCGGAGAATGGTGGGATGCATGTGCGTGCGCCGGAGCTCAAGGGTCGTGGGTGGTTGAACACGGGAGGGCGGGAGCTGTCGCTCGCGGACTTCCGGGGACGGTTCCTGTTGCTGGATTTCTGGACGTTCTGCTGCATCAACTGCCTGCACGTGCTGGACGAGTTGCGGCCGCTGGAGGAGAAGTACGGCGACGCGCTCGTGATCGTGGGCGTGCATTCGCCGAAGTTCGCGCACGAGGGCGAGGAAGCGGCCGTCCGCTCCGCGGTGGAGCGGTACGAGGTCGGCCACCCGGTGCTCGACGACCCCGAGCTGGTGACGTGGCAGAACTACACCGCACGGGCCTGGCCGACGCTGGTCCTGGTCGACCCCAACGGGTACATCGTCGCGCAGTACTCCGGTGAAGGACACGCGCACGCCCTCGACGCCCAGCTGGCCGAGCTGATCGCCGAGCACGAGCAGGCGGGCACGCTGACCCGCGGGAAGTCCCCGTACGTCGCTCCGCCGGCCGAGCCCACCGACCTGCGATTCCCCGCGAAGGTCGTTGCTCTGGACAACGGATTCCTGGTCGCGGACGCCGGTAACCACAGCATCGTCGAGCTGGCCGCGGACGCGACCACCGTCGTACGGCGGATCGGCACCGGCGAGCGTGGTTTCGTCGACGGTGGCGCGTCGGAGGCACGGTTCGCCGAACCGAACGGGTTGACCCTGCTGCCGGACGAGCAGGCCGCCAGACTCGGGTACGACGTCGTCGTCGCGGACACGGTGAACCACGCGCTCCGGGGGATCGCCTTGCAGTCCGGCGAGGTCACCACCCTCGTCGGCACCGGCAGGCAGTGGATGGACGGCGACGAGACCGACGTACTGAGCTCGCCCTGGGACGTCGCCTGGTGGCAGGACAAGGTCTGGATCGCGATGGCCGGAGTCCACCAGTTGTGGACGTACGACCCGTTCACCAAGGTCACGGAAGTTGCCGCCGGCACCACCAACGAAGGACTCAAGGACGGCGCCCCGGCCGAGGCGTGGTTCGCGCAGACGAGCGGCCTCGCGGCGGACGGGGACCGGCTCTGGCTGGCCGATTCCGAGATCTCCGCGCTGCGCTGGATCGACACCGAGGTGCACACCGCCGTTGGCACCGGCCTGTTCGACTTCGGCCTGCGCGACTGCAAGGCGAGCGAGGCCCTGCTCCAGCACCCGCTCGGCGTGACCGTTCTCCCGGACGGCTCGATCGCGATCGCCGACACCTACAACGGCGCGGTACGACGCTATGACCCGCGCACCGATGTGGTCGACACGATGGCCACCGGACTGGCCGAGCCCAGCGGTGCTGTTGTCGTGGGCAACGAACTGCTGGTGGTCGAGTCGGCGGCCCATCGGCTGACCCGGATCCCGCTGGGTGCGTCGGCGAAGGCGGACGAGTTCAGCACCAGGACGCAGCGGCCGCCGATGGATGTCGCTGGTGGAGAGGTGACGCTGGAGGTCGTCTTCACGCCGCCGCCGGGGCAGAAGCTGGACGATCGGTACGGACCGTCGACCCGCCTGCTGGTGTCGTCGACGCCGGAGAACCTGCTGCGTGAAGGAGCCGGCGACTCCACCGATCTGAGCCGCCGGCTCGTCATCGACGAGCGGGTCGGGGACGGCGTACTGCACGTCGCCGTCCAGGCGGCGTCGTGCGACGACTCGGCCGAGGTCGAGTTCCCGGCCTGCCACATGCACCGCCAGGACTGGGGCGTCCCGATCCGCGTCACCCCGGACGGCGCACCCCGACTCGAACTGGTGCTATCCGGCGGAACCGCCTGAGAGCTACTCCTGGATGTCGCGGTGGTGTTCCTCGACGACGCGGTACTCCTCCTCGACCGCGGGGTCGATCGCGTCGGTCTCGACGCGACGGCGCCGGTTCGTGATGTAGAACGAGAGCACGATGCCGGCCAGGCCGGCGAGCATCAGGATGTAGCCCACGACGGTCAGGTCGACGGCCTCCCACGAGTCCCGGACCGCGAACGCCAGAATGGCGCCCACCACCATCAGAAAGATCCCCACACCGATGCTCATGCACGTCCTCGCTTCGCTCCGGGCGCGCATGAGACACGAGGTGCGCGGTGCCGAATGATGTGCTCGCTTCGCTCGCCCATGTCGAGCCTCCTAGTGAAGTCGCCCGTACACCCTTGACGCTACTCCGCGGTGGCGGCGTTATCCATCAACGCCCGCTGTCGCCTGCGCCACCCCATCTGTACCCGCGGATAAACACGGACGGTCAGCGCGTCTGAAGGTCGATGTCGCCGGAGGTGGTGGTCGCCTCGAGGGTGTGGGACCCGTCGGCGTCGTTGCCGAGCTGGTTGTCGACCTCGCCGCTGCGGGTCTCGGTGCTGACCTTGTAGCCGCCCGACGGCGCGGAGATGTCGATGTCGCTGCTGGTGCCCTTCGCTCGTACGTCGTTCGCCTCGGCCAGGTCGAGCTGGATGTCGCCGGAGGTGGTCTCGACGTTCACCGGGCCGCCCTTCAGGCCGCGCGCCTCGATGTCACCGGAGTTCGCCGTCACGTCGAGCTTGCCGGTCAGGTCCGACACCTCGACGTCGCCGGAGGTCAGGTCGACCTTCACGTCACCACTGATGTCGCTGAGTTCGACCTTGCCGGACGTGGACTTCGTGTCGACGCCGCTGACCCCGGCGATGGACACGTCACCGCTGCCGTTGTGGCCGATCACCTTGGTACCGCGCGGGACCGTCACCTCGAAGTCGGCGCTGCACTGCCAGCCGCAGTCGCCATCGAGCTTCAGCGTGCCATTGTCGACGGAGTACGCGTCGCCGTGCTTCCAGAGCCAGTACTTGCGCTTCTCCTGCACGGTGGTCTGGTCGTCGCCGGACACCCTGATCGTGATGTCGGCGTTCTCGGCGGACAGCTCGACGGTGGTGATCCGATCGTCGATCGTGTGGGTGTCGTCGGAGTCCCGGTCCCCGAAGGTCCAGAACGCCAGTCCCGCCGCGACCACCAGAAGCACAGCCCCCAGTTGCTTGCTCTCCGCCATCGTCCGCCTCTTCTTCTGCTGCCCCGCCTCGTTGTCTGCTCGACAGTAGGCCGACCGGCAGTGCCGCAGGATCCGGCAGATCCCCCGAGGCGTCCCTGAGGGCTTCCTGAGGTCACCCCCGGCGTACGGCGGGGGAACAGGGGACGGCCCTGGCTCGGACAGGGGAAGCCAAGCCAGGGCCGTTGTGTTGCCACGGGCAGAAACGCTCCTACAAACAGCGGTTCCTCACCAGGGCAGATCGTGGGGGCAACCCGGGGCAGATCATCTGCCCGGGCCTCCGGCTCGACCCGCGCAAGTGGTCGAGCCGGAGGGGTACGGGTCAGAAGGCGGATTCGGGCAGATCCATGATGTCGAGATCGGTGAGCTCGGCCTTGATCCGCTCGGCCCGGACCGTCGGCATGGTGGAGCGGACGAACCACTGGGCCGCGGCCACCTTGCCGGTGTAGAAGTCCTGGTCGGCGGCGGAGAGCTCGCCACCCAGCTTGTCCAGCGCGACCTCGGCCTGCCGCAGCATCAGCCAGGAGCAGACCACGTCACCGAGCACGTACAGCAGCCGCGACGTGTTCAGGCCGACCTTGTAGATGTTGCGCGGGTCGCCGTTCTCCGCCTGCGGGTTGCTCGCCATCAGCGCCTGGCCCATCACGCCCAGGACCTTCTGGGTGTCCTCCAGGCCCTTCGCCAGCAGCCCGCGCTCCTCCTTCAGCCGGCCGTTGCCGGCCTCGGAAGCGACGAAGCCCTGGATCTGCTCGGCCAGGTGACCGAGCGCCTTGCCCTGGTCCTTGATGATCTTGCGGAAGAACAGGTCCTGGCCCTGGATCGCCGTGGTGCCCTCGTACAGGGTGTCGATCTTGGCGTCCCGGACGTACTGCTCGATCGGGTAGTCCTGCAGGAAGCCGGAGCCACCGAACGTCTGCAGCGACTCGGTGCCGAGCAGAGTCCACGACTTCTCCGAGCCGTAGCCCTTCACCAGCGGCAGCAGCAGATCGTTCACGCCCTCGGCGACCACGTCGTGCTCACCGGCGTACCTGGCCTGCTCGGCGCGGTCCTGGTACGTCGCCGTGAACAGCACCAGCGCCCGCAGCGCCTCGGCGTACGCCTTCTGGGTCATCAGGGACCGGCGGACGTCCGGGTGGTGGGTGATGGTGACCCGCGGCGCGTCCTTGGCCGGCTGGGTCAGGTCCGCGCCCTGCACCCGCTCCTTCGCGTACTCCAGTGCGTTCAGGTAGCCGGTGGACAGGGTGGCGATCGCCTTGGTGCCGACCATCATCCGCGCGTACTCGATCACCTGGAACATCTGCGCGATGCCGTCGTGCACCTCGCCGAGCAGCCAGCCCTTGGCGGGTACGCCGTCGCCGAAGGTGATCTCGCAGGTGGTGGACACCTTGATGCCCATCTTCTTCTCGACGTTCGTGACGAAGGCGCCGTTGCGCTCACCGGTCAGCTCGCCGGTCTCCAGGTCGAAGTCGTACTTCGGGACCACGAACAGGCTGAGGCCCTTGGTGCCCGGACCACCGACGCCGTCGATGCCCTGCGGCCGCGCCAGCACCAGGTGGATGATGTTCTCGGTCAGGTCGTGCTCGCCCGAGGTGATGAACCGCTTGACGCCCTCGATGTGCCAGCTGCCGTCCTCCTGCAGCGTCGCCTTGGTGCGCCCGGCACCCACATCGGAACCGGCGTCCGGCTCGGTCAGCACCATGGTGGCGCCCCAGCCGCGCTCGATGATGTGGTGCGCGATCTTCTGGTCCCGCTCGGTGCCGTTGCGCCAGAGCACGTGCGCGAAATTCGGGCCGGCGGCGTACATGTGCACCGGCGGGTTGGCACCGAGCACGAGCTCGGCGGCGGCCCAGCGCAGCGACGGCGGGGTCGGCTGTCCGCCCAGCTCGGCCGGCAGCTCGAGCTTGAACCACTCGGCGTCCATGTAGGCGTGGTAGCTCTTCTTGAACGCCTCGGGCATCCGGACCTCGTGGGTCTCCGGGTCGAAGACCGGCGGGTTGCGGTCGGCCTCGGTGAAGGACTCGGCGAGCTCGTGCTTGGCCAGCCGGTCGATCTCCGCCAGCACCTCACGCGCGGTGTCGACGTCCATGTCCGCGTACGGGCCCTGCCCGAGCACCGCGTCACGGCCCAGGACCTCGAGCAGGTTGAACTCGATGTCCCGCAGATTCGACTTGTAGTGGTTCACAGGGTTCCCCTACCTCTTCGCAGCGCAATACTCACGAGTAACTTGAGTATATACCGGCCGGTAATGAAGGCAAAGTGAGATTAGGTGTGAGGTGTGACCACGACACTGATCTACGAGACCCACTCGATCACCCTCGACAACGAGCGCGGCATCTCGACCGGATGGCTGCCGGGGCAGCTGTCGCAGGCCGGGATCCGGGAGGCGATCGCGATCGGCCCGCGCCGGCGCGACGTCGATGTCGTCTTCAGCTCCGACCTGCGGCGGGCCGTCCACACGGTCGAGCTGGCCGGCCTGAGTGCGCCGCACTTCCAGGACTGGCGGCTCCGCGAGTGCAACTACGGCGAGCTGAACGGAGCGCGGTCGGGCGCGCTCGAGCCGCGGGTCGAGCGCGTCGACACGCCGTTCCCCGGCGGGCAGAGCTACGCCGACGTCGTCGAGCTGACCCGGTCGTTCCTGGCCGACATCCAGCGCTGGTACGACGGCCAGAAGGTGCTCGTGGTCGCGCACTCGGCGAACCGGTGGTCCTTCGAGCACCTTCTGGGCAGTCGCGCGCCGATCGAGGAGCTGATCGCCGCCCCGTTCGACTGGAAGCCGGGCTGGGAGTACGAGTTCTAGTTCACGGGGTGTACACGGCGGCGCTGCCGTAGAGCTTCTGGGTGAACGCCGAGATGTAGGTGTGGGTGTCCGCCGACGTCAGGTTGTAGGTGAGGAAGACGCCGTACCCCTCGTCGACTGTGCGCTGCGCGAGGCTTGCCGCGGTGGACGAACTGGTCGCGGTGTACGAGACCGCGGCCGGGGAGAGGCGGGCCTTCGAGGTCGGGCCGCTCGGGACGCCCCAGGTGCCGTAGTACGGGTTCCAGGCGTAGTCGAAGGTGTTGGCGATGCTCTGGCCGTTGTAGGTCAGCCGGTCCGAGGCCGGGCCGATGTCGTAGAGCGTGATCAGCTTGTTCGGCAGCTTCTGGCGGAGGGCCTGGACCAGGTAGACGAAGGAGAAGTCGTTCGGCTGGCCGGTGCCGTTGTTGCCGTACTCGGCGTACTCGTCGTCGAAGTCGATACCGTCGAGGCCGTACTGGTTGACCGCGTCGGCGAGCTCCTGGGCGAACGCGTCGGCGGCCTGCTGGGACGGGAAGTTCGCGAAGCCGGCGCCCTGATGGTTGCCGAGGATCGACAGCAGGACCTTGATGCCCTTCTGCTGCAGTGGCCGGACCTGGGTGGCCACGTTGTCGAGCACGTTCTGAACGTTCTCGTTGAAGGACAGGTAGGCCTTCGAGCCGTCGTAGTTGATGTTGGCCGCGAAGATCACCGCGACGTCGAACACCTGCGCGCCGCCGCCGGCCAGCGTGTACTTCGCGACGTTCGTCATGGGTTCGTTGTTGACCTCGACGTAGACCACCGAGATCGGGCCGTTCTTCCGGGCCCGGCACCGTTTCGGTTGCGCCTGGGCAGGCAGTGCCACCCCGGTGGTGGCCGCAGCGGTGCCCGCGGCCAGGGCTGACAACAGGGTCCTTCTCCGCATGAGCTGTGGACTCATCGATCGACTCCTCGTCAAAGGTGGGCGGTGCGCTATAACGGTTAAGTCCAGTTCGCCGCCTGGCGGGATGTGCAGGCGGCGAGAGGAGATAAACCGGTATAGCGTCACCGATCATCGATCGGCGCTCACCCGGTGTCAAGGGGTCGTCGGGCTGCCGCGAGGGCGTGGCGCGACGATCGCGCACGGGGAATGTGGGGAAGGTTGCATCCGGGGGTCGCGGGACTGGTGACTAATAGACCAAGATGGATCCAGGGGTGGGAGAAACCTACGGGGGCCAGGCAGGAGAGGACCCGAGGTGAGCACTCCAGCAGCAATCGGCCAGGTCGGCGCCGCGCGGACGCGGCGGTCACTGGTCGCCGGGACGGTCGGGAACTTCGTCGAGTGGTACGAGTTCGGCGCCTACGGGTTCTTCGCCACCGTGATCGCGGCGAACTTCTTCAGCAGTACGTCGACCAGCGACGCGGAGAGTCTGATCAAGACCTACGCCTCGTTCGCGCTGGCGTTCTTCTTCCGTCCGATCGGGGCCGCCGTGTTCGGCCGGGTCGGCGACCGGATCGGCCGGCGGCCGACGCTGATCCTGGTGCTGCTGCTGATGGCCGGGTCGACCACGCTGATCGGCGTACTGCCGACATACGAGACCATCGGCGCGGCTGCGCCGTGGCTGCTGACGCTGGTGCGGGCGCTGCAGGGGTTGTCGGCCGGTGGCGAGTTCGGTGGCGCGGTGTCGATCATGACCGAGTTCGCGCCGAAGACGAAGCGTGGGCTGTACGGCGCTTGGCAGTCGTTCACGGTTGCGCTGGGACTGCTCGCGGGAGCGGGTCTGGCGGCGATCCTGGCGACGACGTTGAGCGAGGAGGCGCTGAACGACTGGGGCTGGCGGGTGCCGTTCCTGGTCGCGCTGCCGCTCGGTCTGGTGGCTCTGTGGCTGCGGCTCAAACTCGAGGAGACGCCCAACTTCGCGCGGGTGCAGGAGCGCGAGCCTGAGCCGGCCGCTGCGGGCGAGGTGGCCAAGGCGATTGCCCTGGGCATCGGTCGGTTGATGGGCTGGTCGGCGGCCGGCTACACGTTCCTCGTGGTGATGCCGTCGTACCTGCAGGCCACCCTGAACGCGACGTTCCAGCAGGCGCTCGTCGCGACGGTGCTGGCGAACCTCGGCTTCGCGCTGTCGATCCTCCCGGCCGGGTGGTTGAGCGACCGGATCGGGCGACGGCCGGTGATGGCGACCGGCGCGGCGCTGGTCGTCGTACTGGCGCTGCCGTTGATGAATCTCTTGCAGGACAAGGAATCCGGGAACGCGGCCAAGGGGATCGCGGTGTTCGTGGCAGGGCTGGTTGTCGGACTGATGGCCGGGCCGGGGCCGGCGATGCTCGCGGAAATGTTCCCGACCCGGGCTCGCTACACCGGCCTCGGGTTGGCGTACTCGCTGTCGAACGCGGTGTTCTCCGGGTCGGCCGGGCTGATCATCACCGAGCTCATCAAGCGGACGGACAACATCGACATCCCGGCCTGGTATGTGATGGTGACGTGTGCGGTGAGCGTGGGCGCGCTGCTCACCTTGCGCGGCGACGACTACCGACGGGAGTTGCGAGACTGACATGCGAGTCATCGGCCTGATGTCCGGGACGTCGTACGACGCCATCGACGCTGCTGCTGCGGACCTGCGGCTGGACGGGGACGAGTTGGTGCTGACTCCGCTCGGGATGCTCAGCCAGCCCTACTCGGACGACCTGCGCGCTGCCGTGGCCGGGTCGTTGCCGCCGGCAAGTACGTCGATGGAGCAGGTCTGCCGGCTGGACACGGGGATCGGGCAGGCGTTCGCCGATGTCGCTCAGCAGGCAGTCGAGCAGCTGTGCGGCGGGTACGCCGATCTGATCGTGTCGCACGGGCAGACGGTGTTCCACTGGGTCGACGGCGGTTCGGTCCGCGGGACATTGCAGTTGGGGCAGCCCGCCTGGATCGCGGAGGCGACCGGCATACCGGTTGTCTCCGATCTACGGGCGCGTGACGTTGCGGCGGGCGGTCAGGGCGCGCCGCTGGTCAGCATCATCGACGTGCTGTGGTTGCGCGGGCGGTCCGGCGTACCGATTGCCCTGAATCTTGGCGGGATCGCGAACATCACCGTCGTCCATGGCGAACCTGTTGCCTTCGACACCGGTCCGGCGAACGCGTTGATCGACGCGGTGGTGGCCGAGCTGACGGGCGGGCGGCTCGGGTTCGATGCGGATGGCGCGATGGCTGGGCGTGGGCGGGTACATCCGGAGCTGTTCGGGCGGTTGATGGCCGAGCCGTACTACGAGCGGGCGGCGCCGAAGAGCACCGGGAAGGAGTTGTTCAACCTCTCCTATCTCGCCCGGGCCTTGGAAGGGCTGCCGGATGTCCCGGCCGACGACCTGGTCGCGACGGTGACCGCGGTGACGGCCCGAACCGTCGCGGACGCCGTACGACGGTATGGCGGGACCGAGGTGATCGCGTCCGGTGGCGGGATCCGCAATCCGGTGCTGATGCATCTCCTGGCGGAGGAGCTCGGGGCGGTGCCGTTGCGCAGTACCGACGAGCTGGGGTTGCCTTCGGCGGCGAAGGAGGCGTACGCGTTCGCCGTACTCGGGTTCCTGACGGCCCACGGACTCGGTGGGACGGTGCCGAGCTGTACGGGGGCGCGGCACTCGAGCGTGCTGGGGTCGATCACTCCCGGCCTCGCCGGTCTGCCGGCGTCGGAGCCCGACGTACGGCCTCCCGTGCGTCTCTTGATCGAGTGACCCCACACTAGGACTGTGACGAGGTTGTTCGTGGTGACAGGTGCACCCGGGGCCGGGAAGACGACGGTCGTGCCGGAGCTGGTCCGGCTGAGCCCGGGAAACATGGTCGTGATGGACATGGACGAGTTACTGGACGATCACGGCCGGTTGCTCGGGATCAACATCGCCAGTCCGACCGCGGCGCCGATCTGGCCGGCGTACAACGCGCTGTGGCTGCGTATCACCGAGCTGATCAGGCGGTCCGGGATCCCGGTCCTGCTGCTGTCGCCGTTGTTGCCGGCCGAGCTGCCGGAGGGCAGATGGCTGCATCTCGACTGCTCGGAGGCAGTACGGCGGAAGCGACTGGCCGGGCGCGGTTGGTCCGAGGCGCAGATCGAGGAGGCGCTGGCGGACGCGGCCGAGATCCGCAAGCACGTGCCGCGATCGGTGCGGGGCGACGTGTCGCCGGAGCGGTCCGCGAAGAGCATCCTCGACTGGATCCGCGGCGAGCGGTTCGGCAAGACGCTGAGCCTGTGGGGGCGGCTGCGGAGTTGACGTCCGTCGGCGGTGGTCGCGGAGTTGACCTTCGAGTTGGTTCAGGGCTGAGGGTCGCGGCATGACTTCGAGGTTGACGATCAGTGAGTTCGCCCGGCTGGTGGGGTTGGCGCCGAGCGCCCTGCGGTTCTACGACGACTGCGGCCTGCTCCCGCCCGCGTCGGTGGACGGCTCCAACGGCTACCGCTACTACGCCCCGTCCCAGCAACCCCGGGCCCGGCTCCTGCGCGACCTGCGCGAGATCGACCTGCCGTTGGCCGAGGTCCGCCTCGCCCTGGATGCCGATCCGGCGGAGTTGGCGGATCTCGTGCGGGCGCACCTGCGCACCGTCGAGGCCAAGACAGCCGCCGCACGCGCCGCCGCCGACCACCTCCTGACCCACCTCACCGCCGACCACACCCGGGTCGTCCTAGGCGGCCCCGAATTCGCCAGCGCCATCCGGCAGGTCGCCCCCGCCGCCTCCACCACCCCGACTCCCGAGGCGTCGGCGGAGGTGTTGGCTGCGCTGGACTGTGTGTTGGTTGAGGTGGGGCCGGATGAGGTGGTGTTCGTGGCGACGGATCGGTATCGGTTGGCGGTGCGGACTGTGCGGCCGGTGGAGTTTGGTGGGGCACCGGGACGGGTGTTGGTGCGGGCGGACGAGCTGGCTGGGCTGAGCCGGTGGGCGGCGGCAGGCGAGGTGGTGGAGCTCGAGATCCGGGGCGAGGATGCGGTGATCGTGCGGGACGGGGAATCGCGCGAGATCGCGGTGGTGGACGCGGAGTACCCGGCGTACCAAGGAATCCTCGACGGCCTGGCGCCACCGGTGTGCCGGGTAGTGGTGGATCGGACGGGGTTGCGGGCGGCCCTGGAGGGTCGTGAGGTTGTTGCCTTTGACATCGGTTCGGGGGAGTTGCGGATCGATGGGGGCGAGCCGCTCGACGTGATCGGGTCGGGCGAGGCGCGGATCGGGTTCACCGCGTCGTTGCTGGCGGCGGCGCTGGACGTGAGCGTCGGTCCCGACGTACTGCTCGAGATCTGCGCTCAGGACCGGCCGGTCGTCGTACGGTCGGCCGACCAGGGCACGTTCACCACGCTCGTCATGCCCGTCCGGCTGGACGGGTGAACCGGAGCTACTACGGCTGGCTGGCAGGGTCCACACTCTCGGCGTTCGGCGACAGCGCGCTCTTCTTCGCCCTCGGCTGGGCGGCGACCGGAATCGCGCCGCACATCGCCGGGCTCGTACTGACCGCCTTCTCCCTGCCGCGCGCCGTACTCCTCCTGCTCGGCGGCGTCCTGGGCGACCGCTGGGGTCCACGCCGCATGCTGCTCGTCTGCTCGGCCGTCGTCGGCAGTTGCTGTTTCGCCCTGGCCGCCGTGGCCTCCAACGTCACCGCTGCGCTGCTGCTCGTGACCGCAGCAGTAGTCGGGACGGTCGACGCGTTCGCACTGCCCGCGGCGGGCGCTCTGCCTCGGTTGTTCGTCACAGAGGACGAGCTGCCGAGGGCGATGGCTTTGCGTACGTCGGTCACCCAGATCGTCACGCTCGGGGCCGGTCCGATCAGCGGGGTGATCGTTGCCTTTGTCGGTCTGGTGGGAGCGTTGGTGGTGGATGGGCTGACGTTCGCCGTCCAGTTCCTGGTGCTGCTCGCGATCAGACCGCCGTACGGCGTGAGACCTCAGAGCGCACCGCAGTCGGTACTGCGGGAGGCGGGCGACGGGATCCGGGTTGCTTGGCGGGATCCGGTGCTGCGGAGCGTGCTGCTGGTGGTGGCGTTGGTTGCGGCGTTCGTGCTGCCGGTGCGGTCGTTGTGCGTGCCGTTGCTGGCCCGCGCACACGGTTGGACCGCGTCTGAGACCGGCCTGGTCGTCGGTGTGGGCGTGGCCGGCGGGTTGATCGTGACCCTGCTCGTTGCGCGGTTCGGAACGTTCTCACGACCGGGGTTGGCCGGCGGACTGGGGTGCTTGCTTGCGGCGGTCGGGATCGCGGGTCTGGGTGCGGCGGCGTCCGTTGCTGTCGCGGTCGCTGTCACGTTCGTCCAGGGTGTTGGCGTTGGGATCTTCACGTCGCACATCGCGCCGGTGTTCGTCCGCAGTACGCCGCGGTCGCACGTCACCCGGCTGCAATCGCTGCTGTCGTTGGCGCAGACGATCCCGCTGCTCGGCTCCACCAATCTGCTGGCAGCACTCGACATCCGGGGTGCGCTGGTCCTGTCCGCGGCTGCGACTGCGGTCGCCGGGATCGCACTCCTCCGCCTCGAACCGATCGCCGCGGCGGAGCGTCGTACCGCAACATGACGATCATCTGGGTGAACGGGACGTTCGGGGCGGGGAAGACGACGACGGCCGGGAAGCTGGTCGAGCTCACCGAGGGGACCCGGCTGTTCGATCCCGAGTACGTCGGCTACATGTTGTCGGCGAACCTGAAGGACCAGCAGTTCACCGACTTCCAGCAGCTGCCGCCGTGGCGCACCCTCGTCCCCGTCGTCATGGACGAGGTCGCCCGCTTCACCGGCCAGCACCTGATCGCAGTACAAACAGTCCTGGTTGAGGACTACTGGCGCGAGATCACCACTGGTCTCCACGCCCTCGGTCACACCGTCATCCACGCCCTCCTCGACGCCGACGCCGAAACCCTCCACGCCCGCATCGACGCCGACCCCGAAGGCAAAGACATCCGCCCCTGGCGCCACGACCACGTCGACGAGTACCAAGCCGCCCGAACCTGGCTCCTCCCCACCGCCGACCTGGTCATCGACACCACCAAACACTCCCCCACCTCCACAGCCACCCAGATCAAGGAGTCCTTGGCGCTGTGAGACGTATTGGGTGCATGGCAGACACCGCGTCGACCTGCCGGCCTGAGCTCAGTTCCTGGGTTCCCGCGGGTACGGGGATGGACCGGTGAAGTGGCGCGGGTCGCCGTACTCGAGGTTGTCCTGCCCGCCGAAGTTGGTGTGCAGGAACTGGTGCGATGACTCGGCGCGGCTGAAGTAGCCGCCTCCGTACGGCGCGAAGGCCGGCCCGGCGTCCCAGTACGGGACTCGGTGACCACTGTGTTCGGCGTACCGGATCAACGGCTCCGTGCCCGCCGTGATGCGAGCGGCATCTTCCGCGCAGGCGGGGAGCTTCCGGGTTCCGCGTCCTGGTTCTGTCCAGAGCACGTCGGTGAGCGACGGACCGTGCTGTGGGTTGAAGAAGCACGGCACCCGGCGTTCCGGCACCGGTTGGCCGGCGGTCGTCGACGTGTGGCGCAGTACGTCGTACTGCGCGTCCGCCAACCGTCGGGTGATCGCCCCGACCGCAGTCGGATCCTGGAGGTCTCTGCTCGCCTCCAACGCGAACCAATACGCCCGCCCTGCGTTTTCGTAGTCGGCTGAGTCGCTCCCCGCCAGCCCCCGATACTGCTCTCCGAACCGAGCGACATCGTCCGCGACCATCACGCGCAACGACTCCAGTTGTTCCGCCACCTGCCGCCGCCGCAGGTGATGACGCCACGCGAGCCACCCTGCGATCGCGATCCCCGCTACCCCCAGGCTGATGTACAGCCACAGCATCTTCCTACGGTACGCCGGTGGAGTTCGTACTATTGACAGCATGTTGTCGTGATGACAGTATGTTGTCTATGAGGACAGCATATGTGGCGGTGTATGAGACGTGGGCGGACTGGGAGATCGGGCATCTGCTGGTCGAGTTGCGGACTGGGCGGTTCACCGGGGTGCCGTGGACGGTGGTGACTGTGGGGGAGACGGTTGAGCCGGTGGTGACGATGGGCGGGATGCGGATCGTGCCGGACGTGGCGCTGGCCGACGTTGAGCCGGATGAAGGGGATCTCCTGGTGCTGGCGGGCTCGGGGCAGTGGGACGACGGGCGGGGGGACGCGTTCGCGAAGTTGGCGCAGCGGTTCCTCGAGGCCGGGATTCCGGTGGCGGCGATCTGCGGCGCGACGGCTGGGCTGGCGCGGGCCGGGTTGCTGGACGAGCGCAAGCACACGAGCGCGGTGAAGGAGTACCTGCAGGCCACCGGCTACCAGGGCAGTGACAACTACGTCGACGAGCGAGCGGTGGTCGACGGTGATCTGATCACGGCCGGACCGGACTCGCCGGTGCAGTTCGCGCGGGCGACACTGCAGCGGCTCGGCCTCGCGGACGACCGCAAGCTGGATGCGTACGAAGGCGTGTTCCACCGCGCCGACCCATCGGCGTACCCGATCCTGGTCGGATGACGGTTCCACCCCGCAAGGATTGGCCGCAGCCGGGACCGGCGACGGAAGGTGGTGTGCTGTTGACCGACGTCATCCTCGCCACCTTCCGGCTGAACGCCCGGCTGATGGAGGCCGCCCAGGACCTGGCCGCGCACGGCGGGCTGACCGCCGCGTGGTGGCAGGTCCTCGGCGGCGTCCTGGACGAGCCGCGGTCGGTCGCCGAGGTCGGCCGCATCATGGGCGTCAGCCGGCAGGGGGTCCAGCGCATCGCCGACCTGCTGGTCGAACGCGGCCTGGCCGAGTACCAGCCGAATCCGGCGCACCGCCGCGCCAAACTGCTCGCCTGTACCGAGGCCGGCTACTGGGCCATCCGGCAGATCGCCGTCGCCCAGCACCCGTTCGCCGCCAAGCTCAGCAATGACGTCGCCCTCGACGACCTGCGAACGACGCTCGCCACCATGCGGACGCTCATCACCAGGCTGGAAGAAGCTTGACCGTCAGACTGTGCCCATAAGTGTGCCGCGTCGTGAACGTCAGCCGCGTCCCAGTCACCGTTCGCACGACCTGTACGCCGGGATCCGCGGACTCGGGCCGGAGGTACTGCGCCCACAGGTTCACCGTGATCGTGTCGCGCTGCGTGGTCGGGTCCGACACGGCGACCGTCGTCGTCCGATCGGCATGCCGTTGCAACAACACAGACGCAGGCCCGTCGATCGTCAGCCCGGGCAGGTTGTGATGACCGGACGCGAACGTGTTCGCACCGGTCAGCCGCAGCCCGAGATGCTGGATCGCTTGCAGTCGTGAGCTGTTCGACAGTACGGCGATCCGCCCGTGCTGGTAGCCGCGCAACGCTGATTCCGTTGCGTTAGGCACCAATGCGTACGCGAGTGCCCGCGTCGCCCGGGCGGGCTGCGCGACGGTCAGCCCGAACACCTGCTTGGTCACGGCCGTGTCCGGGTTCGAGGTCCGCATCACCCGCCGGCTCCGCGTGACCTGCTCGAGTCCGACCGACACCTGATTCGGCTGCAGGAAGTAGTACCCGAGCGCAACTCCACCGTCCGTGTACCGCAGCCACCATGGATCCGTCGTACCCGTCCCGGTCCATTCGCGGCCGTCCCGTCCTACGCCGGTGATCGCAACCGGCGCGCCTTGCGCCGCGATGCGAGTGTCGAGAGTCGTCGTCACCGGTCGATCCTTGTCGCCTACCCCGGCCGCCAGAACGACGATCTCGTCGTCCAGCATGAACCACGACTTGGTCGCCGATGCGTTCCGATAGACCACGAAGTCGTCCGGCAGGATGTCGCGCGACGCGTAGGCGAAGTCATCCGACTGCACCCACCCGGTCGCGCCGTACGCACCGAGCGTTGCGCCGCCGGAGTACGCGTTGGTCCCGACCGGGAAGTACACGTAGGTGTTCTGCGACTCCGACGACGAGGTGAAGTTCAGCGGGTGCGAGGGATTGTCGTAGTACGGCGTTCCGTAGAGCTCCGGGATCGTCTTGCGGGTCTCCACCGGCGCGGTGACACCGCCGAGCGCGTACGGCGAGACGGCGGTGAAGTAGTCGACCCCGAACGCCTGGGTCTGGTCCTGACCGGCCAGGTACAGGTAGTGCGCGCCGTCGCCCTGGAACCACGGCATCAGGTTCTCGCCGCTCATGTACTCGTACTTGCTGATCCGCTCCGAGTTCCGCGCCAGTGCGAACGCGAAGCCGGGCCGCCGGTGCACGGTCCGGTCCATCGCGTTGAACGCCGTACTGCTCGCCGCCGGGTTGAGATCGGCCGGGACGATCGCCGGGTCCGCCTGGATGTCGGCGTACCGGGCGACGCTGACCGGCGAGACGAAGCTGGTCGGGTTGATCGTCGGCCGCGACGTGAACTTCGCGAACGACTTCAGCCGGGCGGCGTCGTCACCCGCGGCGTAGTCGGCCAGATCGACGATCGCCTCCACCACGACGGCGACGTCGGCGTACCCGGTGGTGGTCCGCGAGACCGCGCGGCCCTTGACGATCTCCATCATCCAGCCCTCGAAGATCAGCGGCGCGAACCCGTCCTCGACCCAGCCCTGGACCACGCCGACCAGGTCGCCGCCCTGCGCGTACTCCGTCCCGTCGAGCACCTTGATCGTCTGCACGACCCGGCTGAGCAGGCCCTTGCCGTACGAGCCGGTGTAGGCGACGGACGCGTGCTGGATGAACGAGCCGTCGGCGTAGTACCCATCGGTGACGCCGTGCTGGAGGTTGTACGGATCGACCGTGGCGAAGACCGTGAACTGGTCCTGCAGCGCCTTCCGGATCCGCGCGTCGTCGCCGGTCAGCGCGCCCTGCAGCACCCGGTTCGCGGTGATGTCGACGAGGTTGGCGCCGGTGTGGAACCGCGAATCCAGGTCGACGTCGCCGTCCTTGCCGTTGCGCAGATACGCGTCCATCGAGGCGACGTACGGCGTGACGAGTTCGGCCGGAGCGTCGATCAGGGCCAGCGTCTTCGACACGAACGTCGAGATGCCGATCTCCCAGGTGAACCAGTTGCCGTAGTACCCCTTCGACTGATCGCCGTAGTAGTTGTCGTGCAGCCAGCCGAGCTTCTCGGCGACGCGGGCGCGGACCTGCTCGTTGCCCTGTAGATCGGACGCCGGGCCGGGGCGGCGGAAGGCGAGCGCGATCTCGTAGAGGTGCTGGTACGACGCGCTGAGGTTCGGGTCGCTCGTGCCGAGCGGGAGACCGGCGAACAGCTCGCCCGCGCCGGCGGTGTCCAGCGCCGCCAGCCAGGTCCGAGCGGTGGTGTCGAGGCTGGCGAGCTTGGCCGCAACCTCGGGACGCGCGTTGGACTCCGGCGTACCGGCGTAGATGCCGATCGCGTTGGTGAGCAACTGGGCGGGGTCGGCGTCCATCGCAGGCATCGTCTCGGCCGCGCGGGCGGCAGGTGCGGGGTTGACCGCGGTCAGCAGGGCGGTGGCGGGTACGAACGACAGCAGGCGGCGGCGGGTGATGTCCACTGAAACTCCCGGGCGGATGGGAAAAACCTCACGCCCGGAGTCAACCAGCCGGAACTATCCTTCAGCAACCGTTTGCCGCCGACTGATCAGAACGCGGCTCAGGACCCTCCGGCGCCGACCAGCTGCCCGTCCATCGAGAGGATGCGGATCGTGCCGCCGCTCGCCTTGGTGGGGATGACCAGCGCGACCTGGTGCAGATAGTCCTGGTGCAGGGTCTGCGTGTACTTGACCATGCTGCTGAACGCGGTCGCCTCGCCGCTGGTCCAGTACGCGTTCGAACCCGGCTCGACGCGCTGCAGGTACTGCTCGGTCAGGGCCAGGAAAACCAGCGCCTCACCCGACGACGTGATGAAGGTCAGCGGATCGCCGGACGGGCTGAACGTGTCCGAGACGCTCGCGATGTACGACTCCTTGGTGTCCGCGACCTTGGCCTTGGCCCGCTGCTCGAGGAGCTTCGCCGACCCCGGCGAGGGGACGAAGTACTTCGCCTGCGCGGACTTCGCGCCGCCGGACAGGTACGCCGCGAGGTTGGTGGCAGCGGAAGTCGGCAGGCTGTGGAGCTTGTCCAGGTCGGTCTTGTGCGGCGTCCGCAGACCCTCCATCGGCGGCAGCTTCATCGAGGCCGACGGGTAGACCGAGTTCGTCAGCAGCCACGGCGTACCCGCGCTCTGCCGCTGCCAGACGCCGAGCTGGCGGCTGTCCGGCTCACCGGAAACGCCGGAGCTGACCACGAACCGCATCGGGTACGACCCGAACTCCGGCGCGCCGATCTGCGGATCGGTGTAGGTGAACGGCTTGGTGGAGTCCTTGCCGGCCGCGTCGAGCTTGCGGCCGATGACGAAGCCGGCCCGGGTCTGCGCCAGGGTCGGATCCGCCTCGATCGTCTCGGACAGCTTCGCGTCGCGGTTCGCGTTGGCGCGGTTGTTGAGCTGGTTGTACTTCGCGACGACGGCCTGCGCGTCGGCGAGCGTGACGGCCGGGCGGGTGTCGGAGGCGACGATGCTGTTCTTGGCCGGGAGCAGGCCGCAACTCGTTGTCGTGAGCAACAAAGCGCCGCTGGCCAGGAGTGCGGCCGTCCTCCGGACCGCCTCGTCACTCTTCTCGAACTCCGGGGACTCCACCAGAGACACCGTCTCCGGCTCGACGACCGGCTCCTGGTACGGCGACTCGTCGTACGCCGGGCCGCCTGCGCCGACCGGGGTGAGGAGGGCGGGTGACTTGGCGCGCGCGACGGCGGCGGGGGACATCAGCATCGGGGCGGCCGGGATGGGTTGCTTGGCCGGCTTCGGCACGGGCTGCGGGTAGGTGATCGCCGGGAGGCAGACGGGGATCTCCTCGGTGCTCGGTTCGTCGGCGCGCGCCCGGTACGCCGGGAGGTCGGTCGCGACCGGCGCGAACGGGCTGACCCGCTCGGGCGCGAAGGGCGACACCGGCTCGGCGACCGGAGCCCAGGCGACCGGCGCGGAGGCGACCGGCGTGGAGTTGGCCGGACCGGAGTTGGCAGGCGCGGAGGTGGGCGAGGCTGGGGCGGACCGAGCCGGGGCCGGGACAGAGGCGATGCGCGCGGGTGTGAAAGCTGGGACCGGCGCGGCCGGGCGGCGGTGGAAGGCGAGGGCCAGGCCGAGGGCGAGGAAGACGACACCCGCACCGAGGACCAGCAGGCAGATGCCGAAGCCACGGTGCACCTCGACGCCGAAGCGGACGTCGGCGCCGACCGCCGGGCTGCCGTCCGCGTTCATCACGACGACGTCGAACATGCCGTCCTGGATCGGCCAGGCGATCGACCGCGGGCCGTTGCCGCCGGACTTCGCGACCCACCAGTCGAGCTCGCCCGGCGGTGTCAGCCGCGGGATGCCGCCGCGCATCTGCTGGGTGCTGAAGGTGGACGGAATGGCGTACCGGATCACGCGGGTGTGGGCCGCGCCGGCCAGGTAGTTGGAGACGTCCAGGTCCTGCCCGACGCCGACGAACACGGGCTTGTTCCCGGTCGCGGTCACGTGCAGGGTCGGGCCGTGCCGGTCCAGCAGGTCGGGCGCGGTGATGACGGCCAGGCCCTTGCTGGTCAACGACTGACTGCCGGTGGAGATCGTGTTGTCCGGGCCGACCAGCCAGAAGGCGGCCGCGGCTCCGGCGAAGGTGACGACCAGGCCTATCAGGGTCAGCAACAGACCCAAGGCGGTGCGGGCGAAACGCATGAAGAGGCTCCCGTTGGTACGACGAACCCAGTCCGCGGCGGGTGGACCGGGCAACGAGCACCCACGCGGGCCCTCTCCGGGTCCCGCTGTTCACCCGTTGCCATTGACTAACTGATCCAACAAGGATCTGTTACTGTCCCGCCATTAACGAATGATGGTTCACAAACTCGGGAGGGGTCGGGATGGCTCGGCCGCGGCTGGTCAGCGACGACGTGATCCTGGACGCCACTCGTCAGGTCCTGGCCGAGCTCGGACCGGTGAAACTGACGCTCGCGGCGGTCGGCACCAGGGTCGGTCTGGCGGCGCCGACTCTGGTGCAGAGGTTCGGCTCTAAGCGGGGCCTGCTGCTCGCCTCGGCCGCGCGGTCGCCGGTGATGGTGCTGCGGGCGGCGGAGGAAGCCGAGGCGCGCAATACGTCGCCGCTGGCGATCCTGCGGGACTTCGCGTTGACAGCCGTTGCCCACATCAAGCACCGCGAGGAGCTCGGCAACGGGCTCGGGTTCGTCCAGCTCGACGTCGCCGATCCGGAGTTCCGGAGGCACGCGCTGGCGCACTCCGCCGCGATCGTCGACAGCTGCGCCCGGTTGTACCGCGCGGCCCAGGACGCCGATGAGCTGCGCCCGGATGCCGACGTACCGGCTCTCGCTCGCCACACCCTTGTCTGTTTCAACGGCGCGCTGCAGGTCTGGGCGGTGAACGGCTGGGGCTCGCTCAGCGAGTTCCTCTCCGAGCAGCTGGACCTGATGCTCGCGCCCTACCTCGCCCAGGAGTGACGAGGTTCTTGCGCGTACTGGTGTTCTATCTGGCCACGATGGTCTTCAGCGGAGTCCTGAACGCGGTCCAGGCCGCGACCGGTCCCGACCCTGACCTGATCCAGCTGGTGCAGTTCGCGCCGGCCCTCGGGGTCGGCGTGATGTTCCTGCTGTTCCGTCGTACGACGCGCGTACGGGCCCGCTTCACGCCGGCCGCGGTGGCGGCCGGCCGGAGTGCGTTAGTCGTCGGCATCGTGATCGTGGCGCTGCTCGCGTCGGTGTTCGTCCACGTGATCGCCGGCCACAGCTGGCGAGCCGAAAGTCTGCCGTTTCCCTTGGGAGTGCTGGTGATCACGACGATCATCGGCGTGCTCTGGGGCTTCTGGCATGTCGGCGGGTTCGCGCACGGCGTCGTCTACATGGGCTTGTTCGTGGTGATGGCGACCGCGCTCTCGGTGGTGATGGGCGCAGTCCTGCAATCCGCCCGCGGTACCAACCTCGCCGTCGCGACTGCCGCACACGCCGCGGTGAACCTCGGCCTGATCCTCTCTTCACCGAGGAGAACGGCGACCTCTTCCCGATGACCGTCCTGGCCGTCGTATGGACGATCGCCGCGCTCCTCACCCACCGATCCACCACCCGCAAACACATCCACAGTCCGTTGACTGGAGCAACAGTCTCGTAGGTCAATCGCTTGAGTAGGAGCGCAAGGCAAAGGAAAAGTCCAGGTCACGAAGGGACCTGGACTTTGTTCTGACAAGCGGAGCGGGTGACGGGAATCGAACCCGCACTGTCAGCTTGGGAACAGAATTGTCAGCCGTAGTCGGCTCAGCCTCAGGGTCGGCGAGCTGGTCGCCCGATCTGAATTGACCGCTGTTGACCGATGGTTCATGCCGAGTATCGTCCGATCGGGCACAGCATCGGGCGCGGCAAAACCTCCTCACTGGCCGGGGGCAACGGGGGCGCCGGCAAGTGCCAGCGCTTCGGATGGGCGACGAATTCTGATGCCAGTCTGGGACTGCAGGACGTCACGCTTGTTGAGCATCCCCTTGTCGTGGGTGATGAATGCGTCGTGGCCCGCCATCAAGTGCGCCGTCAGATGATGCACATCATGGATCTTTCGACCCGCGTCCTCGCTCGGCCCTTCGATCAGGATGGCCGTGATCTTCTGGTCAGCGTCCGCCGCCTCCTGGCTCGCGAAGACATCTGGACCGTTGAAAGTCGAAAGGTCGAATCGAAATGGGCCAGGCACGGCTCGGATCAGTGGACGATTTGCCAGCCACATGAGGTTCGCAGCCGCGCGGCCATTCCGTGCAGTCGACTGATCGTAGGCGAACGCCGATGTCAGCCACAGTTCAACCTGCCCTGCTCTGGCCAGATCTACGAGCCGGTCGATCTCGTCGCCACTGGCCTCGCCCTGCGCGGCGGCTATGACACATGTCGTGTCGATCGTGAGTCGACGCATCGCCAATCCCCCAATTCCTAGACCTGCGCTCATAGCGATCCGGTGACCGTCCGGTGTGGGACCCTCCCGATGCCTGTGGCTGGGCCAGGGTCGTCGCCCGGTGGCCCTCGCCGGATCTCAAAGACAGTCTGGCATGCTCCGCTCCCGCCGCCGGCGGTTAGCCAGAGGACCCACAGCCGTTCGCGCGATACTGAGCGAGGGGCCTGGGGAGGTGCTGATGTCCGAGCCTGTGCCAGCGGTTCGCTCGAAGCCGGGTGAGCGCATGGGTCACGCCAGCAGTCGGGCAGCACTCATCTACCTGCACACGAATGACCGGCGACACCAAGGCGTCGCTCAGGCAATGTCAGAACTTGTCGCGGAAGGTTTGCGGGACGACCCGGACGACGGTCTCGCGGTGGCATCGGGCACGTAACGGGCACCACGGCGGTAGCCGGTCTCTGAGATGACGAAACCCCAGGTCAGAAACTTGCCTTTGACCTGGGGTTTTGATCTGGAGCGGGTGACGGGAATCGAACCCGCACTGTCAGCTTGGGAAGCTGATGTTCTGCCATTGAACTACACCCGCACTGCGTGATGGTGGGACCAGCAGGCGGAGAAGAGCATAGCCGATCGGGCGGGCCGCGGGCACGCGGGGTCCGGCGCGGCGGACCCGGTGGTTGCTGCCGGGTCAACCGAACGGGACGAAGACGATGCCCGGTGCATCGAAAAGACGCGTGCGGGCGGTTTGCGCCAGGGGTTCTTGGGGAGTTTTCCACAAAGGGCACGCTCAGGACTGGGCAGGTCGGTCATCTTCTGGCAGATTAGAACGCGTTGCCGGGGGCAACATTTGACGCAACGTGAGGACACGGTCCTCGGGACCGGACAAGATGGTTGCGGGGCAACTGGATGAAGGGGTGAATGGTGGCAACAGACACGAGTGACGCGCTGGAGAACCTGGAGAACGAGCTCGTCACGTTGGCGCGGCGGCTGCGCAGCCTGCAGCGGAAGCTGTCCGACGAGGCGCACCCGGACCTGGAGCCGGCGCAGTACGCGTTGCTGAACCACGTCGAGGAGTTGGCGCCGGTGCGGATGGCCGACCTGGTAGCGGCGCTCGAGGTGGACAAGGGCCCGGTCAGCCGGGCCTGCGCACGACTGGAGGAGGAGGGTCTGCTGAAGCGGGCCGCCGACAAGTCGGACGCGCGGGCGACTCTGCTGACCCTGACCGCGGCCGGTAAGCGGAAGCTGACGGCGGCCCGGAAGAAGCGGCACAAGGTGATCGAGGATCTGCTGAAGGACTGGTCGCCGGCGCAGGTGAAGACCTTCGCCACCCAGGTGTCGAAGTTCAACAAGCTGGCCGACTGATCGTTGCCTGAGGCCCAGGTTTCGGTGCGCCGCAACGGTGCCGGAACCATCGCCGGGACGGTCTGGTGGTGAGGTCACGCCGGGGAGCTGAGGGCTCCGGACGATCCGCCACCAGGCACCCGAACGGGCCGGCAGAGCTGGGCGGAGACGCAGCACGCTGCTAAGTTCCTGTCGTGCTGCTCTCCGACCGTGACATCTTGGCCGAGCTCGACGCGAAGCGGGTCCAGCTGGATCCGTTCGATGCTGCGATGGTGCAGCCGTCGAGTGTCGACGTGCGGCTGGACCGGTTCTTCCGGGTGTTCGAGAACCACAGGTACCCGCACATCGACCCCGCCGAGGAACAGCCCGACCTGACCCGGCTGGTCGAACCCGACGGCGAGGAGCCGTTCATCCTGCATCCCGGTGAGTTCGTGCTGGGATCGACGTACGAGCTGGTGACGCTGCCCGACGACGTGGCGGCGCGGCTGGAGGGCAAGTCCTCGCTGGGCCGGCTCGGCTTGCTCACCCACTCCACCGCCGGGTTCATCGATCCGGGCTTCTCCGGGCACGTGACGCTGGAGCTGTCGAACGTGGCGACACTGCCGATCAAGCTCTGGCCCGGGATGAAGATCGGCCAGTTGTGCTTCTTCCGGCTGTCGTCCCCGGCCGAGCACCCGTACGGCTCGGCGAAGTACGGCTCCCGCTATCAGGGCCAGCGCGGCCCGACGCCGTCGCGGTCCTACCAGAACTTCCACCGCACCGACGTCTAGACAGACGAAGGCCCCGACCAGCTGGTCGGGGCCTGTCGGTCCGATGGGGTCAGCCGATCGCCTTCTGGACGACCAGCACCGTCTCGGTCGACATCGGGGCCTTGTCGCCCGGCTCGAGCAGGTAGACGCTTCCGTACGTCGAGACCATGCTGGGCGACTTCGGTTCGCCGTACAGCAACGTGGTGTCGCCGAAGCCGCCGATGTTGTCCGAGGACGACGAGCTCTCGGTGGGTGTCGACTCCGACGGTGTCCCGGTGGCCGACGGCGTTCCATCGTCGCCGGGGGTCGGCGTCGGCGATGCGATGTCCTGACCGGTGGCAGCGTCCAGCAGTACGGCGTCCTTCTCGGCCTGGGCGTACACCACTCCGTGGAAGACGGTGGTGACATTCGGTACGACGCGACTGGCCGACTCGTTGGTGTAACCCCAGACTTTCTTGCCGGTGCTGTCGTCGAAGCCGATGATCTCGACCGACTCCAGTTGGCGCGAGCCGCCGCAGACGACCGAGTTCTTCTGGTCACCCCGGCACTCGTAGCGGACCGAGTTCATCTCGTCCTTCAGCGTCGACGTCAGCGTGGTGAAGGCGCCGGTGGCGATGTCGACGGAGTACACACTCGACGAGTAGTAGCCGTCCAGCTTGCCCGGCGCGGCCGGGACGTACACCGAGCCGGACAGGTAGGCGCGCTTGCCGCCGAAGCCGGCCGGCCAGAGGTAGTTCGCCTTCACGGGCGTCTTCTTGGTGACCTTGCCGGTGGTGGCGTCGGCGGTCGCGACGGTCAGGTCGGTCGCACCCTCCTGCCCGTCGCCGATGGTGCCGGCCATCTTCCCGTCGAGCAGCCCGGCGACGGCGAAGAACGGCGTCACCGTCGACTTCTTCGCCTTCGGGTCGGCGAAGACGGTGAAGGTGCCGGCCTTCTTCGCGTTCTCCGGCGAGCCGGCCGAGACGGCGACGGCGATCTGTCCGGTCGCGGCGTCGTAGGTCTGGCTCACGATGTCCTTGCCGCCGTTGTCGGGGCCGAGGAGCGGCGTGAGGTCGACGGGGATCGAGGTGATGACCTTGCCCTCGGCCGGATCGATCCACTGGAACAGGACCTGGCCGCGGGCCTTCTGCGTGCCGCTGCCTTGGACCCGCTGGACGTAGGCGACACCGATGACTTCCTTGCCGTCGAGCTGCACAGCCATCGGGCTGCTGGAGTCGGAGATCGTGGTGGTCGTGTCCTCCTTGGAAAGGACCTGCCAGGAGTGGAGACCGGCCACGTTGAGGCCGGAGATGCCGTTGTTCCCCGCATACAGAGCGGTCTGGCCGACGATGCCGGCCTTGATGGTGTAGTCGTTGTCGCCCGGGACGCTCGGCTCGGCGATCCCGGAGACCGCGGCGAACGCCTTGGGCGGGTCGAACGAGGGGACCTCGGGTGTTGCCGGACTCGATGCCGACTGACCGCCGTCGCCCGCGGTGGTATCGGAAGCCTTGTCGTCACCGCCGCTGCAGCCGGCCAGCAGTACGACCGCAGCGGTTGCGGTGATCAACGGACGCAACATCGTTGTTTCTCTCCCCAGTTGTGAACCAAGAGTGACGGCGTGAACGCTAGCAGCGTCCACAGGTCCGAACCGTCACCAAACCCAGACGTTGCAGCAAGTTGCAAAGTGCGGCTGCCGCGCCGTTGATCGGCGAGCCGGTCATCGGACGACCGACAGGCCGGTACCGCGGCGGCCGGGCTGCGGCTCGGCCAGGCGGCGCTGCGAGTCGAGGCGGCGCTGCGGGTCCAGGCGGTCGGCGATCCGGCGCAGTACGCCGGCCAGCTCGTAGCGGGGTCCGCTGGTGCGGGTCGCCTTGCGTCCGTGCCGCTCGGCGCGGACCTCGGCGGCGCGCAACTGCTCGTTGACGCGGTGGCGGGCTACCTCTTGGTGTTCGGTGATCATCGTCCTGCTCCCCTCTGGATGGTTTTCGGCAATGCTTCGCCCAGGTCCCGCCGGGCCGTTCCGGCCCGGGTCTTCGGAGCGGGCGACGAAGTGCAGGACCGCCACGAGCAGGATGCCGACCGGGCGGTCGAAGTCGATGCCGAGCTCGCCGTCCTTGAGTATCTCCTCGGGATGGCGCAGGTCGCCCTGGACCACGGAGGTGTCGCTGTCGAGTGCCAGCAGCGCCCTGGCGTGAACGAGCACGACCGGGTCGTTGTCCACGTACGCCACCCGTGCGCCGGGCGGCGCGACCTCGTGC
>NZ_JBFAKS010000049.1:0-72460 GCF_040655855.1 Kribbella sp. NPDC050281 | reverse complement strand
CACCAGGTCCGGCCGGCAACAGGTGAGGGGTCAGTACACGAGCCGCCGCAGCAAGGTCTCCGCCGGCCCACGGTAGGACCGCTTCGTCATCGCGTAGGCGCCGAGCACCGACACGATCCACACCGCGACCGCGCATCCGAAGGCGGTGTACGCCGTGCTGCCGAAGCGGTGACCGAGGTCCAGGGTGAAGGGCGCCAGCAGCACCATCCACGAGACCGACTGGAACAGGTAGCCAGACAGCGACCGCTGACCCAGGGAGGAGATCGCCCGGACCGGCAGCGACAGCGTGGTGATGCGCGAGACGAGCAGACCGAACAGAGAGACGTACCCGGGACCGCCGAACATGCCGCTGACGTGGGAGAGGTTGCTCATGGCGTCGACCGCGGCCTTGTCGACGTGCAGCCAGCCGGCGCCGACCAGAGCGAGCGGCAGGCCGCCGAGGATCGTGAAGCCCATGCAGACGGCGGCGACACGGGTCAGCAGGGTGCGGTGCGCGGCCGGGTTCTCCAGGATCTGCTGACGGGCGGCCCAGATGCCCAGCCAGACGACGATGATGAATCCGACCACGCTGGCGGTGTGCAGCGGGTACTCGTGCAGCCGGTCGACCAGGCCGGCGCCGTACGACGCCGCGGCCAGCGACGGGTTCGGCTCGTTGGTCAGCGCGTGCGCCGGGCCAGAGCTGCTCAGTCCGGCGATGACGGCCTGAACCGCGGTGGTCAACACATAGAGGGCCTCGAAGACCCAGATGCCGAGAACGATCCGGTGGAACTTGTCGCCGCGGTTGAGCAGGAACAGCGTGCAGATGATCCCGACGATGCCGTACGCGCCGAGGAAGTCGCCGAAGTACAACAGCGTCGCGTGCATCAGTCCGAAGACGACCAGCCACGTGTTCCGCTTCAGCAGGATCCGTCGGACGGCGCCGGTGGTCGCGCCGGACGAGCGCTGGCGCCGGGCGAGTTGGACAAGGCCGTAGCCGAACATCACCGCGAACACCGGGTAGGCCCGGGCGTCCACGAAGGTGAGCTTGACGAAGTTCAGCAGCCGCTCGAGGCCGTGCGGCGCGCTTTCCACACCGGGCTGGCCGGCGAAGGCGAAGTTGGCGGCGTTGGCGAGCCCGATCAGCAGCAGCATCGCGCCGCGGATCAGGTCGGGCGCGAGGGCGCGCTCCTTGCCGGAGACCGGTCCGCGGTGATCGACGGCCGGGAGAGTCTGCGTAGTCACGGGGACACCCTTTCGAGAAACTGTGTAGTCCTTGAGCTGTTACTCGAAATCCTCGCCTGCCGCGACGGCCGCACCCAGCGCGTTGTCACCACTTCCCGGGGTGGACCTAGCACCACCGCGTCCGACTTTGTGACACTTACCGTTGATCTGGCGAGAAAGTGTCACATCTCGGCTATGCTGACCGGCATGGACAGCTTCCAGGCGACCATCGACGCCGACGGCCGGATCGAGCCGCGGGACGCGATGCCGGAGGGGTACCGCAAGACCCTGATCCGGCAGATCGCGCAGCACGCGCACTCCGAGATCATCGGTATGCAGCCGGAGGGCAACTGGATCAGTCGCGCGCCGTCGCTGCGCCGCAAGGCGATCCTGATGGCCAAGGTGCAGGACGAGGCCGGCCACGGTCTCTACCTGTACGCCGCCGCCGAGACCCTCGGTGTGGACCGGGCCGACCTGCTCGACCTGCTGCACAGCGGGAAGCAGAAGTACTCCAGCATCTTCAACTACCCGACGCTCACCTGGGCCGACATCGGCGCGATCGGCTGGCTCGTCGACGGTGCCGCGATCGTCAACCAGGTGCCGCTGTGCCGCTGCTCGTACGGGCCCTACGCGCGGGCCATGGTGCGGGTCTGCAAGGAGGAGTCGTTCCACCAGCGGCAGGGGTTCGAGATCCTGCACACGCTGTGCAACGGCACCGATGGGCAGAAGGCGATGGCCCAGGACGCGTTGGACCGCTGGTGGTGGCCGTCGCTGATGATGTTCGGGCCGCCGGACTCCGCGTCGACGCACTCGGAGCAGTCGATGGCGTGGGGGATCAAGCGGCACAGCAACGACGAACTGCGCCAGCGCTTCGTCGACATGACCGTCCCGCAGGCCGACGTACTGGGGATTCGCGTGCCTGACGACGGACTGTCGTACGACGAGGAGTCCGGGCACTACCGCTTCAGCGAGCCGGACTACACCGAGTTGTACGACGTGGTGAAGGGCAACGGTCCGTGCAACGAGCAGCGGCTCGCGCACCGGGTCAGGGCGCACGAGGACGGTGCCTGGGTCCGTGAGGCGGCTGCGGCGTACACGGCCAAGAAGGCGGTGCGGGCGGCATGATCGAGCCACTGTGGGAGGTGTTCGTCAGGTCTCGTCGTGGGCTGTCGCACACACACGTCGGCAGTCTGCACGCTCCTGACGCGACGATGGCGCTGCGGAACGCGCGCGACGTCTACACCCGCCGCCAGGAAGGCGTGTCGATCTGGGTGGTGCGCGCCGCCGACATCACCGCGTCCAGCCCGGACGAGAAGGACGAGTTCTTCGACCCGGCCGGCGACAAGGTCTACCGGCACCCGACCTTCTACCAGGTCCCGGAAGGCGTCGAGCATCTGTGAACGACCTCTTCGTCTACACGCTCCGCCTCGGCGACGACGCGCTGATCTCCGCGCAGCGGACTGCCGAGTGGATCGCGGCCGCGCCGCAGCTCGAGGAGGACGTTGCCCTCGGCAACATCGGACTGGACCAGCTCGGCCAGGCCCGGTCGCTGCTGCAGTACGCCGGTGCGGTCGAGGGGGCCGGTCGCTCGGAGGACGATCTCGCCTACCTCCGGGACGAGCGCGACTTCCTCAACCTGCAGTTGTGCGAGCTGCCGAACGGCGACTTCGCCTACGCGATGGCGCGGTTGCTGTACTTCGCGACGTACCAGCACCTCCTGTACGACGAGCTTCGGAGCTGTGACGACGAGCAGTTGGCCGGTGTGGCCGGTAAGGCGGTCAAGGAGGTCGCGTACCACGTCGACCACGCGACCCAGTGGGTGCTGCGCCTCGGCGACGGCACCGAGGAGAGCCACCGCCGGATGGAACAGGCGCTGGACGCACTCTGGCCTTACACCGCCGAGATGTTCGAGTCCGACGACCTCGTCCGTCGTCTCGCGGTCGCAGTGGATCCGGCGACGCTGCAGGACGAGTGGACGCGCCGGGTGATGGCTGTCATCGACGAATCGACGTGCAGCCGGCCGGACGCGTCCTACCAGCACAGTGGTGGCCGTCAGGGTCGGCACACCGAGCATCTGGGGTATCTGCTCGCGGAACTGCAGCATGTGGCTCGCTCGCATCCGGGGGCGACATGGTGACCGACACCGCGATCCTCGAAGCAGTGGGCGAGGTCGCTGATCCTGAGGTACCGGTGCTGACGATCGCCGACCTCGGTGTGCTGCGGGGTGTGCGTCACGAGGGCGATGGTGTCGTCGTCACGATCACACCGACGTACTCCGGCTGTCCGGCGATGGATCTGATCCGGCATGAGGTAGAGCTCACGCTTCAGGCGCTGCAGGTGGACGGCCGGGTCGAGACTGTGTTGTCGCCGGCCTGGACTACGGACTGGATGAGTGAGTCGGGCAAGGCGAAGCTGACCGAGTACGGCATCGCCCCACCGACCGGCCGCCGCGCTGTCGGTGGCCCGGTGATGCTGAGTCTGACTGTGCGGTGCCCGTTGTGCGGGTCGCCGGACACCACCGAGTTGAGCCACTTCGGGTCGACCTCGTGCAAGTCGCTGTGGCGGTGCAACTCCTGCCGCGAACCCTTCGATCACTTCAAGGCGTTGTGATGACGACGACTGTGGCGCCGCGCCGACGGGCCGTCTTCCACCCGTTGAAGGTGGCGGCGATCGAGGCGATCACCGACGACTCGGTGGCGATCACGTTCGAGGTGCCGCCTGAGTTGGCGCAGGAGTACGAGTTCAGTGCCGGGCAGCATCTCACCATCCGCCGTGCTGGTGAGGAGGTACGCCGCAGCTACTCGATCTGCTCGCCGGCCGGTTCGGGCGTGTTGCGGATCGGCGTGAAGCGGATCCCCGGGGGCGAGTTCTCGGCGTACGCGGCGAACGGGCTGAAGGTCGGCGACGAGCTCGAGGTGATGACGCCGCTCGGCCGCTTCGGTACGACGCTCGACCCGGCGAACGCGAAGCACTATGCCTTCGTGGCCGCGGGCAGTGGAATCACGCCGGTGCTCTCGCTGGTCGCGACGATCTTGTCGGTCGAATCGTCGTCGCGCGTGACTCTGCTCTACGGCAACCGGACCGCAGGATCGGTGATGTTCGCGGACGAGCTCGCCGACCTCAAGGATCGGTACGCCGAGCGGTTCCACCTGGTGCACGTGTTGTCGCGCGAGTCGACCGAGGTGGAACTGTTCAGCGGGCGGATCGACGCGGACCGGCTGGGACGGATGTTCGCGACGATCCTGCCGCTGGAGTCCGTGGACGAGTGGTTCCTCTGCGGTCCGTACGCGATGGTCGTCGGCGCGCAGGAGTTGTTGCTGGGGGAGGGCGTGGCGCGCGAGCACGTCCATGCCGAGCTCTTCCACGTCGGCGACGAGGCTCCGGCGGCTCCGGTCGAGGAGGCTCCCACCGATGAGAACGCGGCTCAGGTAACGGTCATCCTCGACGGCCGTCGCTCGACGTTCTCGCTGGCCGAGCACTCGAAGGTAGTCCTCGACGCAACCCTCGCCGTCCGTTCCGACGCCCCCTTCGCCTGCAAGGGCGGCGTCTGCGGCACCTGCCGCGCCAAGGTCCTCGAGGGCTCCGTCCGCATGGACACCAACTGGGCCTTGGAACCCGACGAGATCCGAGCCGGCTACGTCCTGACCTGCCAGTCCCATCCCACCACCCCCACCGTCACCCTCGACTACGACGCCTGACCCTCCGCCGGGTTTGGATGACGGCATGCGAGTCCCTCTGTCCGCAGGCGAATTCGAGTACGTCGAGACCGGCGATCCGTCGGCACCACCGATGGTGCTGCTGCATGGCCTGCGATCCAGTGCGGCGACCTGGGAGCCGGTGACGCCAGCGTTGGCCGAGCGGTGGCGGGTTTTCGCGCTGGATCAGCGCGGGCACGGAGCGAGTGCGCGAACAACGGAGTACTCGTTCGAGGCGATGCGTGACGACGTGCTCGAGTTCGTGGACCGGCTCGGGCTGGACAAGTTCCTGCTGGTCGGTCATTCGATGGGTGGCAGCGTCGCGGCGATCTTCGCCGAGCAGCACTCCGGACGACTCACTGGGCTCGTCCTGGTCGACAGCCCGCCGCCGGACGGCGAGGGCGACTGGACCGTGCCTCCGCGACCCGACGGCGAGCTCGACTACGACTGGGACTGCTTCGTGGCGATCTTCCGTCAGCTCGCCGACCCCGATCCCGCCTGGTGGGCAGACCTGCCGAGGATCTCCGCCCCGACCCTGGTCATCAGCGGCGGCTCGACCAGCCCCGTCCCGCCACACGTGCTCCCCGAAGTCGCGCGCCGCATCCCCGACGCCACCCTCACCACCATCGAAGGCGCCGGCCACGTGGTCCACCAAACCCGCCCCACCGAGTTCCTGGACGCCGTCACCACCCGCTTCCCCACCTGACCACCCAAACGCTGCGAGGGCGCCGTCTGGTGGGTCAGCCCATGCGCCGGTGGGTTGGCCAGCGGCGTGTGGTGGGTGAACCGGCGGTGTGGTGGGTCGGCCCATGCGCCGGTGGGTTGGCCAGCGGCGTGTGGTGGGTGAACCCGCGGTGAATCGCCCCGGGTTTCGTGGAGACCCGGTTACTTGGTTCCGGCCTCGGTGAGGACGGGGATTTCACTGTAGTGGTTGGCTTCGAACTCGGCGGGTGGGACGTGCCCGATCTCGCCGTGTAGGCGTCGGTGGTTGAACCAGTCGACGTATTCGGCGACGGCGATCTCGACGTCGTTGATGGACTTCCAGCCCGTGTTGGGCCGGGTGGCGGGGTTGCGGATCAGCTCTGCTTTGAACAGCGAGTTGAAGGCCTCGGCCATCGCGTTGTCGTAGGAATCGCCGCGGCTGCCGACGGACGCGACGGCATCGGCCTCGGCGAGCCGCTCGGTGTAGCGGACAGCTCGGTATTGGACCCCGCGGTCGCTGTGATGAATCAGCCCGGTGAGGTCGTGGCCGGCCCGCTGCCGTGCCCACAGCCCCATGTCGAGGGCGTCCAGGGCCAGGTCGGTGCGCAGGCTGGTCGAGACCTGCCAGCCCACGACCAGGCGGGAGAACACGTCGAGGACGAACGCGGCGTAGACCCAGCCGGAGTGGGTGCGGATATAGGTCAGGTCCGCCACCCACAGCTGGTTGGGTGCGTCGGCGACGAACTGCCGCTGCACCAGGTCGGCCGGACGCGGTGTCTGAGCGCCCAGGGTCTGGGTGGTCTTGCGGGTCTTGTCCCGCCTGATGCCTCGCAGGCTCTGGGCGCGCATCAGCCGTTCCACGGTGCACCGGGCAACGTTGATGCCGCCTCGATTCAGCTCGGCATGGATCTTGCGCACGCCGTAGACCTCGAGGTTGTCCTTGTGCAGCTGGCGGATCGCCGGGACCAGTTCGGCGTCTCTGACCGCCCGGGCCGATGGCGGCCTGCTCTTGGCGGCGTAGTAGGTGCTCGGGGCAATCTTGATCCCGGCAGCGGCCAGAACCTTACAGATCGGCTCGACCCCGAACCGGTCGCGGTGCTGGTCAATGAACTCGACCAGCGCCGCCGTCGGCACCTCGGTTACTTCACCTTGCGGTCGAGCTCCGCCGCCGCGAAAAAAGCCGACGCTGTCTTGAGGATCTCGTTGGCCCGCCGAAGCTCGCGATTCTCCCGCTCCAGCTGCGCGACCCGCTCGGCATCGCTGGTGGCAGTGCCCGGAACTGTCCCCGCGTCGATCTCAGCCTGCCGGACCCAACCCCGCAACGTCTCGCGGTGCACGCCGAGCTGCTCCGCGATCCGCGGAATCGCCCCCGACCTCGTCGCCGGGTCCTTGCGCGCGTCCACCGCCATCCGCGTGGCCCGCTCACGCAGCTCGTCGCCATACTTCCTCGGTGCTGCCATAACTCTCATCCTCCATGGATTGAGAGCCTCCATCAGACCCGGGGCGATTCACCGGCGGTGTGGTGGGTCGGCCCATGCGGCGGTGGGTTGGCCAGCCGCGTGCGGTGGGTGAACCGGCGGTGTGGTGGGTCAGCCCATGCGCTGGTGGGTTGGCCAGCCGCGTGCGGTGGGTCAACCCATGGTCTGGTGGGTCGGCCCATCAGACCGCGGTACAGCGGTCAGGCGGTCTGGTGGGTCAGCCCACCAGACGGGGGTGCTGCGGTCAGTCGGTGCCGGATTCCATGGCGGCGCGGTCGAGGAGCTCGTCTTCTTCGGTGGCTTCGCCTCGGGAGGCGATGGCTTCGGCTCCGCCGGTGGGCATGGCGCCGATGAGGTCGGTGGAGGAGGCGAGCGCCGGGTTCGAGCTGCCGAACATGCCGAGGCCGGCGTACTGCTCGAGCTTGGAGCGGGAGTCGGCGATGTCCAGGTTCCGCATCGTCAGCTGACCGATCCGGTCGACCGGGCCGAAGGCCGAGTCCTCGATCCGCTCCATCGACAGCTTGTCCGGGTGGTAGCTGAGCGCCGGGCCGGTGGTGTCGAGGATCGAGTAGTCCTCGCCCCGCCGCAGCCGCAGCGTGACCTCACCGGTCACCGCCGTACCGACCCACCGCTGCAGCGACTCCCGCAGCATCAGCGACTGCGGGTCCAGCCAGCGGCCTTCGTACATCAGCCGGCCGAGCCGCCGGCCTTCGTTGTGGTAGTTCGCCAGCGTGTCCTCGTTGTGGATCGCGCTCACGAGCCGCTCGTACGCCGAGTGCAGCAGCGCCATCCCGGGAGCCTCGTAGATGCCCCGGCTCTTCGCCTCGATCACCCGGTTCTCGATCTGGTCCGACATTCCCAGGCCGTGCCGGCCGCCGATCGCGTTCGCCTCCAGCACCAGGTCGACCGCAGAGCCGAACTCCTTGCCGTTGATGGTCACCGGCCGGCCCTGCTCGAAGCCGATCGAGACCTCCTCAGGCAGGATCTCCACCTCCGGATCCCAGTGCTTCACACCCATGATCGGGTCGACGTTCTCAAGCCCGGTGTCGAGGTGCTCCAGCGTCTTGGCCTCGTGGGTGGCGCCCCAGATGTTGGCGTCGGTGGAGTAGGCCTTGTCGGTGCTGTCCCGGTACGGCAGCTGGTGCGTGACCAGCCACTCCGACATCTCCTTGCGCCCGCCCAGCTCATGCACGAACTGCGCGTCCAGCCACGGCTTGTAGATCCGCAGCTGGGGGTTGGCCAGCAGGCCGTAGCGGTAGAACCGCTCGATGTCGTTGCCCTTGAACGTCGATCCGTCGCCCCAGATCTGGACGTCGTCGTCAAGCATCGCCCGGACCAGCAGCGTGCCGGTGACGGCCCGCCCGATCGGGGTGGTGTTGAAGTACGTCCGCCCGGCCGACCGGATGTGGAACGCACCGCAGGCCAGGGCGGCCAAACCTTCCTCGACCAGCGCCGCCCGGCAGTCGACCAGGCGGGTGATCTCCGCGCCGTACGCCGTGGCCCGGCCGGGGACCGAGGCGATGTCGGGCTCGTCGTACTGACCGAGGTCGGCGGTGTATGTGCAGGGCACCGCTCCCTTGTCGCGCATCCACGCGACCGCGACGGACGTGTCGAGACCTCCCGAGAACGCGATCCCGACCCGCTCACCAACCGGCAATGACGTAAGCACCTTGGACACAGGAAAAGTATGCACCCCTCTGCATGATTATGCAAAACGGTGTCGTGGGCGAGCCTCCCGGGCGGGCGGGATCCGCATTGAAAGGATGGGTCGTTGCCGTCGTGAGGGAGTGGTGAGGCGCGCGTGATGGGTCGGTCGCATGCCCTGTCGGGGTGGTGCCTGGGACTGGCGGTCGCACCGCTGGTGGGTCTGACGTCGGTGGCGGAAGTGGTGCCGTTCGCGGCGGCCACGGCCGGCTACGCGCTCGTCCCCGACCTCGATCACCCAGGTGCGAGTGCGTCCCGGCTGCTCGGTCCGGTGACCAGACTGGCGTCCGCGATGATCCGCACGTTCTCGGGCCTGCTCTACGACCTCACCAAGGGACCACGGGATGAGGACAGCACCGGGAAGCACCGCCACGCCACGCACACCCTGGCTGCCGCGATCCTGCTCGGCGTACTCGCGGCAAGCCTCGGCGACCGAGGGAAGTGGGCTGTGCTCGCCATCGGCGCGACCGGACTCCTCCTGGCTGCGCACGTGCTGGGCGACTGGCTCATCATCGCGGTCCTAGCAGCCGTCGGCTGGTCAGTCCTGGGTACGACGGTCCCCGGTACGTCGACCGCGGACGCCGTACAAGCGGGTCTGACCGGGATCGGCGGGTGGATCGGTGTCGCGGTGGCGCTCGGCATGTTCACGCATTGCCTTGGTGACAGCCTGACCCGCTCCGGCTGCCCGTGGTTGTGGCCGCTGCCGATCCGCGGCGAGACCTGGTACGAGATCCGGCTCCCGCGTCCACTGCGCTTCCGCACCGGCGGCTGGGTCGAGCGCATGCTCATTGCGCCGTTGCTCCTGGCCGGCGGCGTACTGCTGCTCCCTGGCGCGGTCCAAGCAGTGGAGCGACTCTTCGACGCCACCTCGATCTGGCTGGCCGGTCGATGATGAATCCTCGACGATCCGCAAGCCTGCAACTACCGAGAGTATTCGCAGAATTTTTTCCGGACTTTTTTGGTCGAAGCTGTAACGACTGCTGGGCCCGGCCCGATAGGACGAGTGAGCCTGGTAGCTGCCCGGACCCCCGAGCGGACAGCTATCAGGCCTACTCATTTCCCCGAGGCTTCGGAGCGGTAATCTGAGCCCCATGTCCTCGCCAGATTCTTCTGCCTCGTCGGCGCTGCCCTTCGGCCGCCTGACGACGGCCATGGTCACCCCGTTCCGGCCCGATGGGGCGCTCGATCTCGAGGCCGCGCAGAAGGTGGCCACCTATCTGGTCGACCGCGGCAACGACGCGCTGGTGATCAACGGGACCACCGGCGAGGCGCCGACCACCTCCGACGCGGAGAAGGTCCAGCTCGTCAAGGCGGTGCTCGACGCGGTCGGTGACCGGGCCAAGGTGGTCGCCGGGGTCGGCACCAACGACACCGCGCACACGATCGAGTGCGCGAAGCAGGCCGAGGCCGCGGGCGCCGACGGGCTCCTGGTCGTCACGCCGTACTACAACAAGCCTCCGCAGGACGGGCTGCGCGCGCACTTCACCGCGGTCGCCGACGCCACCGGCCTGCCGAACATGGTCTACGACATCCCCGGCCGGGCCGGCGTGGAGGTGAAGACCGAGACGCTGATCGCGCTCGCCGAGCACCCGCGGATCGTTGCGGTGAAGGACGCCAAGGGCGACGTGGCCGGGGCCACCAAGGTGCTGGCGAACACCGATCTGTTCTACTACTGCGGTGCGGACGAGCTGAATCTCGCCTGGCTCGCGATCGGCGCGGTGGGTATCGCCAGCGTCGTCGCGCATGTCGCGAGTGAGCCGTACCGGCAACTGATCGACGCCGTGGTGGCCGGCGACCTCGCCACCGCACGAGAGATCGACCGACGGGTGGTGCCCGCCGTCGAGGCGATCATGACCAGGACCCAGGGCGCCATCATGGTGAAGGCCGCGCTCAAGCTGGCCGGCGTCATCGAGCACGCGACACTCCGGTCGCCGTTGATTGAGGCGACCGCGGAGCAAGTGGACTGGCTCACCACCGACCTCAAAACGGCAGGACTGATTGCATGAGCCATCCCCACCCAGATCTCGACGCGCCCGGACCTCTGACGCCGGGCGCTTTGCGGGTCATCCCGCTCGGCGGCCTCGGCGAGGTCGGCCGGAACATGACGGTCTTCGAGTACGACGGGAAGCTGCTGGTCGTCGACTGCGGCGTACTGTTCCCGGACGAGAACCAGCCCGGCGTGGACCTGATCCTGCCGGACTTCCAGCCGATCCGGGACCGCCTCGACGACATCGTCGCGGTGGTTCTGACCCACGGCCACGAGGACCACATCGGTGGCTTGCCCTACCTGCTGCGTGAGCGGGGTGACATCCCGGTCATCGGTTCGCAGCTCACGCTCGCGTTGCTGGAGGGCAAGCTCAAGGAGCACCGGCACCGCAACGTGCCGCAGCAGACCGTGGTCGAAGGTGAGAAGCTCCAGATCGGCCCGTTCGTCTGCGAGTTCATCGCGGTCAACCACTCGATCCCGGACGCGCTCGCGGTGGCGATCCGGACGCCGGCCGGCATGGTCCTGCACACCGGCGACTTCAAGATGGACCAGCTGCCGCTGGACAACCGGATCACCGATCTGCGTGCGTTCGCGCGGCTCGGCGAGGAGGGCGTGGATCTGTTCTGCGTCGACTCGACGAACTCCGAGGTGCCAGGCTTCACCACCCACGAGCGCGACATCGCGCCGGTGCTGGACCGGGTCTTCACCAACGCGAAGAACCAGCGCATCATCGTCGCCTGTTTCGCCTCGCACGTGCACCGCGTCCAGCAGGTGATGGACGCTGCGGTGAAGCACCGCCGCAAGGTCGCGTACGTCGGCCGCTCGATGGTGCGCAACATGGGTGTGGCCCGTGACCTCGGCTTCCTGAACGTGCCCGGTGACACGCTCATCGACATGCGCGAGCTGGACAACTACCCGCCGGAACAGGTCGTGCTGGTCTCGACCGGTTCGCAGGGTGAGCCGATGTCGGCGCTGTCCCGGATCGCGGCCAACGACCACCACGTGGTCCAGATCCAGCCGGGGGACACCGTCGTACTGGCGTCGTCCCTGATCCCGGGCAACGAGAACTCGGTCTACCGGGTGATCAACGGCCTGACCCGGCACGGGGCGAACGTGATCCACAAGGGCAACGCGCTGGTGCACGTGTCCGGTCACGCCAGCGCCGGCGAGCTGCTCTACTGCTACAACATCGTCAAGCCGCGCAACGTGATGCCTGTGCACGGCGAGATCCGGCACCTGCACGCGAACGCCGACCTCGCGATCCAGACCGGCGTACCGCGGGAGAACGTGGTCGTCGTCGAGGACGGCGTCGTGGTCGACCTGATCGACCGTAAGGCCGTCGTGGCCGGCAAGGTCGACTGCGGGTACGTCTTCGTCGACGGCTCGACCGTCGGCGACGTCACCGAGACCTCGCTGAAGGACCGCCGGATCCTCGGCGACGAGGGTTTCATCTCGGTCATCGCCGTGATGGACTCGGTCACCGGCAAACTGACTGCCGGGCCGGAGATCCAGGCGCGCGGGTTCGTCGAGGACGACAGTGTCTTCGACGACCTGAAGCCGCGGATCGAGGCGGAGATCGAGAAGGCGATCGGCGGCGGTGTGGACGACATGTACCAGCTGCAGCAGGTGATCCGGCGGGTGGTGGGCAAGTGGGTCAGTGACACCCACCGTCGCCGCCCGATGATCATCCCGGTCGTCGTGGAGAGCTGAGAAAAGGAAGGGTGGGCCGGCGGGTGAGCATCAGCGGGGTGAACGGCACGGGGCAGCGCCGGCCCACGATGAAGGAGGTCGCGGCCCGGGCGGGCGTCGCGCTGAAGACGGTCTCCCGGGTGGTGAACGAGGAGCCGAACGTCAGCCCCGAGCTGACCGCGAAGGTCCAGGCGGCGATCAAGGAGCTCAACTACACCCCGAACGAGAGCGCCCGGATGCTGCGCCGGGGCAAGACAGGGACGATCGCGGTGGTCATCCGCGACATCGGCGACCCGTTCTTCGCCTCGCTCGGCCGCGCCGTCGAGCTGTGGGCCCGCTCGAGCGGTTCGGTCGTGATGATCGGCCTGACCGACGAGGACCCCGAGCGGGAGCGGGACGTCTGCCTGGAGTTCGTCGCCCGCCGGCCGGACGCGCTGATCATGGCGCCGATCGGGGAGACCCAGGACTACCTCGCCCCGCACGTCGACGCCGGGATGGCGGTCGTCACGATCGACCGGCCGGCGCACGGGATCGAGGCCGACGCGGTGCTGGCCGACAATGCCGGCGGCATCGACCAGGCGATCGACCACCTGGTCCGGCAGGGGCACCGGCGGATCGCGTACCTCGGTGACGACGAGCGGATCTTCACCGCCCGCGAGCGTGTGGTCGCCTACCGGGCCGCGATGGCCCGGCACCGGATCGACGTGGACGAGGACCTGGTCCACCTGTCCGAGCCCACCACGGAGGGCATCGGCATCACGCTGTCCGCCGTACTGGACCGGGCGGAGCCGGCCACGGCGTTGCTGTCGGCAAACAACATGACCACCGCCGAGGTGCTCCGTGGACTGGCCGGCCGGCGGGACAAGGTCGCGTTGGTGTCGTTCGACGACCTCGCGCTCGGCGACCTGCTCAGCCCCGGGCTGACCGCGGTGGCGCAGTCGGCCGACGTGATGGCGCGGACCGCGATCCAGTTGATGACCGAGCGCCTGCCCGAGCCGCACCGGCCGGGCCGCACGGTCCGCGTCCCGGTGAAGCTGACGATCCGCGGCTCAGGCGAGATCCCGCCCACCGGCTGAGCGGAGTTCCGCCGCCAGCGGGCACTGGAACGGGTCCCGTGCTTTGAGCCCGACGTTGTTCAGGTAGTCGACGACGATCCGGTACGACTCGAACAGGCCGACCTCGGTGTACGCGACGCCGTGCAGAGCGCAGTACTCGCGGACGATCGGCTGGACCTGGCGCAGCGTCGGCCGCGGCATGCTCGGGAACAGGTGATGCTCGATCTGGTAGTTCAGCCCGCCCAGCGCGAAGTCGGTCCACATGCCGCCGCGGATGTTGCGGGACATCAGCACCTGGCGGCGGAGGAAGTCGAGCTTCATCCCGGCCGGGACGAGCGGCATGCCCTTGTGGTTCGGCGCGAACGCGGCACCGAGGCAGACGCCGAACACCGCGAGCTGCAGCCCCAGGAAGGCGCTGGCCTTGCCCATCGGCAGCAGCAGATACAGCGCGGCCACGTAGCCGGCGATCCTCGACATCACGACCGCGGCCTCGATCCGGTCCAGCCGGTTCGCGTCGCGGCGCAGGAGGTGCCGCACGCTCGACGAGTGCAGGCCGATTCCTTCCAGCGTCAGGAGCGGGAAGAACAGCCAGCCCTGCCGCGCCGCGATCCACTGACCGAGTCGCCCGCGCTTCGCAACGGCGTACGGCGTGAAGGCGATCGCGTCGAGTTGTACGTCGGGATCCTTGTCCACCTGGTTCGGCGCGGCGTGGTGCCGGTTGTGCTTGTTCCGCCACCAGGTCACGCTCATGCCGGCGATGCAGCCGGCCAGGACTCGTGCGGTCCAGTCGTTCCGCGCCGCCGAGTGGAAGATCTGCCGATGGGCGCTGTCGTGGCTGAGGAACGCCACCTGCACGAGTACGAGCGCCAACGCGCCGGCCAGCAACAGCTGGAACCAGGAGTCGCCGAGCAGTACGACGCCCACTGCGATCGCCAGCAAAGCGGTCAGGACCAGACTGATCCGCGTGAGGTAGTAGCCCTGCCGGCGTCGAAGGAGGCCGAGCTCCTGCACGTTCTGCAGGAGGTCGGTGTAAAGGCTGACGTACCGCTGCTGGGTGCGCATGCGTGCATCATCCAGCATCGCGGCCAAACGGGCATGACGGTGAGCGCGTGGTCAGATGTCCGGTTGGCAAAGTGCCGGCTAGCGCAACTGTGCGGCCAGCGGGCACTGGAACGGGTCCCGTGCCCTCAGCCCGACGTTGTTCAGGTAGTCGACGACGATCCCGTACGACGTGAACAGTCCGACCTCGGTGTACTTCACCCCGTGCAGGTCGCAGTACTCGCGAACGATCGGCTGGACCTGGCGCAGCGTCGGCCGCGGCATGCTCGGGAACAGGTGATGCTCGATCTGGTAGTTGAGCCCGCCGAGCGCGAAGTCCACGATCATCCCGCCCCGGATGTTGCGGGACATCATCACCTGGCGGCGGAGGAAGTCGAGTTTCATCGTCGCCGGGACGAGCGGCATGCCCTTGTGGTTCGGCGCGAACGACCCGCCGAGGCAGATCCCGAACACGGCCAGCTGCAGCCCGAAGAACGCTCCGGCCTTGCCGACCGGCAGCAGGATCAGCAGCACCGCCACCGACCCCGCCAGCCGGGTCAGCACGATCGCGGCCTCGATGCGCTCTACCGAGGTCGCCGTACGCCGGAGCAGGTGGCGCAGGCTGGCGACGTAGAGGCTCAGGCCCTCCAAGGTGAGCAGCGGAAAGAACAGCCAGCCCTGACGCCGGGTCAGCCAGCCGCGCAGACCCTTGCGCTGGGCAAAGACTTCGGGCGTGAAGGCGATGACTCCTGGGCCGATGTCAGGGTCGCGGTCGAGCTGGTTGGGCGCGGCGTGGTGGCGGCTGTGCTTGGAGTGCCACCAGCCGGAGCTCATCCCGACCAGGACTGCGGCCAGCAGGCGTGTGGTCCAGTCGTTCCATCGGTTCGAGTCGAAGATCTGCCGATGGGCGCCGTCGTGGCTGAGGAACGCGACCTGGGTCAGCACGAGCGCCAGCCCGCCGGCCAGGAGGAGTACGAGCCACGAGTTGCCGAGCAGGGCGACTCCGGCCCAGACGCCCGCGAACGCGATTGTCACCAGGGCGATCCGGATCCAGTAGTAGCTGTGGCGCCGCTTCAGTAGCCCGAGCTCGCGCACGGTGCGGGATAGCTCGGTATAGAGGCTTGCGTACCGCTGCTGCGGGTGGTCGTCATCCTCGACGAGTTGCGACATGAGAAACGCCCCGCTCCGGGAGTGCATCGATCGCGATGCGCTACCGGGTCTGGGGCAGCGCCACGTATCTGTGGCTGGTACCACCACGGAACCACGGACACCGACCTGACGCAACCGGCGGTGTCAATGTGAGACAGGGCGGTGATCATCCGGGGTTCACCCGGTCGTCACCGGCACGGAGGAAGCTGGCGGCATGAACTTGAGCCGCCGCCAGCTCTTGGCCGCATCCACCGTCGCCGGTGCCTCCCTGGCTGTCCCCGGAATCCAGTCCAGTGTGGCTACCGCGGCCCCCAACGTCGTACGTCGTGACCGGCCCGCGCTGCCGTCCGGGATCATGTCGGGCGACGTCACCGAGAACTCCGCCGTCGTCTGGTCCCGGACCGACCGCCGCGCCCGGCTGGTCGTCGACCTGACCAGCAACGGCCGCTTCGACCGGGCGATCCGGTTGCGTGGCCCGGTCACCGGTCCCGACGACGACTTCACCGCACAGCTTCCGCTGAAGGGCCTGCGCCCGGGCCAGCGCTACGACTACCGGATCGCGTTCGAGGACTCCGAGGGCCGCCGCGGCGAGACCCTCGAGGGGTCGTTCGGTACGCCGGGCCGCAACCGCGGACTGTCGTTCGTGTGGACCGGCGACACCGCCGGACAGGGGTACGGGATCAACCCGGAGATCGGCGGCATGGCGGCGTACAAGGCCATGCACCAGACCCGGCCGGACTTCTTCCTGCACTCCGGCGACAACATCTACGCCGACGGCCCGATCGAGGCCGAGCTGAAGGTTGCCGACGGCACCGTCTGGAAGAACGTGGTGACCGAGGAGGTCTCCAAGGTCGCCGAGACGCTGGCCGAGTACCGCGGCCGGTACAAGTACAACCTGCTCGACCACAACGTCCGGGCGCTGTACGCCGACGTTCCGATCGTCAGCCAGTGGGACGACCACGAGACGCTGAACAACTGGTATCCCGGTGAGATCCTCACCGACGACCGCTACACCGAGAAGCGGGTCGACGTCCTGGCGGCCCGGGCCCGGAAGGCGTTCCTCGAATACCTGCCGATGGTGCACCCGGCCGGCCGGAACCGGATCTACCGCAAGGTGAGCTACGGCGCGTTGCTCGACGTGTTCTGCCTGGACATGCGGACGTACCGCGGCGCGAACCCGACGCCCGACACCGTCGGCCCGGTCGCGATGCTCGGCGCCGAGCAGGCCGCGTGGCTGGTCCGCGAGGCGGCCGCGTCGAACGCGACCTGGAAGGTGATCGCGAGCGACATGCCGCTCGGCCTGCTGGTTCCGGACGGCACGCTGATCGAGGCCGTCGCGAACGGCGTCAGCGGCGCGCCCGGCGGCCGTGAGCACGAGATCGCCTGGGTGCTGAGCCAGTTCAAGCGGCGCAAGGTCCGCAACACGATCTGGCTGACCGCGGACGTGCACTACGCCGCGGCTCACCACTACGACCCGTCCCGCGCGGCCTACACCGACTTCGACCCGTTCTGGGAGCTCGTGGCCGGCCCGGTCAACGCGGGCGCGTTCGGCCCGAACGCACTGGACTCGACGTTCGGTCCGAAGGTCGAGTTCGTGAAGGCGGCCGACTTCCCGAGCCAGTCGCCGGCCAGCGGCAACCAGTTCTTCGGTCATGTCTCGATCGACCCGCGCAGCGGCGTGTTCACCGCGTCCCTGCGCAACCTGTTCGGCACCGTGCTCTGGTCCCAGGACATCAACCCGGCCCGCCACTGAGGGCCCGTCGTACCCACCTGCCTCCGGCGCCTGCGCGGGATGCCGCCCACCGGGGGCGGTGGGTACGACGCTCGCGGCACGACGATGTCGACCCGCGGCCGACGTACGGGCTTGTGCTGAGAGTCGCACTGGCCGGATAGGTTGGATCGCATGACCGCCGCTTACCCCGAGAGCCGTCGCGACGACGTCGTCGACACGCTGCACGGCCACCAGATCGCCGACCCGTACCGCTGGCTGGAGGACCCGGACTCCGCCGAGACCCAGGACTGGGTCCGCCGGCAGAACGAGTTCACCCAGGCCGAGCTGTCGACGTACCCGGAGCGGGAGTGGTTCGAGGCCACGATGTCCGCGATCCTGGCGCGGCCGCGGGCCGGCGTACCGGCGAAGAAGGCCGGCTGGTACTTCGCCGGCCGCAACGACGGCACCCAGGCGCAGGACGTCGTGTACGTCGCGGAGTCGCTCGAGGAACTGCTCGACGGCGGCCGGGTCCTGATCGACCCGAACACGCTGTCCGCCGACGGCACCGACTCGCTGGGCTCCTTCACCGTCAGCCCGGACGGCAAGTACTTCGCCTACGGCATCAACGAGAGCGGCAGCGACTGGACGACGTTCCGGCTGCTCGACATCGCCACCGGCACCGCGGTGGACGACGGTGTCACTGAGGCGAAGTTCTGTGAGGCCACCTGGCTCCCGGACAGTTCGGCGTACCTCTATCTGCACTATCCGCCGACCGGCCGGAGCGAGGGCACGGAGACGAAGTCGCTGACCGGTGGACGGCTGATGCTGCACAAGGTCGGCGATCCGCAGTCGTCGGACGAGCTGGTGCTGAGCTTCCCCGACGAGGACCGCTACTTCATCACGCCCGAGGTGTCCGAGGACGACCGCTACCTGGTCGTGCACATCACCGAGGGCACCGACCCGGCGACCCGGCTCTGGGTCTTCCCGATCACGTCGGACGGCCTCGGCGATCCGGTCAAGGTCGTGGACGAGTTCACCGACGAGATCGCGTTCGTGCGGATGTCCGGTGATCAGCTCGTGCTGCGAACCGACCGGGACGCGTCGCGTGGTCGCGTGGTGCTCTCCTCGCTGGACGGCACGTTCACCGATCTGATCCCGGAGGGCGAGGCGACCCTGCAGGCGGTCCGCGGCACGGCGGCCGGCCTGACGACCCTCACACTTGTCGACGCACAGCCGGTGCTGACGCTTTACGCGCTGGACGGCTCCGGTGCTCGCGTTGTCGACGTGCCAGGCGGGGGAGTGGTCGGTCTCAACGCGTCGCCGGAGTACGACGAGATCTTCGTCGGCCTGTCGACCACCACCGATCCCACACTCTCGTACGTCGTATCGGCCGGGTCGGGCTCTGTGCGTGCGTTGCCAGAGCTGGTCCGTGGCGGAGGTGGCTTCACTCCACCGTCGGTCACGGTCACTCGCCGGATCGCGCCGGGCCGCGACGTGCCGTACTTCCTGATCACTCGCTCCGACCTGGACTTCTCACAGCCGCGCCCAACTCTCATGTGGGGGTACGGAGGTTTCCGCATCCCGGTCCTGGCCGACTACCGGCCGGGTTGGCCGGCGTGGCTCGCGGCCGGCGGAGTGCTGGTGATCGCCAACCTGCGCGGTGGTGGTGAGTACGGCAGCGACTGGCACGACGCCGGGCGGCTCAAGAACAAGCAGAACGTGTTCGACGACTTCATCGCCGTGGCCGAGCACCTGCGCGACACCCGCGTGACCACTCCGGAGCAGCTGGCGATCCACGGCCGCAGCAACGGCGGTCTGCTCGTCGGTGCGGTGATGGCGCAGCGCCCGGACCTCTTCGCGGTCGCCCTGCCGGGCGTGGGTGTCATGGACATGTTGCGCTTCCATCTGTTCACCGTGGGAGCCGCCTGGGCCTCCGACTTCGGGCATCCGGACGACGCGTCGCAGTTCGAGGACCTGCTGGCCTACTCACCGCTCCACAGTCTGCGCGACGGTACGTCGTACCCGGCGACGCTCGTGGTCACCGGCGACCACGACGATCGCGTCGTGCCGTTGCACAGTCACAAGTTCATCGCGACGCTGCAGCATGCCCAGTCCTCGGCCGCACCGATCTTGACTCGGATCGAGGTCAACACCGGTCACGGCTTCGGCAAGCCCGCTGCAATGGTCGCGTCGGAATGGGCGGACCTACTGGCGTTCGCTGCTCACCACGTAGGTCTCGTGACTCCTGAGCAGTAGGAGGCGGGTCTTCACCAGATCCGCGGTGCCTGGAGGTCGCGCGGGTCATCAACGGGCTGACAGCCGTGGGCGGCGTCCTCGTACTCCGTCCGCGGTCCGCTCGTGGCGAGCGTCCGTACGGCGTTGACGAGACGGTCCACGTGCTCACGCGTCGTACCGAGGCCAAGGCTCGCGCGGACGGCAGTGCCGTGCTCGGGGGAGCCGGCGAGCAGGTGGCCGACCAGGGGGTGGGCGCAGAACTTGCCGTCACGCACACCGATGCCGTACTCCGCACTGAGCGCCGCCGACACGAGCTTCGAGCTCAGCCCTGCGATCGTGAAACAGACAGTGCCGACGCGGTCCGCGTCCTCAGCGAAGATCGAGTACGTCGTGACGCCGGGGAGCTGGGCGAGACCGGTGCGGAGCCGGGCCAGCAGACTGCGCTCGTGCTGCTCGATGGCGTCGCGATGCTTGGTGATCGCGGCACACGCGGAGGCCAGTGCGATCGCACCGATGACGTTGGGGGAGCCGCCCTCATGGCGAGCCGGGCCGGTAGCCCAGACCACGGTGTCGCCCGTGACTGCGGTCGTGGCGCCGCCGCCGTACAGGTAGGGGGCGGCGGCGTCGAACCAGTCCACGCGACCGATGAGCGCACCAGCGCCGTACGGGGCGTAGAGCTTGTGGCCGGACAGTGCGACCCAGTCGACATCCAGCTTCTCGATGTCAACGGCGCGGTGGGGCGCGAGCTGGGCGGCGTCCAGGCAGACCCTCGCCCCGTGGGCCTTGGCTACTGCGGTGATCTCGGCGATCGGGAAGATCTCACCCGTGACGTTCGATGCACCCGTGACCACGACCAGCCGGGGGCCTTCGGGCGCGGCCCGGAGCGCGTCCGCGACGTTCGTCACGGCCTCGGTCGGGGAGCTCGGCGCGGCAAGGCGGACGGTCCGCTCGGCCGGCCAGGGGAGGAGCGCGGCGTGGTGCTCGGACTCGAAAACGATGACGGTCGCGTCCGCCGGCACCACATGTGCGAGCAGGTTCAGCGCGTCGGTGGTCTGCCGGGTGAAGATCACCTGGTCGTCCGCACGGGCGCCGACGAAGGCGTGCACCTCGGCGCGGGCCTGCTCGTACCACTGCGTGGTGATGCGGGAGGCGTAACCGTTGCCGCGATGCACCGACGCGTACGACGGCAGTGCGGCCTCGACACTGGCGCGGACCGACTCCAGACACGGCGCGCTGGCCCCGTGGTCGAAGTTCGCGTAGTCCGTCACTCGGCCGTCGGCCAGCGGGACCAGGAGGTCCGAGCCGACGGTGGCCGGGACGCTGCCGGTGGCGAGCCGGGCGACGGTCGGCCGCGGGGTCGCCGTACTGGCAGGCTCGAGGATGGAGAGGATCGACATGGTGCTGCTCCCAGGAAGTCCGCGCTTGCCGAACGGGGTATCCGCACGGCCCGGTCTTCACCCGGGGCACCCCACCGCGGAGGAGGGTTGCCGGCCAGCAAGCCGGGGCTTGACGCTGGCACTCATGACCTGCCGAGAACGGTAACGAACGGGCCTCGATCCACGCCAGCCCGATCTCGTGATGTGAGATCGTCGCACGCATGTTGAGACGCCGGTCCGGACCGCAACCATTCGCGCGGCTGGTGCGTCCGACCGGGCGGGAGGTGGTGGGGATGTGGTGGAAGAAGGCCAGCTGTCCGGTCCGGAGCGTGGAGCAGCTCTGGATCGAGGAGAATCTCGACTGGTTCGTCGCCGAGTTCGGTGACGAGCTCCTGCGCCGGCCGGTGGTGGTTCCCGAGGAGTCGTGGTTCCCGGCCGGGTACAGCGGCTCGGAGGACGACGTACGGGCGGTGTTCCGGACGTTGTGCGATCACGTGGAGGTGCCGGTGGACCGAGTCCGGCTGGACCTCGAGCCGGATGAGCCCGATGAGCTTGTCGCGAATCTGGGGTTGAACTCCGAGTCGTCCGGGGCGGCAGCGCACTGGCGTCAGCGCGACGGCGTCACCGTGGTGACGGTGGACATGAAGCAGGCGCAGCGGCCGGTGGCTCTGGTCGCGACCATGGTCCACGAGCTCGGCCACGAGCGGCTTCTCGGCGAGGACCGGATCGATCCGGACCGGCGCGACGGCGAACCGCTGACCGACCTGTTCACGGTCTTCGTCGGCTTCGGGATCTTCAGCGCGAACGCGTCCTTCGAGTTCTACCGGACCCATACGCACTACCGAACCTCCAAGCTCGGCTACCTGACCGAGGCGATGTACGGGTACGCACTCGCGCGCTACGCCTGGCTGCGCGGCGAGTCCGAGCCGGCCTGGGCGGAGCGGCTCGACACCAATCCGCGCGAATGGATGAAGCAGGGGCTGCGCTACCTGGAGGCTGGTGTTGGATAGGGGCCATGACGACGGAGTGGACAGCGCCTGACGTAGACCGGCCCGACGGCTCGCTGACCGCGCCGGAGCGCGAGCTCCTGCAGGGGTATCTGACCTTCTACCGCACCACGCTGCTGCTCAAGTGCGCCGGTCTGACCGCGGAGCAGTTGGCCGAGCGCCCGTCGCCGCCATCGAATCTCTCGCTGCTCGGGCTGATCCGGCACCTGACCAAGGTCGAGCGCATCTGGTTCCGCATCCACTTCGCCGACGATTCGCCGGCCGAGCCGCTGTTCGCGCCCGAACTGGGCAAGGACGCCGACTTCGAACTGATCGATCCGGCCGAGGCGCAGGCGGCGTACGACGATCTGATCGCGGAGTGGAAGCTGTCCGACGACGCGGCCGCCGGGCGGTCGCTCGACGATCGATTCACCTTCGGCGGTACTGAGTCGACGCTGCGGATGATCTACATCCATCTCATCGGAGAGTACGCGCGGCACTGTGGTCACGCCGACCTCGTCCGTGAGCAACTGGACGGCACCACCGGCGCCTAGTGGTCCACTCCAATCTGGAAATCGATTGCCTTGACCCTTCCGGTCTGCATCGCACTGTGATCGACTCGTCGCATGAAGCGACCGACCGCCCTCGTTCTGCTCCTGATCGCGTTGCTCTCCAGCCTGCTCGCGGTGCCCGCGCACGCCGCGGGTGTCCGGCTGGAGGTGCTCTCGTCGCCCCGACCGGACATGGTCAGCGACGGCAACGTGCTGGTCGGGGTCTACGGCCCGCACCTCGACCACCTCACCGTCCGGCTGGACGGGCGCGATGTCACCGACGCCTTCGCCCGGACCGGTGATCACCTGACCGGCCTGGTCGACGGCCTCGTGGACGGCCGCAACACCATCACGGCCGACCGCGAGCGGCTGGTGGTCACGAACCACCCGCGCACAGGTCCGATGCTCGCTGGGCCGCACGAGACGCCGTACATCTGTGGGACCGCCGACTTCACCACGCTCGCGAAGGTCAAGCTCGGACCGCCAACGGATGCGAACTGCTCGGTGCCGACCCGGGTCGACTACCTGTACCGGTCCACGATCGACCGCTCGCTGAAAGTGCTGCCCTCGGATCGGCCCGCGGACCTCGCGACCACGACCACCTCGGACGGCCGGACCGTGCCGTACATCGTCCGCGTCGAGACCGGCGTGATCAACCGGTCCATCTACGAGTACGCCGTACTCCACGACCCGGCGGCAGGCGAGCCGGACGTCCGGCACGCGCCGACCGGCTGGAACGGCCGGCTCGTCTACACCTTCGGCGGCGGCTGCCCGGGCGGCTGGTACCAGCAGGGCAGCGGCACCGGCGGCATCAACGACGACCTGATGCTCGGTCGCGGGTATGCCGTCGCGTCGTCGAGCCTGAACGTGTTCGGTGTCAACTGCAACGGCGTGCTCGCGGCCGAGACGATGTCGATGACGCGGGAGCACATCGCCGAGACCATCGGCGTACCGCGGCAGACCGTCGGCTGGGGCTGCTCGGGTGGGTCGTACCAGGTGTTCCAGATCGCCGACGACTACCCGGGGCTGCTGGACGGCATCGTCGCATCCTGCGTGTTCCCCGAGGTCGGGTTCGCGACCCTGCACACGATCACGGACGCGCTGCTGCTGGACCACTACTTCCAGTCCGCGACCGGCTGGACCGACGAGCAGAAGCGGGCCGCGGCGGGCTTTGGCAAGGTCGGCACGATCGCCAACCTGGCCGGCGCCGGGCGCCGCATCGATCCGCGGGTCTATTGCCCTGGGCAACTTCCGGTGGAGCAGCGGTACGACCCGGTGACGAACCCCGGCGGAGCGCGCTGTGACGTCTACGACCACCAGGTGAACGTCTGGGGCAAGGATCCGGCGACCGGCGCGGCGCGACGTCCGCTGGACAACGTCGGCATCCAGTACGGCCTGGACGCGCTGAACTCCGGCAAGATCACCGCGGACCAGTTCCTCGACCTGAACCGGGCGGTCGGCGGCTTCGACACCGACGCGAACTTCGTCCCCGCCCGGACTGTTGCGGATCCGGCGGCGATCAGTACGGCGTACCGGACCGGGCAACTGATCAACGGTGGCGGGGGACTGGCGAGTACGCCGATCATCGACTACCGGCAGTACTGGGACGAATTGCCGAACGGCGACATCCACCTGATCTTCCACTCGTTCTCGCTGCGGGAGCGGCTGCGCAAGGCCAACGGGGATGCGGCCAACCAGGTGATGCTGGTGCAGGCCGGCGACGCTCCGGGTGGATTCAGTACGACGAACCCGGTGCTGGCTGACGCACTGACGGCGCTGGACCACTGGATGGACGCGACGGACGCTGACACCAGGCCCGGCTCGCCGCACGCTCGGTTGCTGCGCAACAAGCCGACGTCGTTGGCGGAAGCCTGCTGGAGCCCGCAGGGCGAGAGGATCGTCGAGACGCAGATCAACGGCATCGGCACGACCCGGTGCAACACCTTGTATCCGGTGTGGCCGGCGCCGCGGCAGGTGGCCGGGGCATCCGTTGCCAACGACATCATCAAGTGCCGGCTCCACCCGCTGACGCCGTCGGACTACAAGGTGCCGTTCACTCCAGCTCAGTGGGAGTCGCTGCGGCAGGCGTTCCCCAACGGTGTCTGCGACTGGAAGGCACCCGGCGTCGGCCAGCAGCCGCTGGCTGGAAGCTGGCCCACCTTCTGACCTCTGGTCTACCTAGGCTGCGGGGCGTGCCGTTCACCCTCGCGCATCCCGCAGCCGTCTTGCCCCTGGTCCGACGTCCTCTGGTGGCGTCGGCCCTGGTGGCAGGTGCGGTGGCGCCCGACCTCTTGTACCTCGACCCGATCTACCGCTTCGCCACGCAAGGGATCAACGGCAACTTCACGCTGACCTCACGCACAAGCTGTCGTCAGGCCTCTGGCTGGACCCGCTCCTGGCTTTGATCCTGCTCCTGGCCTTCCAGGTTGTGGTGAAGCGGCCGCTGCTCGCCCTCGCTCCGTCCGGTCTGGCTGCTCGCCTGCCCACCCCCTCCTTGCGCATGCCCTCCACGGCTGTCCTGCTGTGGACGGTCGTGTCGGCGGTGATCGGTGCCCTGACGCACGTCCTCTGGGACTCGTTCACCCACTACGACGGCTACTTCGTCCGCCGGTACCACTCGTTCTTCGCGGCGCAGGTGACTGGTGCGTGGGACGTCAACCGCATCCTGCAGTACGTGAGCACCGTCGGTGGCTGCCTGGTCCTCGCCGTCTGGCTCTACCGCTGGTACCGCCGGGTCGACGCACGGCCCGTCGCCACGCACGACCACATCCCGTCGTGGGTCCGGTACGTCGTCCTGGCCGCGATGGTGCTCATCGGTCTGGCCGGAGCCGTCGTGCAGCTGAGCAGGGCGGACCTCGTCGGCGAAGCGGCGGCCCGGTCGGTGCTGACGGGAGTCGCCTCCGGATGCCTGGCGGCGCTCGCCTGGTACGTGGTCCTCTGGCACCTCTTCCGGCTTCGCAGCCGTGTGGCGGCGCTGTGACGCTACGGATGGGGCAGCGTGATCGGCGTGTGACACGTGGGACTCGAGAGGTAATCGGGGTAGCCTGCTAGATATGGCGACCCGCACGTCTTCCCCGGCGCGGGCGCAGAAGTCGGCAGCCAAACGACCGAGTACGGCTCGTTCGGCCGCTGGTGGACGCTCCCGTCCGTCAGGAGCCCAGAAGCGTGGGCAGAGCGCGAAGCGCGGTGGATCCTCCGCCGCGCGGACCAGTACGCCCAAAAACGGCGGAGCGGGCCCGTTCGCGGCCGCCATGATCGCTCTCGGCCGCGGTGTCGTGAAGATCTGGATCGGTATCGCGCACCTGCTCGGCAGCATGGTCCGCGGTATCGGCCACGGCGCCCGCGACCTCGACCCCGAGCACCGCCGCGACGGCGCCGGCATGTTCCTGATCGGCCTGGCGGTCGTGGTGGCCGCCGCCATCTGGTGGGACCTCCCGGGCGCGGTCGGCCATGGCATCCGGACCGTCGTCGGTGGCAGCGTCGGCATGCTCGGCTGGGCCGTGCCGCTGCTGCTGCTCTTCGTCGCGGTCCGCACGCTGCGTCATCCGGACCGCAACGGTCCGGCCGGACGTCAGGTGATCGGCTGGACCGCCGTCTCGCTCGGCGTACTCGGCCTGGTCCACATCGCCAACGGCCTGCCCCGTCCCGGCAACCCGGCCGACGCCCCGCTGCAGGACGCCGGCGGCGCGATCGGGTACGTCGTCTCCTCACTGCTCTCGGACCTGCTCACGCAGTACGTCGCCGCGCCGCTGCTGGTCCTGCTCGCGATCTTCGGTGCGCTGGTCATCACCGCGACGCCGGTCTATGCGATCCCGCTCCGTGTCCGCGCGGCGTTCGACGTACTGATGGGACGTACGGCGCTGCCCGAGGACGCTCCGTCCGTAGCGGCGGCCCCGACCGACGACACCGTGCGGCTGACCCGCAAGGAGCGCCGGGCCAAGGCTGCCGGCCTCGACGAGGACGGGGAGCCGACGATCAAGCCGTACGACTCGCCGGTGCTCGAGGGACGGGAGATCTCCAAGCGGGGCCGCAAGGCGAAGGCCGCCCCGCCGCCGGAGGACGACGCGTACGACGTCGACGTGGATGCCGCCGCGGCCGCCGGTGCCGCCGTCACGGGGCCCGTGGCCACCCCGAAGAAGGCGGCGGAGGCGCCGCCGGAGCCCCCGCCGCACACGCCGATCCCGCAGCGCGTGGAGCAGCTCAGCCTGTCCGGCGACATCACCTACACGCTGCCCGACGGCCAGATGCTCAAGCCGGGTTCGGTGCACAAGGCAAGGACCAAGGCGTCCGACCAGGTGGTCGACCGGCTGACCGAGGTGTTCGAGCAGTTCGGCATCGACGCGCAGATCACCGGCTACACCCGCGGTCCGACAGTGACCCGCTACGAGGTCGAGCTCGGCTCGGCGGTGAAGGTCGAGAAGGTCACCGCCCTGTCGAAGAACATCGCCTATGCGGTGGCGTCGGCCGATGTGCGGATCCTGTCTCCGATCCCAGGCAAGTCCGCGATCGGCATCGAGATCCCGAACACCGACAAGGAGATCGTCAGCCTCGGCGACGTGATCCGCTCCGCGACCGCCCGCAACGACCACCACCCGATGGTGGCCGGGCTGGGCAAGGACGTCGAGGGCGGCTTCGTGGTCGCGAACATGGCGAAGATGCCGCACCTCTTGGTCGCGGGTGCGACCGGCTCGGGCAAGTCGGTGTTCGTCAACTCGCTGATCACCTCGGTCCTGATGCGGGCCACGCCGGACGAGGTGCGGATGATCCTGGTCGACCCCAAGCGGGTCGAGCTGAACCACTACGAGGGCATCCCGCACCTGATCACGCCGATCATCACCAACGCCAAGAAGGCGGCCGAGGCGCTGCAGTGGGTCGTCCGCGAGATGGACATGCGGTACGACGACCTCGCTGCATTCGGGTTCCGGCACGTCGACGACTTCAACAAGGCGGTCCGCGGCGGCAAGGTGAAGCCACCGCCGGGCAGTGAGCGCGTGTTGACGCCGTACCCATATCTGCTGGTGATCGTCGACGAGCTCGCCGACCTGATGATGGTCGCCCCGCGCGACGTCGAGGACTCGATCGTCCGGATCACCCAGTTGGCCCGCGCGGCCGGCATCCACCTGGTGCTCGCCACCCAGCGGCCGTCGGTGGATGTGGTGACCGGTCTGATCAAGGCCAACGTCCCGTCCCGGCTGGCGTTCGCGACCTCGTCGCTGGCCGACAGCCGCGTCATCCTGGACCAGCCCGGTGCGGAGAAGCTGGTCGGTCAGGGTGACGGCCTGTTCCTGCCGATGGGTGCGAGCAAGCCGATGCGAATCCAGGGCGCGTGGGTGACCGAGTCCGAGATCCACGGCGTGGTCGAGCACTGCAAGACGCAGTTGGAGCCGACGTACCGCGAGGACGTCACCGCCGTGGCCGGGCCGAGCAAGGATCTCGACGACGAGATCGGCGACGACCTCGACCTGGTCGTGCAGGCAGCCGAGCTGATCGTGTCGACGCAGTTCGGCTCCACGTCGATGTTGCAGCGTAAGCTGCGCGTCGGCTTCGCGAAGGCGGGCCGCCTGATGGACATCCTGGAAAGCCGCGGAGTCGTGGGACCGAGCGAGGGGTCCAAGGCGCGCGACGTACTGGTCAAGCCGGACGATCTAGAGGACTTCATCGCGACCCTGCGAGGAGAGTGACGTGACCGCCGCTAGTGCGCAGCCCCGGACCGATCGCTTCGACATGGATCCCAGGCCGGTGCCGTTCACCATCCGTTCCTCCCAGAAGGTGCACGGGGGACTGGCGCTCGGCGCGGCCCTCGTCGCGGTGGGCTTCGCCGCGTCCGCCTCCACCAGCCCGACCGGCGTACTGCGCTGGATCGCGGCCGCGGCGTTCGCCGTACTCGCCGTGATCTGCGCGCGGGCGTTGACGGTCGGGGACATGCTGGTCGCCGACGATGTCGGGATCCGGTTGCGAATCGGCAACGAATGGATCGGGACCCGGTGGGAGGACATCGACCAGGTGACGGTGCTGAAGCGCCGCCATCCGCTCGACGACGGCCGGATTGCCGTTCATTTACAGGATCCTGGGCCCGTCCTTGGTGCGATGCCGAGTTCCAGTCGCAAGCGAACTGATGCGAATCGGCGGTTGACCGGCTCGTCACTCGCGGTACCGTTCGGGTTGACGGCACGCCCGTCGAACGGGGAAGTGGTACAGGCACTGCACATGCTGGCGGACGCCAGATGTCCGGTCAGGGAACAACTCTGAGTCTGGCGTGACCCCGTCGTACCAAGGCCGTTGACTTGATGTCGAGGGTCCTAGCCGTCGACGAAGACGACGACGGTCCGAGCATCCAGTCGGGCGATGGAGAGGACGGTGGGGACGTGAGCATCGGCAGCGAGCTCACGGCGGCCCGCGAACGGGCCGACATGACGATCGAGCAGCTGAGTGCCGCTACCCGGATCAGAACCGGGCTGCTCGTCGCCATGGAGGCCGACGACTTCTCTCGCTGCGGTGGGAACTTCTACGCCCGCGGGCATATTCGCTCGATCGCTCGCGTGGTCAAGGCCGACCCGGCACCACTGCTCGCGACGTTCGACGCCGAGCACGCCGTCGAGGAGGAGAAGTCCCGCCGCGAGGAACGTGCCGTGGTCAAACGGCCCTCGCTGCATCCAGCCCGCCCGCGCTGGGCGGTTGTGGTCGGCGCGATCCTGGTCGGCTTGATGGGCTGGGGCATGGTCCGCCTCTTCACGCTGCCGAACGACATCGAGGCCAACGCGTCCAACACCGCCAGCACCACCCCGGCCGTGACCACGCCGGTGGCGCCGAAGCCGACTCCCACGCCGAAGGCCACCCCCAAGCCGCCGCCGAAGCCAGTCGCCACTCACGTCAGGCTGGTGCTGACCGCGAAGGGCGATGGCTCGTACGTCACGTTGCGGAACAGCAAGGGTAAGCGCCTCTTCCAGGGGATGGTCGGTCCCGGCGTGACCCAGACCGTCATCAACAAGGGCATCGTCCGCGTCTCCATCGGCGTGCCCGCCAACCTGGTCCTGAGCCTGAACGGCGAGCGCCTGCGCACCACCCTCTACCGCTTCACCGTCAAACCCGACGGCACCATCCAAAAGCCGTCCTGACACCGCCAACCGGGAGCGTCATCCCGCTGACTCCTGTCGAACCGGTAGTCGGCGCTGCTGCGCTTCGGCGCCGCGTGCGCCGCCCGCCAGAACTGGCGCGTGCGGTGTGGTGTGCAGGCGGTACGGCAGGTGATGGCTGGTTAGGTGGGGGACTGCGCGGCGAGTCATACTCGTGGGGATGACTACGCCACCCACCACCGTCGCCCTGGTCACGCTGGGCTGTGCCCGCAACGATGTCGACTCCGAGGAACTCGCCGGCCGTCTCGAAGCCGGCGGCTTCCGGCTCGTCGAGGACGCCGCCGAAGCGGACACCGTGGTGGTGAACACCTGTGGCTTCGTCGAGGCCGCCAAGAAGGATTCGGTCGACACCCTCCTGGCCGCCGCTGACTACAAGGACTCCGGCCGCACCCAGGCAGTCGTCGCAGTCGGCTGCCTTGCCGAGCGGTACGGCGAACAACTCGCCGACGCGCTCCCCGAGACCGACGCAGTCCTCAGCTTCGACGACTACGCGGACATCTCCGACCGCCTCCGCTCGATCCTCTCCGGCACCAAGCACCAGCCCCACGTCCCGCGCGACCGCCGCAAGCTCCTCCCGCTGGCCCCCTCCGCCCGAGCCGCCACGACCGGCGTAGCCATCCCCGGCCACGGCGACCACATCCCAGCCGAACTCAAGCCGGTGCGGTCCACTGAGTCGGCGGAATCTGACGACGGACCTCAACCTCTCAAGGGACGCTTCGTCACGACTGCCCCCGAGGAGTTGACGATCGACGCGCCGGATCTCGCGTCGGCGCCGGCGAGCGGGCCGCGGGTTGTGCGTCGTCGGCTGGACGGTGGACCGATGGCTCCACTGAAGCTGGCGTCCGGCTGCGACCGGCGTTGTGCGTTCTGTGCGATCCCGATGTTCCGCGGCGCCTTCGTCTCCCGCCGTCCGACCGAGGTGCTCGGCGAGGCCCAGTGGCTCGCGGAGAACGGCGTCCGCGAACTGTTCCTCGTCTCCGAGAACTCCACGTCCTACGGCAAGGACCTCGGCGACCTCCGCCTGCTCGAGACCCTGGTCAGCGAGATCGCGGAAGTCCCGGGTATCGCCCGCATTCGGGTCTCCTACCTGCAGCCCGCGGAGATGCGCCCGACCCTCATCACCGCGATGACGTCGACCCCCGGCGTCGTCCCGTACTTCGACCTCTCCTTCCAGCACGCCTCCGGCCCGCTCCTGCGCCGCATGCGCCGTTTCGGTGACGCCGAACGCTTCCTGGACCTGATCGCCCAGGTCCGCGCCACGGCTCCCACGGCAGGCATCCGCAGCAACGTGATCGTCGGCTTCCCCGGGGAGACGGAGGAGGACGTCGACATCCTGTGCGACTTCCTGTCCCGCGCCGGCCTCGACGCGATCGGCGTCTTCGGGTACTCCGACGAGGACGGCACCGAGGCCGAGACGTACGACGGCAAACTCGATGAGGACACCATCGCCGCGCGCCTCGACCGCGTGACCCGCCTCGCCGAGGACCTCACCTCTGCCCGCGCCGAGTCCCGTGTCGGCGAGCTCCTCGAGATTCTCCTCGAGTCCGTCGACCCAAGCACGGACCCAGCCACCGAAGCCGACACGGAAGCCAACACGGAAGCCGACACCGACGCCGACACCGACCGGGCAGACGGGCGGTCGGGTGAGGGGCGGGCGGCTCATCAGGGCCCCGAGGTGGACGGTTCGACGACGGTGATCGGTCTTCCGGACGACGTGAACGTCGGGGACATAGTCTCGGCGAAGGTGGTCGGGACGGACGGTGTGGACCTGATCGCAGAGTTCGCGGCACTCGTGAGCCCCCAGGACAGCCGTCGGGCAGCTAATCTGACCGCGTGACCAACCCGCCGAACCCGGCGCCGCGCGCAGCCGGCCACCTCCACGCGCCCAGCGCGTGGAACGTGCCGAACGCGCTGACGGTGTTGCGGCTCGCGCTGGTCCCGCTCTTCGTTTGGCTGCTGCTGCGCGACGGTGGCACCGAAGACGGCAACCGGTTGCTCGCCACCGCCGCGTTCGTGGTCGCGATCGTCACCGACCGCTTCGACGGCGACATCGCCCGCCGGTGGAACATGGTCACGAACTTCGGCAAGATCGCCGACCCGATCGCGGACAAGGCGCTCACCGGAGCGGCCTTCATCGGCCTGTCCATCCTCGGCGAGCTCCCGTGGTGGGTCACTGTGGTCGTGATGGTCCGCGAGTGGGGTGTCACGGCCCTCCGCTTCTGGGTGATCCGGCACGGCGTGATGCCCGCCAGTCGCGGCGGCAAGCTGAAGACCGTCCTCCAGGCGATCGCTCTCGGCCTCTACCTCCTTCCGTGGCAATCGGTGGCGGTCCTCCACTGGACCGCCATGGTGGTGATGGCCGCAGCCGTCATCGTGACGATCGTCACCGGCATCGACTACGTAGGCCGGGCCATCCGCCTGCGAAACGCCGCCAAACGTCCCCTCCCATGACCTCCTGCGGTCGTTGGCCGGAGCGGTGTGTCGTCTGCGCGGTGGCTGGATAGGTGACTGGTGCTGAGCAGAAGGAGGGTGCAGTGACGGACGGCGTCGTAGTTGGTGGGGGAGCGGACGACGAGTTGGGCGAGGCAGTACGGCGGCTGGTCGCGCGGCTGAAGGACCGTGGCGAGACACTGGCCACTGCTGAATCGTTGACGGGCGGACTGGTCGGCGCAGCGCTGACCGACATACCCGGCGTGTCGGCCGTCTACCGGGGCGGCCTGGTCGTCTACGCAACCGATCTGAAGGCCCAGCTGGCCGGCGTGCCTGAGGACCTGCTGGCGGCTGTAGGGCCGGTTCACCCGGACACAGCCACAGCCCTGGCCAACGGCGTACGAGAGCGTCTGGACGCCACCTACGGGCTGGCGACGACCGGTGTAGCCGGACCCGACCCACAGGGAGGCATTGAGGCCGGGATTGTGTACGTCGCCGTCGCCGGACCGGGCACTGTGCGGGTGCGGAAGCTCGCGTTGAGCGGTGACCGGGCAACTGTCCGCAGGCGGAGCGTGCAGGCAGTTCTGGAACTCGCCGTCGATCTTGTGCCGGAAGATCTCGACTCATCGGTGTGTTGAGACCAGCATGGGGAGAGGTAAGGCAGACTGGCACGGCGCACCGAAGCTGGACATTGCGACGAGTAGTGACCCAGCAACGGGTACCGTTGGTTCCTACGGTCGAGCTACCGTGCGGGTAGAGACGACCGGACAGGCGGAAGGGAGAAAGCTCATGGTGCTGGTTCGTGGCCTGCTGGGCGACGTACTGCGGCGTAAGCGGCTGCGCCAGGGGCGCACTCTCCGCGAGGTATCCGCCGACGCGCGCGTCAGTCTCGGCTACCTGTCCGAGGTGGAGCGCGGCCAGAAGGAAGCCTCCAGCGAGTTGCTCGCGGCAATCTGCATGGCGCTCGAGGTCCCGCTGTCGACGGTGTTTGCCGAGGTCAGCGAGGACCTGGCCCGCGAAGAGGCCCTGGTCCTGACGCATCCGACCATCGAGCCCGAGGTCGTTGCCTCCGCCGCCTGACACCACACTCAGGCACGTCATCACACGCTCCGTCCGGGAGCGACCGGCTGGATCAGGCCGGTCCTGGTCGGCCAGATCAGCTGCAAAGCCGGTATCGGGCCGGCGCCGGGCTCCCTGAACATGCTGTTCGCAGTGAACAGATGTGTCGCCGAGTCGGGGAACCGCAGCAACTCGGCCTGCTCCGGCGGCGGGAAGTACTCCGACAGGTCGTCACCCTCGTCGAACGCCGCGCCACCCAGCACCGCCCAGGCGAGCGGCTTCACGCTCAGATAGGCCCACCGTGGATCGGCGTCGAAGACGATGATCTCCGGATGATCGTGCAGGCTGAGCCCGAGTGAGTAGCCGAACCCTGGATTGCGGTCGCCGTCGCCATCGACGTACTGCATCGTCCAGCCGTAGGTCTGGATGTTCTGGACCAATTGCCGCGAGTACTGCTCGTCGGTCAAACCACCGCACCGGTCGCACATCACCTTCTCCTCTCGTTCGAACAGATGTTCGATACGCCGGAGAAGATATCCGTGTTCCGGCCTGTCGCCGGGGTTGTCCACAGGTCAGTTCGCGGGCTCACCGTCCGGCGCGCCGGGCTGGCACACCGGACACCAGTAGCTGACCCGCTCGCGGGTCGGTTCGCCGATCGACGCCGTCCGAATCGTCGTGCCGCAGCGCCTGCACTGTTTGCCGGCGCGCTCGTGCACCCAAGACCGCTGGCCGGGCCGGTCGATGCCGGTACTCACCTGGGTGCCGTTGCGCAGGTTGGCTTTCATCAGCCGCCGGCTCAGGTCGACGGCGGCGGGGATGTCGACGTCCGAGACTGGTCTCCAGGGGTCGAGACCGAGCAGGAAGCAGACCTCGCTGCGGTAGAAGTTCCCGATTCCGGCCAGGTTCCGCTGGTCCAGGAGTGCCTCGCTGATGGTCCGTGCGGGATCGGCCTCCAGGTTCGCGATCGCCTGGTCGCGGTCGAACGAAGGAGACAGCAGGTCCGGCCCGAGGTGGCCGACCACGGTGTCTTCGGCGTCCGTCGCCACCAACTCGAGGACCGGCAGGCGGTAGCCGACGGCCTTCCACGCCGCGGTCTCCAGCACGGCGCGGATCTGGTGGTCCGGCCCGCCATGCCAACGCTCGCCAGGCCGGTACAGATGCCAGGTCCCGTCCATCCGGAAGTGGCTGTGGATCGTCACCCCGCCGGAGACACGCATCAGCAGGTGCTTGCCGCGCGCAATGACCTCGAGCATGGTCCGGCCGCTCAGATCGGTCGTCGCCAGCGTAGGCACGCGGAAGTCTGTCGCCGTCAGCTCCTGCCCGCTGAGCGCCTGGTGCAGCCGCTTGCACGCCCGCCACACGGTGTCTCCCTCGGGCATGGCTCAGGCCCGTAGCCGCAGGCCCCGCGGCGTCGCATGGAAGCCGGCCTTGGCCAGAGCGTCGCCGAACGCGGTATGCCGGACCTGCTCGCCGTCGGCTGTCTCCACACTCAGCTTCCCGAGCTGGCCGTCGCGGATCGAGAGCGCGAGTGCGTCAACAGCCGGCTGCAGCAGATCGGGGTCTTCGGCGAAGCTCAGCACCGTCCGCCCACCGCGCTCGACGTACACGATCAGCTGTCCATCGACCATCACGACCAACGCACCGGCCTTCCGCCCCGGTCGATGCCCGCTCGCACTCTCGCGCTCCGGCCAAGGCAGTGCCGCGCCGTAAGGGTTCGCCGGGTCGGAGGCCGCCAGTACGACGGCCCGTGCCGACAACTCGTCATCTCGGCGGTTGCGGCCCGCACCAACTCGGATAGATCGGATGTCGGCGCTCGGGGCCGTGCCAGGGAGCTCAGCCATCGCACGCAGCCGGTCGACTGCGCCGGGCAGCGCGAACTGCGCCGCACCGAGGCCGGCGACGAAGTACCCGCGACGGCATCGCCCGGACTCCTCGAACGCGCTCAGCACCTTGTAGACCGCCGCGAACCCGCCCGGCGTCCGCTCGGTGATCACTGATCCACGCGTGACGATCCCGTACCGATCGAGCAGCGTTTCCGCCGCGGCATGGGCCCGCCGGGTCGCATCCTCACTCCGCTCCGGCAGCAGCGACCAGCGCCCGCCAGCGGTCGGAGGGCCACTGCGCGCCGGCATGGCTGGGCGGCCGGGCCGGATCGGACGACCCGGCCGGGCACGAGGCGTCGTACGACGGGTCCGATGACTGCCGCGACCTCCGCCGACCAGTGATCGCACCGGTGCGAGCGTGTCGTTCGTCAGATGTCCGGCCCAAACGAGATCCCACAACACGCCGACCAGCGTCTGATCGTCCACCACACCCGAGGCTGCGCCGACGACATCACTCAACTGACGGAAGAAGAACGCACCGCCACCCGACAACGCGTCCAGCACTGCCTGATGGGTCTCCCCGGGCTCGAACGACGGATCCGGATCGGGCAGCGTCAAGTCGCAGTTGTCCGCGAGATGCAGCGACACCCACCCGTCAGTTCCCGGCAGCGAGCCCGAACCCGCCCACACGACCTCGCCAGTCGCCGTCAGCTCATCCAGCATCGACGGCTGATACCCGGGCACCCGCGACGGCAGCACGATCGACTCCAGCGCCGATGCCGGCACGGCGCATCCCGCCAACTGCTCGACTGCTCCGAGGAGTACGTCGTACCCGCGCCCGCGGCTACTGGTGATGCCTTGCCAAGCAGGCAGGAAGCGCGCGAGCGCCGACGGATCGACCGGCTCGACCTCCTTGCGGAGTGCCGCCAGTGACCTCCGCCGGAGCAGGCGCAGCACCTCGCTGTCGCACCACTCCAGCGCGATGCCCCCGGGCAGGAACTCGCCCTCGACCACGCGCCCCGCGGCACCTAGCCGACGCAACGCGTCGGTGACGACGGCGACACCGATGCCCAGATGCGTCGCAAGGTCGATCGCCCGGAACGGCCCGTGCGTCCGCGCGTACCGCGACACCAGATCGCCGAGCGGATCGGCGACCGGCTCGGCATGTGCCTCGGCAACCCCTGGTGGCAGCGGTACGCCCAGCGCGTCGCGCAAACGTGCGACATCCTCGACCACGGCCCACCGGTGCTCGCCGGCGATCCGGACCCGCACCACCCGGCGAGCGGCCGCGAGCTCGGTCAGCCAGGACTCCGCATCAGCACCCTCCACGCACCGCTGCGACGCCTCGGACAACGAGAGCGGACCGACCATCCGCAGTACGTCGAACAACCCTTCGCCATCGCGGGCGCGGCGATCCTCGGCGAGCCGCTGCAGCTCGGCCTCGGTCCGCAGAACCACCTCGGCGTCGAGCAACTCGCGCAGCTCGGTCCGCCCGAGGAGCTCCGCCAGCAGGCTCTGATCCAGCGCGAGCGCGGCCGCACGCTTCTCCGCGAGCGGCGTGTCGCCCTCGTACATAAAGGCGCCGACGTAGCCGAACAGCAAGGACTTCGCGAACGGTGAGGCCTCGGACGTCTCTACCTCGACCACCGAGATCCGCCGCTCGCTGATCCCCGTCAGCAGCTCCTTCAGCGCCGGCAGGTCGTAGACGTCCTGCAGCACCTCGCGCAACGTCTCCAGCACGATCGGGAACGAGCCGTACTTACTCGCCACACTCAGGAGCTGCGCAGACCGCTGGCGCTGCTGCCACAGGGGCGAACGCCGCCCAGGATTCCGCCGGGGCAGCAGCAACGCCCGCGCAGCGCACTCCCGGAACCGTGCAGAGAACAGCGCCGACCCGCCGACCTCTCCGGTGACAAGATCCTCGATCTCTGCCGGGTCGAACAGCACGAGCTCCGCACCCGGGGGCGCCTCGTCCGTCTCCGGCAACCGCAGCACGATCCCGTCGTCCCCCGACACCGACTGGGCATCCATCCCGTAGCGCTCGCGCAGTCTCGCCGCGATCGCCAGCGCCCACGGCCCGTGCACCTGACCGCCGTACGGCGAATGCACGCAGACTCGCCAGTCACCCAGCTCATCGCGGAACCGCTCGACGACCACGGTCACGTCGTCGGGCACCCGGCTCGTCGCGTCCCGCTGCTCGGCGAGGTACGAGACCAGGTTGTTCGCCGCGTACTCGTCCAAGCCGGCCGCTCGCGCACGCTCGACCGCTTTGCCCGCCGGGAGGGAGGCCATCTTCCGGATGAACGCACCGGTCGCCTCGCCCAGCTCGGCCGGACGGCCGACCGCGTCACCCTTCCAGAACGGCAACCGCCCGGGCTGTCCGGGTGCAGGGGAGACCAGCACCCGGTCGTGCGTGATGTCCTCGATCCGCCAGCTCGACGCACCTAGGGTGAACACGTCGCCCACCCGCGACTCGTACACCATCTCCTCGTCCAGCTCGCCGACCCGATGGTTGGTGGTTTCGCCGACCAGGAAGACACCGAACAACCCGCGATCGGGGATCGTCCCACCGCTGGTCACGGCCAGCCGCTGCGCGCCCGGCCGCCCCGAGATCTCGCCGCTGACCCGGTCGAACACGATCCGCGGTCGCAGCTCGGCGAACTCGTCCGACGGATACCGGCCCGACAACATGTCGAGCACTCCGTCGTACGCCGATCGTGGCAGCGTCGCGAACGGGGCACAGCGTCGTACCAAAGCAAAGAGCTCGTCGGCGTCGATCGTGTCCAGCGCGACGATCGAGACGATCTGCTGCGCCAGTACGTCGAGCGGATTGGCCGGGATGTGCAGGCTCTCGATCAGCCCGTCCCGCATCCGCTGCACGACGACAGCCGTGTCGATCAGGTCGCCGCGGAACTTGGGGAACAGCACTCCGCGCGACACCGCACCCACCTGGTGACCGGCACGGCCGACCCGCTGCAGCCCGCTGGCCACCGACGGCGGCGCCTCGACCTGGACCACCAGATCGACCGCGCCCATGTCGATGCCGAGCTCGAGACTGCTCGTCGCGACCACACACGGCAGCCGCCCCGACTTCAGATCAGCCTCGATCAGCTGTCGCTGCTCCTTGCTGACCGAACCGTGGTGCGCCCGCGCGACCAGCGGCGGAGCGGCGAGCGAGGCACCCGACTGAGCCATCACCTGCGCCGGCGAACCGGCTTCGGCAAGCTCCAGCTCGGCTCGCTCGGCGGCGATCTCGTTCAGCCTGGCGGTGAGTCGCTCGGCCAGGCGGCGTGAGTTGGCGAAGACGATCGTGGAGTTGTGCTGCGCGATCAGGTCGAAAACCTGCTCCTCGACATGCGGCCAGATCGATGCGTGCTGCGGCGGACCGGCGGCCGATCCGGACGTCTCCAGCTCGGTGCTCGCCAGCTCGGCCATGTCCTCGACCGGCACGACGACACTCAGGTCCCACTGTTTGGCGAACTTGGGCTGGACGACGGTCACCGGCCGCTCGCCGCCGAGGAAGCGCGCCACCTCGTCGACCGGTCGCACGGTCGCCGACAAGCCGATGCGTTGCGCGGGTTTGGGCAGCAGCGAGTCCAGCCGCTCCAGAGTGAGCGCCAGGTGTGCGCCGCGCTTCGTCCCGGCGACCGCATGCACCTCGTCGATGATCACGGTCTCCACGCCGCGCAGCGACTCGCGTCCCTGCGACGTCAGCAAGAGGAAGAGCGATTCCGGCGTGGTGATCAGTACGTCGGACGGCCTGGTGGCGAAGCGGCGTCGCTCGCCGGCCGGCGTGTCTCCCGAGCGCACCGCGACCTCGATGTCGAGCGGCGCCTCACCGAGCCGCCGCGCCGTCTCCCGGATCCCGATCAGCGGGGCGCGCAGGTTGCGCTCGACGTCGACCGCGAGGGCCTTCAGCGGCGACACGTAGAGCACCCGGCACCGCAGCTTCGGGTCGTCCGGCGGGGGAGTCGTGGCCAGGCGGTCCAGAGCCCACAGGAAAGCGGCAAGGGTCTTGCCCGAACCCGTCGGGGCGACCACCAGCGCATCCCGGCCAGCGGTGATGGCGTCCCACGCCTCGAGCTGGGCCGGGGTGGCCGCCTCGAAGACGTCGCCGAACCACGCCCGGGTCGCGGGCGAGAACCGGCTCAACGCGCTGGTTTTCGTCACGTCGCCATCTTGCCGGGTACCGCCGACAGTTTCACGCCCGCCCGGATCGCCCCGGACCGAGGGCGATGTCCGCACCGTCTGGAATGATCGTGGGCATGATCAACCGCGTACGTGCAGCGCTTGTCGTCGTGGCGTGCCTGGTCGCGCTCACCGGATGCGTGAAGCTCGACGCCGACCTCAAGGTCAGCTCGAACGAGACGGTCTCGGGCACGATGGAGATGGGCGTCGACAAGCAGCTGGTGGAGTCCAGCGGTCAGTCGCTGGAGAAGATCCGCAGCCGCGTCGAGGACGCCATCAAGGAGCTGACCACCGACGGTGTCAGCTGCAAGCCGTTCGAGGACGATCAGTACGTCGGTTCCACCTGCCAGTTCGACAGTGTTCCGTTCGAGAAGATGGGCACGTCGACCGGTGAGGGCGTCGGCTTCCGCAAGGAGGGCAACCGGATCATCGTCTCGGTGAAGGAGTCCGATCTCGGTCAGGTCCCGTCCGGCACGCAGCCGTCGGTGAACTTCAAGATCACGATGCCGGGCAGGATCCTCGAGCACGACGACGGTGCGTCGATCAGCGGCCGGACGGCGACGTACGACAGCCTGGACAAGCTCGGCAAGGTGTCGCTGATTTCGGAGGCGGGCAGCACCTTCCCGCTCTGGTTGATCATCGTGATCGCTGTGCTGCTGTTGCTGGCCGCTGCGGCGGTGGTGTTCTTCGTGCTGCGTGGTCGCAGGAGACAACAGGCGTACGCGCAGTACCCAGGGCAGTATCCGGGCCAACCGCAGCAGGGACAGTGGGGCCCGCAGTACGGCGGGCAGCCGGGGCAGTACCCGGGTCAGCCTGGGTACGGCGGGCAGGGCGGCTACCCGCCCGGCGGCCAGTACGGCGGCCAACCGGGGCAGTATCCGGGGCAACCGGGTCAGGGACAGCCGGGGCAGACGCCGTACCCGGGGCAGCCCGGGCAGCCGCAGTACCCTGGACAACCTCAGCAGGGGCAGTGGGGTCAGCAGGGACAGCCGCCGCAGCAGGGGCAGGGCAGCTGGGGGCAGCAGCCCGGCCAGGGCCAGCAACCCGCTCCGGGGCAGCAACCTGGTCCGGGACAGCCCGCTCCAGGACAGCCTGGTCAGGGACAGCCCGGTCCAGGACAGCGGCCGGTGCCGCCGCCTCCGCCGGGCCGGCCTGGACCGCAGGACGGCTCACAGGGTGGTTGGGGACAGCCACCGAAGGACGACGACGGGCAGGCATGAGACTGACGGAGTTCTGGGCGCGGATGGACCAGCATCTCGGTCCCGCGTACGCACGGACTTGGGCCGAGACGCAGGTCGTCCGCGACCTCGGCGGCCGGACGGTCGTCGAGGCGCTGGCCGACGGCGAGCACGCCAAGACGGTCTGGCGTGCCGTCTGGGCCCACCTGCAGTTGCCGCCCAGCGAACGCTGACGGTCAGGTGCTGGACAGCTCGGGCTCCGGCTCAGGCAGTTCGTCGGCAGGTTCCGGATCGCGCTGATGCGCCAGCTTGCTCGGCCACCACAGGTGCCGGCCGACGTCCAGGTTGAGCGCGGTGACCAGCACCGAGCGGACAATGATGGTGTCGAGCAGGACGCCGAGCGCGACCGCGATGCCGATCTCGGCGAACGCCACCACCGGGAGTGTCGCCAGCACCGCGAACGTCCCCGCCAGCACCAGTCCGGCCGACGTGATCACCCCTCCGGTCGCGGCGACGCCGATCAGCGCACCACGCCGGGTGCCGTGCACTTTCGACTCCTCGTGCACGCGCGTCATCAGGAAGATGTTGTAGTCGATGCCCAGGGCAACCAAGAAGACGAAGACGAACAACGGCAGCGACGTGTCCGCCCCCTCGAACCCGAGCGCGTCGAACACCAGCGCGCTGATCCCCAGCGCCGCGCCGAACGACAGCACGACCGTTGCCACCAGCAACACCGGTGCGAGCAGCGCCCGCAGCAGCAGGGCGAGGATGAGGAACACCACCAGGAGCACGATCGGGATGATCACCTTGTTGTCCTGATCGGCCGCCCGCTGGGTGTCGAGCAGAATCGCCGCGCCACCCCCGGCACGCGCGTCGGCACCCGGTACTGCGTGCACGGCGTCGCGGACGCGATCCACGGTGTCCTTCGCGGCCTGACTGTCCACCGCGTCCGTCATGGTGGCCTCGAGGTAGGCCAACCCATCGGCCGTCTGCGGTTCGGCCACCGACGCGATGCCTTGCGTCGAGGCCATCGCCGTACGGACCTCTTCTGCCTGGGCCTCGTTGCTGACCACGACCAGCGGGTTGCCCGCACCGGCTGGGAAGTGGGTGGCCAGGATTCTCTCGCCGACCACGGAGTCCGGCGTACCGACGAACGACTCCTCGTTGGACAGGCCGGTCGGGTCCAGGCGGAAGATGCCGAGGGCTGCGATCCCCAGGACAACGGACGTCGTGATCCAGGTCAGCCGCGGACGTACGGCGATTCGCCGTCCGATGCGACCCCAGACACTGTTCTCGGTGTGGTCGTCCGAGCCGTACGTCGGACGGAGCGGCCAGAACACCCAGCGGCCGCAGATGACGAGCAGAGCGGGTAGCAGAGTCAGCATGGCGAGTAGTGCGACGACGATGCCGACCGCTGCGACCGGTCCAAGGCCACGGGTCGAGTTCATCGACGCGAAGAGCAGACAGAGCATGCCCGCCACCACGGTTGAGCCGGAGGCGACGATTGCCGGGCCTGCGCGGTGCATAGCAAAGGCCATGGCCTCGTGCCGGTCCTCGTGCCTTCGGAGCTCTTCCCGATAGCGGGCGACCAGCAACAAGGCATAGTCCGTCCCAGCGCCGAACACCAGAACGGTCAGAATGCCTGCACTCTGGGCGTTGACGGTCAGATCCGCCTTGGTGGCGAGGTAGTAGACGACAGCCTGCGCTGCGAAGAGTGCGACACCTGCCGACACCAGTGGCAGCAACCAGAGCACCGGACTGCGATAGGTCAGCAGCAGGATGATGATCACCACAGCCGCGGCGGAGTACAGGAGTTTGCCGTCGATACCGGCGAACGCCTCCTGCGAATCAGCGGCGAATCCGCCTGGTCCGGTGAGGTGGAACGACAGACCGTCCGGCCGGTCCGCGGCAACGCGTCTGATGTCGTCCGCGCGTGCGCCGATCGTCTCCCAGCCTCCGCTGCCCGCGTTGATCGGTACGAGGACCTGCAGGGCCTTGCCGTCTTCGGACGGCAGCGGCCCGACCACCTCGCGGTCGACGTTCTCGAGTTGCGCGAACTGCGCCAGGTGTTGCGTGACCGCTTGCCGATCGGCCGCAGTGATACCGGACGATCGCTCGTACACGAGCACTGCCGGGATCTCATCCGGCGACGAGAACTGCTGCGTCGCCTTCAGGACCTCGGTGGACTCCGCCTTGCCCGGCAGCCACGAGACGGCGTCGTTCTCCTGAGCGCCCGTCAGCTTGCCGGCCGGACTGAACGCCGCGGCCATGGCCACGATCCACAGTCCCAGCACGATCCACTTCGACACCTTGCCGCACGGCAACGCCGCCAGCCGACCCACTCCGCCCACCCGAACCACGCCCCCTACGGAGGGACGCCACGTACCCCCCGAATCCAGCGTGGTGGCTGCACCGCGACAGGGTCAACGACCCCGGAGTAGTACTCCCCTCACCCTGTGTTTCAGGCAGTCCAGCCGGTACGGGCGGCCCACTCCTCGGCAGGCAGGTAGATGAGATCGCAGACCGGGTCCTTCAGATCGGAGTACTCCGCCGTCGACTCGATCGGCAACGCAGCCGCGCGCACCTTGAACTCCCCATAGGCGCGAGCGGTGTCCGGGTGGTTGCGGAGGTAGTCCCGGAACAGCAGCGCATAGCGCTGGTTGGCTCGACCAGCGACGCGGATGTGCAGGTTCACGCGCCGCCGGTACATCGGCTCCACCAGTAGTCGCTTGACCCATTGCAGGTCGTCGGCCGGGAGGCCAGGCACCGGGTGGTCGCGTTTCGGTGGGCGGACCTCCCAGTCCGCGGCGGCCATGCGTTCCACCACGTCGTCGAGCTCTGGTTCCGTCCCGACGGTCACCTGCATGTCGATGATGTCCTTGGCGGGCAGTCCCGGTACGGACGTCGATCCGATGTGATCGATCCGCTGTGCGGTCTCGCCCAGCAGTTCGCTCACCACCCGAGCGGTCTTCTCGTACTGCGCGGGCCAGCTGTCGTCCGGACGCACGATGACGATCCCAGTCATGCCGAGATCATCCCAGGCCGACGTCCGTACCCCCAGTCCTGGGCTCAGACCGGCTTGACCCGGAACGCGCTGGTGGTGAGGAGGTCCGCAGCCCGGTACGCCGCCTTGCGGATGGCCAGGCGCTCGTCGAAGAACCCACCGACCATCCCGACCACCGGCAGCTTGCCGACGAATCGGGCCCCGATGCTGCCGCGGGGGCGCTCCTCGAACACGTCGCCGAGCCCGCCGAACAGCTTGCTGATCCGCCACACCAGGCGGACGCCCTTGCGCAGGCCGGCTTCCTCGGACTCATCGCCGAATCCCAACTGCTTGGCGACGTCCTGGCCGGCTGACGTCGGGTCGTCGTACTCGAGGACGTCGTCCGGCGTGATGGGCCGGTCGGTGAGTACGCGTGCGATCACCGCCGTACGGTCGGCATGCGCTTCGACGCCGTACTCGCGGCAGACCGCACCGATGACCATGGCCTGGACGGCCGCACCGAGCGTGTCCTTGACCGGGAGCCGGTCCGCGGCCGCGCCGCCGATCCGGGGGAGGCCCGCGACGATCGCGGCGAACCCGCCGAGGCGCTCTACCCACCAGTCGCAGCGATCTGCCAACGGCAGCGTCGGCCACTCGGTGTGACCGGGCACCTTCATCTTCAACAGCCGGTCGATGGCCAGGATGAGGGCCTTCTCGGCCAGGTTGGGGCGCTCCTGCGCGGAGTACTCGACCAGGATGCTGCGGATGCCGAACGGGTCCTGGGTGCGGAGCGCGTCGAGCACGGAGTCGATGCCGAACTCGACCCGGCTGAGGGCCAGGACGACGGCTGCGTCGGGGACGTCGGGACGGTCTGCCACGCCCGCAAGAGTAGGGAGTGGGCGGTCCAGGATGGTTGCCCGGGCAGACTTCGGCGTGTCAGTTGCGATTCGAACAGGTGTTCGGGATAGCTTGGTCCCTGAAGGTGCGCCGGACGGCCGAAGTTGTCCACAGATTCGAAGTGGCGGCGAAAACTGTCCGACGTGATGGATATCTTCTCTGGCGACACGAGAAGTCCTCCGGGCGGCTGGGAAGCGGCCCCGATTATGAGATGGGTCAGGTGGCAGTCACATGGCTGGTGCAACGGCGAGTGCGGAGCGCGCGGCGAGCGATCGCGAGAAGGCGCTCGCGACTGCGCTGACGCAGATCGAGCGGCAGTGCGGCAAGGGTTCGGTGATGCGCCTCGGGGAGCAGAACAGGCCGCCGATCGAGGTCATCCCCACCGGGTCGATCGCGCTCGACATCGCGCTCGGGATCGGCGGGCTGCCGCGCGGTCGCGTGGTGGAGATCTACGGTCCGGAATCCTCCGGTAAGACGACGGTCGCCCTGCACGCGGTCGCGAACGCTCAGCGCGCCGGCGGGATCGCGGCCTTCATCGACGCGGAGCATGCCCTCGACCCGGAGTACGCGCGGAAGCTGGGCGTCGACACCGACGCGCTGCTGGTCTCGCAGCCCGACTCCGGTGAGCAGGCGCTGGAGATCGCCGACATGCTGGTCCGCTCCGGCGCGATCGACATCGTCGTGATCGACTCGGTGGCCGCGCTGGTGCCGCGGGCCGAGATCGAGGGTGAGATGGGTGACAGCCACGTCGGTCTGCAGGCCCGGCTGATGAGCCAGGCGCTGCGGAAGATGACCGGTGCGGTCAGCGGGACGAACACGACCGCGATCTTCATCAACCAGCTGCGCGAGAAGATCGGCGTCATGTTCGGCTCCCCGGAGACGACGACCGGTGGTAAGGCGCTGAAGTTCTACGCGTCGGTGCGGCTGGACGTGCGCCGGATCGAGTCGCTGAAGGACGGCACCGACGTCGTCGGTAACCGGACCCGCGTCAAGGTCGTGAAGAACAAGGTGGCCCCGCCGTTCAAGCAGGCCGAGTTCGACATCATCTACGGCCAGGGCATCAGCCGCGAGGGCAGCCTGCTCGACCTCGGTGTGGATCAGGGCTTCGTCCGCAAGGCCGGTGCCTGGTTCACCTACGAGAGCGACCAGCTCGGTCAGGGGCGGGAGAACGCGCGGAACTTCCTGCGCGACAACCCCGATCTGGCCAACGAGCTGGAGAAGAAGATCAAGGAGAAGATGGGCATCGGCCCGACGCTGGACGCACCGGCCGACGCGGCCGCCACGGCCGAGGTCGATGTCGACTTCTGATCACCCCACCGCGGGTGGCAGCGCTCCTCGGCAGACCACTGCCGACAACGCTGCCCCCGCGGCGCTGTCTCTCCCACACGCCGACCGCCTGGCCCTAGCCCGACACCTCCTCGCCCGCGGCCCAGCAGCAGCCGGTGGTGCTTCGGCAGGATCCGGCGAAGGCAACGAACCGTCCGGAGACGCATCCCGGGCTGGTCGTCGGTCTACCGAGCGCCGTTCGGATCAGCGAGCCTCTCGCAGTGCGGGCCGTGATCGCGGCTCTGGTGCCAATCGCGCCGAGTCGTGGTCGGATCCGTTCGCGGATGACGATCCGTTGGACCCGACGTCAGCCCGGCCTCGCGCAGGCAGGATCAGGCGAACCGCCGGGGCCGATGACCCGTGGGCAGACTCCGAAGCGTCCCCGAGCAGCACTGAGGAACCGGCGGACGGGAGCGCTCAAACCTCAAGTCAGCGCCGCCGGCCCCGGAACACCTCGAGACGTGGCTCGGATCCGAAGCCTGTCGACCCGTGGGGCGATCTGGATGACAGGGCCGTACGAGCATCCGAGGCGAGGAGCGCTGACCGGCAGGCGGAAGCACGAGCGTTTGCCGCCGACACCCCGGAGCCGAGCCCGGCGCGAGACACGACCAATCGCGATCCTGGATTTGACCGGTTTGAGGTAGCGACCGGGGCGTCAGGCAACGATCAGCCGGGGCGCAATCCTGCGCGAGATCAGAGCCCGGCTGCGGCCGATCCGTGGGGCGACTCAGATGGTTCTGCTGCTGATAACCCGGCCAGCCCCGAGCTGCGTCGAGGTACGGCAGCCACTACCAGCCAGCCTGCCGGCGAGCAATCACCTATCACTCAGACATCAGGCGAACACAGGTCCGCAAGCTCCGCGGAGGCGATTGCATCAGGTGTGGAGTCGATCGATCGGTCGAGCGACCCGGCTGTTCCTGCGGCGGACCGGCTGAACGCGAGCCCAGCCCGACGTCGAACGGTTCCCGCGCCCGACCCGACGCTCCCCGGGACAGACCCGACGGACCGGAGCCCAGTTCGAGGTCGAACGGTTCACGCGGAGGACCCGCTGGACGCGGGCCGAGGTCGGGGTCGAGCGGTTCACGCGGAGGACCCGCTGGACACGAGTCGAGGTCGGGGTCGCGCGGTTCACGCGGAGGACCCGCTGGACACGAGCCCAGCTCGGGGTCGAGCGGTTGGCGCGGAGGATCCGCTGGACGCGGGCCGAGGTCGGGGTCGCGCGGTTCCTTTGGACGACGCGCTGGAAGCGGGCGCAGGTCGGGGTCGCGCGGTTCCTGTGGAGGAGTCGCTGGACACTGGCCCAGCTCGGCGTACGACGAAGCAGGCATCGGCGGGTGGTGAGTCCTCGGGTGGACGTGGAACTCGCGGGCGGCGGACGGTGGCTCGGCGGAGTTTTGGTGGGGGTCGGCGGGGGAGTCGGCGGTCGGCGGATGAGCCCGACGGGCCGGGGGATCCCGGGCTGGATGGGGTGGAGGATCCGCAATCGGTGGCGCGGACGATTTTGCTGGACAAGCTGACCGGGCAGCCGCGGACGCGGGCCGAGTTGGCGGATCTGCTGGCCGAGCGGGAGATCCCGGAGGACGTGGCGGAGGAGGTGCTGGATCGGTTTACCGAGGTCGGGTTGATCGACGACGCGGCCTTCGCGAACGCGTGGGTCGAGTCCCGGCACCGCGGTCGCGGGCTTGGCAAACGAGCTCTGGCCCAGGAGCTCCGCCGTCGGGGCGTGGACGATCAGTTGGCGCGCGACGCGCTGGACGAACTGGATCCGGACCAGGAGGAAGAAACCGCCCGCGCTCTGGTTCGCCGCAAGCTCCCGTCGATGCGTTCGCTCGACCGCCAGGTCGCCATGCGCCGCCTGCTCGGAATGCTGGCCCGCAAGGGCTACCCCGGTGGCCTCGCGATGACAGTCATCAAACAAGAGCTCGCCGCCAGCCACGAAGAACTCCCACTCCTGGACCCCTCCGGCCTGGAACCCGACTAATTCCACCGCAACCCAAGCCAGTCCCAACCTCTGCTACCACCATGAGGCGGGACGAGCCAATACCACCGTGAGGCGGGACGAGCCACTGCCACCGCGCAGCGGGACGGGCCTCTACCACCGTGGGGCGGGACGTGACGGTGGGCTCGGCGTGTGCTTAATCAGTTAACCTCCGCAAAAGGTTGTGCTCGGAAACTAGTTCCGCGGCGTTGGAGCACGGGCCGGGTGACGGACACCTTCGAGGCGGAAGGTCATTGACGGAATCACCGCCTACCTTCGAGAGGTTCCGCCCAATGTCCGACTTCACCCGCCGCCGCTTCCTCGGCGGCGCCGCCGCGACCGCCAGCCTTGGTGCCGCCGCAGCCCTGATGCCCGCGAGCGTGCAGAAGGCCCTGGCCACCCCACCGCCGCGGCCGGCCCGGCTCGGCGACATCAAGCACGTCGTGATGCTGATGCAGGAGAACCGCAGCTTCGACCACTACTTCGGCACGCTGTCCGGAGTGGCCGGGTTCGACGACCCGCAGGCGATCAAGCTGTCCACCGGACGCAACGTGTTCCACCAGCCCGACGCGGAGAACCCGGACGGCTACCTGCTGCCGTTCCACCTCGACACCCACTCGACGAACTCGCAGGCCATCCCGTCCACCAGCCACGCGTACTCGGTCCAGCACCAGGCGTGGAACGGCGGCAAGATGGACAACTGGCTGCCCGCGCACCGCACCGCGGACAAGGCCAACGGGCCGTACGTGATGGGCTACTACACCCGCGACGACATCCCGTTCCAGTACGCGCTCGCCGATGCCTTCACGATCTGCGACCAGTACCACTGCTCGGTGCAGGGCCCGACCTGGCCGAACCGCCTGTACTGGCAGACCGGCATGGTCGACCCGGGCGGCACGCTCGGTGGTCCGATCACCTCGAACTCCCTGCCGAACGGCGCGTACCGCTGGACGACGTACGCCGAACGCCTCGAGGCTGCGGGAGTCGGCTGGAAGGTGTACCAGGACCAGGTCGGCCTGAACAGCTACAACATGCTGCCGCACTTCCAGCAATTCCAGGATGCCGCCCCCGGTACGCCGCTGTACGAGAAGGGCATGAAGGTCTCGTCGCTCGGCCAGTTCGAGTACGACGCTCTGCACGACCAACTGCCCACGGTTTCCTGGCTGATGACGGCCGGTGGCGTCTCGGAGCACCCGAAGGAGATGCCGGCCGCCGGCGCCGACTTCGTCGCCTCGAAGATCGCCGCGATCGCCGCCAACCCGGACGTCTGGAAGAAGACCGTCTTCATCCTCAACTACGACGAGAACGACGGCCTGTTCGACCACGTCGTTCCCCCGACCGCGCCGGCCGGTACGCCGGACGAGTACGCCCTGGACCTGCCGATCGGCGGCGGGTTCCGGGTGCCGTGCATCATCGTGTCGCCGTGGACAGCCGGGGGCTGGGTGACCAGCCAGAAGTTCGACCACACCTCGGTCCTGCAGTTCCTGGAGAAGCTGACCAGCGTACGCGAGACCAACATCAGCCAGTGGCGTCGCAAGACCTTCGGTGACCTCACCTCCGTCTTCCGCCAGGACCACGCCGCGAAGCCCCCGCTCCTCCCGGAGACGGGCTCCCGGCTGAACCTGGCCACCTACGAGACCGCGCAGTTCCCGGCCCCGACCTTCCCCGGTGCCGCGCAGGTGGTTCCGCACCAGGAACGCGGCACCCGCCACCGTCTCTGACGAACCGGCGTGCCCAGGCGATCGCCCCATCGCCTGGTCACGCCATCGTGCGGTAGAGGCCTGAACGACGCTGTAGCTTGAGGGTTATGGCGACCCTGGAGGACGTGGAGCGGCTGGTCGCGGCACTGCCCGAGACCATGGAGACGACGAGGCACGGCAATCGCACCTGGGCTGTCGGAGGCAAGGCGTACGCCTGGGAACGGCCTTTCAGTAAGGCGGATCTGCGACGCTTCGGCGACGAAGCCCCGCCGGACGGGCCGATTCTGGCCGTCACGGTGGAGGATCTCAGCGAGAAGGAAGCGGTGCTGGCGGCTCGTGCGGCCGACGGGTTCTTCACGATCCCGCATTTCAATGGTTATGCCGCCGTACTGATCCAGTTGGATGAGGTCCCGGAGTCCGTCCTGAGAGAGGCGCTCCTCGACGGTTGGCTGGTCCACGCACCGCCCTTGGTGGCGAAAGCGCACCTCGGCAAGAGCAAGACTTAGCCGCCGGAGTCGGTGCGGACGGAGAGTGAAGGGCGGAATCTGCGGGGCTGTGGGCGGCGAGGGGCGTTGACGGTTGCGGTGTGACGGTGTGTTATCCGAAGTGGGGCCGGTGTTTGGTCCGGCCCGTACGCTGGGGATTTTCGTCGATCCGCCCCTGACACCGCGGAGGGTGCAATGAGCGATTTCCAGGAACAGGCGAAGAACTGGCTCCGGAACGTCGTCAAGCAGAACCCGGACAAGATCAAAGCCGGTGCGGAGAAGGCCGGCGACCTGATCGACAAGCACACCGGCGGGAAACACGCGGAGAAGGTCGACGCCATGCAGAAGAAGGTCGGCGACTACGTCGACGGACAGACCACTGAAGGCGAGGCGGGCGGAGTCCCGTCGCCCGGCGGCGGCGTCGACCCCGCAACCTCCGGCGAAGCCCCCGAGCCTCCCCGCGACACCACCCAAGCAGGCAGCGACACCAGCGAGGCGGCCCGTGATGCGGCCGAGTCGACCGAGGAAGCAGTCGACGGCGGCGTAGTCGGCGGCGACGCGCCAGACCCGTCGGCCGAGCCGACCAGCTCAGCCGGCTCAACCCCCGAAGGCACCCAAACCGGCAGCACCGTCACAGGCCAAGACTCCAACGACCTCCCCGGCCCCCGCCCCTGACTCAATCCACCCGGCAGTCGTCCTCCCCCGAGGACGACTGCCGCATGCGTTGCGCGGGAGTACTCGATGTCAAGGCGACCCGCCGTACAGCAATGCGGAGAGTAGTCGAGCAATCCTAGAGTGTCATCCTGGGGAGGATGGCATGGGCAGAACGCGACGGCGCGGTGGGAGTCGGTCGGCGCAGTTCCGTTCGTGGGGATGGCTCCTGGCGGCTTGCGCCGCGCTCGCGATCTACAGCCACAGCTGGCGGACGGCTCTGTACCTCGCGCTGATGTGGCTGGTCTATGTCGTGTTCCTGCAGCTGGCCATGTGCAGGGTCGAAACCCGGAAGCATCAACCGTGCAAGTGGCTGGTCCGGGGACTGATCGGGACCTGCAAGTACCACGTCGGCAGCAAACGCGGTCTGCCCCGGTTGGTTCGCGGACCGAGGTACGTCGGCCTACCGAGACTCATGTGGCCGCGGGACGACTTCGACGGTCTCGTGGCCGTGCGGGCCGAACCGCAGCCGAAGCCGGGCCGCGCTGTGACTGCGAAGGCGAGTCAGCCGAGGTACGACCGGCTGAATGTGCTGATCGCCGTCGGTGCGTTCCTGGTCACCGCGGTCGGGGTGATTCGCGACTTCGTTGCTGGTTGAGGCCCGAGCACAACCGTAGATGTGGAGTAGACCAGTCGGGGGAGTGGTTTGGGTGGGTGGGGTGTGAGTGTCCTTCTTGACCGGGTGGTGGGGCGCGCCTAGCCTCGGAATCAGTAAGGGATCACTCCACCTGACGGTGGCGGACATAGCACCGGCGGGTCGGTTGATGACCGGCTGACCGGCCGGAGAAAACACGAAACCACGCTCGACCGAGCTGAAGGATGACGACGGCGACTCGTACGCCGTCGATTGGACGGCACCGCGGCGGACGGATCCGGCGGTGACAGCGGCCTGAAGTCTGTTCCTGGGTGACGCACACCCGGAAACGGCGACGGCAGCGGTCACAATCGGCACCGTCAGCGAGCAGTACCGTCACAACGGACGGACCGCGCACCCCGGAAACCCCGGTGGTGCGTTCAGCCGTACCGTCTCCTCGACCGTAGGCGGATCCCTTCGACCGACGCCACAGTCCCGCCCGGTGCGTGACTCGACGAGGGGAGAAGCCGATGTCACTCGCGGCCATGCCGACGGCGACGTCAGTCGGGCTGACCCTGATCGGACTGCTGATCGCGGGCCTGCTGGCCTGGATCGGCTTCACGCTCTCCCGCCGCAAGGCCGCCGACAACACCGCGGCCGCCGCCAACGCCCAACTCGAGGCAGCCACCATCGCCGCCGGCGCCAAGTCCGCCGCGGAGTTGGTACGCCGCCAGGCCGAGGAGGAGGCCGCCGTACTGCGGACCCGCGCGGAGACGGCCGAGAAACGCGCCGAGGAGATCCGCCGCGCCGCGGAGGACCGCGCCTCTGAGGTACGGCGTGAGGCCGAGCACCGCGCGTCCGACGTACGCCGGGAAGCCGAGACCGAGGCCCAGTCGATCCGGGACGACCTGCGCGAGCAGCGGCTGGAGATGGAGCGTCGCGACCACCGGCTGACCGAGCGTGAGGAGCGGCTCGACGAGCAGCACCGTTCGATCGAGGAACGCCAGATCGAGCTGACCGCGCAACTCGCGGAGCTGGATCAGCGCAAGGCCGAGATCAGGAACCTCGAGGAGGAACGCCGCCGGATCCTGGAAGGCGTCGCGAACCTCAGCTCCGAGCAGGCGAAGGCGGAGCTGGTCGCGTCGATCGAGGCGGAGGCGAAGCGGCACGCGCATTCGATCGTCCGTGAGATCGAGCGGCAGGCCTTGGACGAGGGCGAGACCAAGGCACGCAAGATCATCACCGGCGCGGTGCAGCGGCTGGCGTCGGAGCAGACCAGCGAGTCGGTCGTCTCGGTGGTGCACCTGCCGAGCGACGACATGAAAGGCCGGATCATCGGCCGCGAGGGTCGCAACATCCGATCGTTCGAGCAGACCACGGGCGTCAACCTGATCATCGACGACACCCCTGAAGCCGTGCTGCTGTCCTGCTTCGATCCGGTACGCCGGGAGACCGCGCGGCTGACCCTGGATTCGCTGGTGCTGGACGGCCGGATCCACCCGAGCCGGATCGAGGAGATCTACGAGCGCAGTCGCGGCGAGGTTGCCGAGCTGTGTGAGCGTGCGGCCGAGGACGCGATGGCGGCGGTCGGCATCACCGACCTGCACCCCGAGCTGATCCGGACGATGGGCCTGCTGCGGTACCGCACGTCGTACGGGCAGAACGTGCTGAAGCATCTGATCGAGTCGGCGCACATCGCCGGCATGATGGCGGCCGAACTCGGGCTGGATCCCAAGCTGTGCAAGCGCGGCGCGTTCCTGCACGACATCGGCAAGGCGCTGACGCACGAGTCCGAGGGCAGTCACGCGATCGTGGGTGCGGAGCTGGCCCGCAAGTACGGCGAGAACGACGACGTCGTGCACTGCATCGAGGCCCACCACAACGAGGTCGAGGTGCGGACCGTCGAGGCCGTACTGACCCAGGCCGCGGATGCGGTTAGTGGCGGCCGGCCGGGTGCGCGGCGCGAGTCGCTGGAGGCGTACGTGCAGCGGCTCGAGCGGCTCGAGGAGATCGCGATGCACCACGACGGTGTCGAGAAGGTGTTCGCGATGCAGGCCGGCCGGGAGATCCGCGTGATGGTGCTGCCGGACGCGGTCGACGACATCGCCGCGCAGGTGATGGCGCGCGACATCGCCAAGCAGGTCGAGGAGGAGCTGACCTACCCGGGCCAGATCCGGGTCACCGTCGTCCGCGAATCCCGCGCCACCGAGGTCGCCAAGTAGTCACTCGGCGTACTTCGCGCGCCACTGCGGCGGATCGAACGGCGAACCGTAGATCCGGGTCTCGCGCGCGATCCGCCCGTCCTTGAACTCGACGACGTTCGCGACGTAGTAGATGTCGCCGCTGTAGTCCGAGCGGCCCAGTACGACGAAGTGGTCGCCCGCACCGGTGATGCGCAGGATCTGGATCGACGGTGGCGCAGGGTATTCCTGCTGCATCGCCCGCATCCGGTCCCGCCCGACGATGCGCTCGCCGGACTGCGGCATCTCCAGCACGTAGTCCTCGGCGCGCAACTCGTGTTCGGCCTCCGCCGACAGCGCCAACTGGTCGTCCGTCGGCCACAACCGCTCCAGCAACTCACGATTCCTGTCCATGATTTACGGTCGCGACGACCCTTCAATCAGTCTTAAAGTCTGCGAATGGACATCAGACCCGCGACCCCCGCCGATGTCGAACAGCTGATCGCAGGCGTCGCCGAGTATCCGGCAGCGCAGCACCACCTCCGCGCCCGCTGGGACATCCAGGAAGGTGGCGACGGTCTGTTCCTGCTGGCCCACCGCGACGGCGAGATCGTCGGGCAGACGATGCTGCTCAGGGAGTCGAAGTACGCCGAGGTCCGCGCCGACGCGGATCCGGCCGAGATCAACGCCCTCAGCGCCGTCGTCCACAACCAAGGCATCGGTACGGCGATCATCCGCGTCGCCGAGGCGATCGCGGGGGAGTGGAACAAACCCGCCATCGGCCTGGCCGTCGGCGCCGACAACCCCAAGGCCCGCAGGCTGTACGAGCGCCTGGACTATCGGCCGTGGTCAGGCCCGCCCGTCGTCGACGAATGGACCGAGCAGGCTGCCGACGGCACGGTGGTCCGCACCCACGCGGACGAGTGTGACTACTTCCTCAAGTCTTTGTGATCCCCGCGCAGGTGCGTCGGGGTGACGTCGATGGGATGGTCGGCGACCTGGTCGGGCGGGGTGGTGTTGTACTGCTTCTCGACGTCCGGGTCGATCACCACGACGTCATCATGCCCCCGGCGCCGGTTGGCCAGCCGGTACGACAGCCAGATTCCGGCGGCGCCACCGAGCATGATGATGATCCCCAGGGCGGTGAGGTTCAGAGTGTCGGACGTGTCTCGCACGGCGAACGCGATGATGGCTCCCGCCGCGATGAGCGCGATTCCGGCCCCGATCCTCATACCGGCTCCTTCCTGACCTCCCGAAGCGGTCACGTTGAGTAGCTGATCTCACTCCTGGTACCCGATCAGCCCCTCGACCATGCGTCAGCGGAAGGCGGCGTGCCCGGTCAGCGCCTGGCCGATGACGAGCTGGTGGACCTCCGAGGTGCCTTCGTAGGTGAGGACGGACTCGAGATTGTTGGCGTGCCGCATGATCGGGTACTCGCCGCTGATGCCGTTCGCGGCCAGGATCGTGCGGCACTCGCGGGCGATCGCGATCGCCTCGCGGACGTTGTTGAGCTTGCCGACGCTGACCTGCTCCGGGCGCAGTGTGCCCTTCTCCTTGAGCCGGCCGAGATGGACGGCGAGCAGGATGCCCTTGTTCAGCTCGACCGCCATGTCGGCGAGCTTGGCCTGGGTCAGCTGGTACGCCGCCAGCGGCTTGTCGAACACGATCCGCTCACCGGCGTACGCGATCGTCGTCTCCAGGCAGTCGCGGGCCGCGCCCATCGCGCCGAAGATGATGCCGAAGCGGGCCTCGTTCAAGCAGCCGAGCGGCCCGGACAGGCCGCGTGCCTCGGGCAGCATCGCGGACGCCGGCAGCCGTACGTCTTCCAGCACCAGTTCCGACGTGACCGACGCCCGCAGCGACATCTTCTGCTTGATCTCCGGTGCGGAGAAGCCAGGAGTCGTGGTCGGTACGACGAAGCCGCGTACGCCGTCGTCGGTCCGGGCCCACACCACCGCGACATCGGCCACGGAGCCGTTGGTGATCCACATCTTCGAACCGTTCAGCACCCAGTCGTCTCCGTCGCGGCGGGCGTTCGTACGCATGCCGGCCGGGTTCGAGCCGAAGTCGGGCTCGGTCAGGCCGAAGCAGCCGATCGCCTCGCCCGCCGACATCCGGGGGAGCCATTCATCCTTCTGCTCGTCACTGCCGTACTTCCAGATCGCGTACATCGCCAGCGACCCCTGCACCGACACCAGCGACCGCATCCCGGAGTCCGCCGCCTCGATCTCCAGGCAGGCGAGTCCATACGCGACGGGGCCGACCCCGGCGCACCCGTAGCCGGTCAGATGCATCCCGAGGAACCCGAGCGCCCCCAGCTCCTTCGCCAGCTCCCGCGCCGGGATGCTCGCCGTCTCGAACCACTCCGGCAACGCCGGCCGCAACCGCTCGTCCGCGAACCGCCGAGCCGTCGCCCGGACGTCGACCTCCTCCTCGGTCAGCAACGAGTCGACATCCACGAGATCCAGCGAAACGGTCATACCCGAACGCTAACCTGTCGCCGCCGCACCGCGGTGGTGTGGAAAGCCACATGCTCACTTGACGATCAAGGTGCCGTCGAACGCGTCGAGATCCGCCAAGGTCTCCCGGTAGACGGATCGCAGTGGTGGCAGCCCGGACCGTGGAAAGAACCGCGCGTCCCGGGTCTCGTCGGTCTCGGTGGTCAGCGTCCCGCTCCAGCGGTCGACCCGGAAGACGACCGTGAACATCTGGTGCTGCCCGCCGTAGGCGTTGGTGAACCAGTACTGCGGACCCGTGTACAGCGCGATCGGCGTCGCCGACTCCACGATCAGTCCGGTCTCTTCCGACACCTCGCGGACGAGCGCATCCCAGATCGACTCGCCCAGCTCGAGCCCTCCGGCCGGCATCACCCAGGTGTCGTCGTCGCTGCGGCGGACCAGCAGTACGTCGCCCGTGTCGTCGACGATCACGGCACGCGGGCCCGGTGTGATGATCCGCTGATCGCCGACGTGCGTGCGCAGGATGCCGGCGTACGACTGCTCGAACGGGGCGGCCGTCACTTCCGGTACCAGGGCCACCACCAGTGGCGTTTGCGGGGGTGGCGGATCACGATGCTGCCGTGGCGGGCCTGGCCGGTCACGTGCAGGCGTACACCGCCGGACCTCGGTGGACCGGCCTTGTTCTTCGCACTGCTGTGGACCATGTCGACCTGGTCGATGTCGACGCTCCAGCCTTCCGGAATCACCATCACGACCGAGCTGTGCTTGGCGTGCGCGTCGACGTGGATCACGCTCCAGTGCACCACCGCGTCGGTGAAGTCGAGCTTCACCGAGGAGTGCTCCGCGATCGCCGTCATCCGCTCCGGCACGGTCCAGGCGCCCTCACGCTTCTGCGCGCTGTGCTTCGCCCGGAGCGTGAGCTCGGCGGCGCTGCCGTGTGCGACCGGCACGAGATCGGCTGTCGCGTTGCGCAACTCCACTTGGGTCTTGGCCGTGTAGACCTGGGTCAGCCGCTCGTCCAGCTCCTGGAAGTCCAGCCGCCCGTCGGTGTGTGCTTCCTGGACAACGGCGGCGGCGCGCTCACGATCGTTGTCGGACGCCCGTTGCCCGGGCGGCGGCTGCTCCAGACTCATGCCCCCAAAGGTAGCGCCGCTACCGGTCCCTCCGGACGTCAGTCGGCAAGATCCAGGAACCGGCCGAAGACCGTCGACCAGGTCTGGTCCAGCTCGGCCTCGTGCCGCTCGGCGCCGGCGACGACCTCCTCGGGCACGAATCCCCACGAGCGCAGGGTTTCCGGGTTCCAGCGCCGTACTCGCTCGGCGGCGACCTCCGGGTGGAACTGGACGCCCCAGCTGCGGCCGATGCGGAGCATCTGGTGGGGGCAGCGCTCGCTGGACATCAGCAGAACGGCGTCGGCCGGGAGTCGGGTGATCTGATCCTGGTGGCTCTCAATCGCACGGACGGTCGACGGCAGACCGGTGAGCAGCGGGTCGTCCTCGGCGCCGGGCAGCAGCTTCAGTTCGGTGACGCCCTTCTCGGGCAGTCCGTACTTGCCGCGGACCTCACCGCCGAAGGTGTGCGCGATCAGCTGAGCGCCCAGGCAGATGCCGAGGACCGGCGCACGGTCGTGCTCAGTGGTGGTCCGCAGCAACTCCCGCTCGGCCTTCAGCCACGGCTTGGCATCGTCGGCGTCGGGCAGCATTCCGCCGCCGAGCAGGATCAGTGCGGCATGGCCGTCGATGCCTGCGGGAATCGGCTCGCCGTCCCAGGCACGGACGACGACGGGTGAGAACCCCCGTCCCTCGAGCCAGTCGAGCAACCGGCCCGGACCACTGCCCGGATCGTTCTCGATGATCAGCACTGTCTTGGTGTGGCGAGTGGCGGCAGGAGACACAAGCCCTAAAGATATGCCACCGGCGGCACACCGGACACCGCCGTACCGGAGTGGTGGTTCCGCGATACTGAGTTGCTGGGGGTGTGCGGATGGAGCCGATCAGTGGGTTCGTGAGGGCCGTGGTGGGAGACGTGAACTTCACCTTCGGCAAAGGCATGGTGGCTGCGTTCCTCGAGGCGCGCGGCAAGGCACGTGCGTCCGGTGGCGACCGGTCCGTCCAGCCGCAGTTGGACGTGCTGATCAGAGCGCACGGCCAGTACGAGCCGTTGTTCATCCCGGCCGGCACAGTGCCGGCGGTGGATCGGTTGGCGGGGTTGGAGCAGGCCGAGCCGGCGCCGCAACTGACTGTCGAGTTCACTCCGGGCGACGGTGGTGCGCAGGCACACCTCACGGCGAACGATCCGGTGCTCGTAACCATCACCGATGTCAGTCACCCGGAGTTCGACGCTGTGGTGTTGACCACGTCGCTCGGCGGTGCGACGTACGCGCGGCTGCCTCCGGGGTACTACCACGTGTCCGCTGTCGTGATCGACGAGTCCGAGGACCTGCTGCTCGGGTACGGCGCTCAGCACAACCTGCACCTGGCGAGTGGTGACGACCTGCTCCTGTCGCTGGCGATTCACACCGAGGGTATGGCGGAGATCGAGGCTGCGCTGGCGGCACCACGGCAGCCGGTGCTGGTGGGTCCGGACGGGGACGCGATGCCGATCCTCGACCTGGTGCTGATCGGCCGGTCGTCGGACTGCGACCTGATCCTGGACCACCCGCAGGTGAGCCGGCACCACGCCGAGTTGCTCCGGATCGACCAGGTCACCTTCGAACTCCGCGACCTCGGCTCGACCAACGGCACCACCGTCAACGGCGTACCGGTCCGCAGCATCCACGTGGGCGACGGCGACGAAATCCGCCTCGGCAACTTCCCCCTCCTCCTGTACCTCTCCTAGAACCACCACCTCGTCACCTTGTGTGTTCACCTGGGACAATGGCCGGGTGAATCCGCGATCCGTTGTCATCCTCGGCTCTACCGGCTCTGTGGGGACCCAGGCGCTCGAGTTGATCGGGCGCAACCGCGAGCGATTCCGGGTGGTCGCGCTCTCGGCGGGCGGGAGCAACGTCGGTCTGCTCGCCGCGCAGGCGCTGGAGTTCGGGGTCGAAGTGGTCGCGGTGGCCAAGGCGACGGTCGCCCAGGACCTGCAGCTCGCGTTCTACGCCGAGGCACAGCGCCAGGGGTACGCGCAGGGTGAGTTCCGCATCCCGAAGATCATCACCGGCCCGGACGCGTCCAGCGAGCTCGCGGCGATGCCGTGTGACGTGGTCCTCAACGGCATCACCGGCTCGGTCGGACTGCAGCCGACGCTCACGGCGCTCGACGCGGGGACGACGCTCGCACTGGCCAACAAGGAGTCACTGGTGATCGGCGGCCCGCTGGTCACCCGCCGGGTCAAGCCCGGGCAGATCGTGCCGGTCGACTCCGAGCACAGCGCGATCGCGCAGTGCCTGCGCGGCGGAACGGCCGACGAGGTACGCCGTCTGGTGGTGACCGCGAGCGGCGGTCCGTTCCGGGGCCGGTCGCGGGCCGAGATGGCCGACGTCACCCCGGAGCAGGCGATGAACCACCCGACCTGGGACATGGGTCCGGTGATCACGATCAACTCGGCCAATCTCGTGAACAAGGGCCTCGAAGTGATCGAGGCGCACCTGCTGTACGGGCTGCCGATGAGCCGGATCGAGGTGGTCGTGCACCCGCAGTCGATCGTGCACTCGATGGTGGAGTTCGTGGACGGCGCGACCATGGTCCAGGCGTCGCCGCCCGACATGCGGTTGCCGATCGCGCTCGCGCTCGGCTGGCCCGACCGGATTCCGGACGTGGCGCCGGCCTGTGACTGGACCACGGCGAGCAGTTGGGAGTTCGAGCCGCTCGACGACGAGGCCTTCCCGGCGGTCCAGCTGGCCCGGGAGGCGGGGACCCGCGGCGGCACCGCCCCGGCCGTGCTGAACGCGGCGAACGAGGTCTGTGTCCAGGCGTTCCGGGACGGCCGGCTGCCGTTCCTGGCGATCGTCGACACCGTGGCCCGGGTAGTGACCGAACACGACGTACCCTCGTATGAGGAATTGTCCATCGACGACGTACTGGCCGCGGACGGCTGGGCCCGTGCCCGGGCCCGTGAACTCACCGGCGTACAGGAGACCACCAAGGCATGACCGCGCTTCTCACTCTCCTCGGCATCGTGCTGTTCGCGGCCGGCATCCTGATCTCGGTCGCACTGCACGAAATGGGCCACATGCTGCCCGCCAAGGCCTTCGGGATGAAGGTGTCGCAGTTCTTCGTCGGCTTCGGCCGGACCGTGTGGTCCACCAAGCGCGGCGAGACCGAGTACGGCCTGAAGCTGATCCCGGCCGGCGGGTTCGTCCGGATCATCGGCATGATGCCGCCCGCCAAGGGCGATGACCCGACCAAGGTGCGCAAGGCCAACACCGGCCCGATCCAGTCGATGGTCGAGAACGCCCGTACCGCGGACTACGAGACGATCGCGCCCGAGGACAACGGCCGGCTGTTCTACCAGAAGGTGTGGTGGAAGAAGCTGATCGTGATGGCGTCCGGGCCGCTGGTCAACGTGGTGATCGCGTTCGTGCTGTTCGGCGGCCTGTTCATGCTGTACGGCGCCAACGTCGCGCAGACGACCGTGGCCACGGTCACCGACTGTGTGATCCCGGCCTCGCAGGCGTCGACCGACCGCAAGTGCGTCGACACCGACAAGGTGTCGCCGGCCAAGGAGGCCGGGTTCCAGGTCGGCGACAAGATCGTCGCGTTCAACGGCACCGCGATCTCCAGCTGGGACCAGCTGACCCCGCTGATCCGGGCCAACACCGACAAGTCCGCCACCATCGTTGTCGAGCGCAACGGTCAGCGGACCACGCTGCAGACCCACACGATCGTCAACCAGGTCCCCGACGAGGCGGGCTCGGACAAGATCGTCTCGGTCGGGTTCCTCGGCGTCTCGCCGGAGATGAAGACCGAGCGGCAGGACTTCGGGTTCGTGGTCAGCAAGATGGGCGAGCTGACCGTGGCGACCGTGAAAGCGATCGGGAACTTCCCGCAGAAGCTGGTCGGCGTAGCCAAGGCGATCGGCGGCGGCGAGCGCGACGAGAACAGCCCGATGAGCGTCGTCGGCGCCAGCCGGGTGGCCGGCGAGATCGCGTCCAACCAGTCGCTGACGGCCGGCTCGCGGATCGCGTTCCTGATCTCGCTGCTCGCCTCGCTGAACCTGTTCCTTGCCTTGTTCAACTTCATCCCGCTGCTACCGCTGGACGGCGGACACATGATCGGCGCGATCTGGGAGGGCATCCGGCGCGGCTTCGCCAAGCTGTTCGGCCGGCCCGACCCCGGGTACGTCGACGTGGCCAAGCTGCTCCCGATCGCGTACGTCGCGGCCAGTGTGATCGTGGTGATGGGCGTCCTGCTCGTCATCGCCGACATCGTCAACCCGATCCGTCTCTTCAACGGCTGACCCTCACCCAACGGTTAAGGACACATGAGCATCAACCTGGGCATGCCCGCGCTGCCGCCGCCGACCCTTGCCCCGCGCCGCAAGACCCGCCAGATCAAGGTGGGCAAAGTGCTGGTGGGTGGGGACGCGCCGGTCTCGGTGCAGTCGATGACGACCACGAAGACGCACGAGGTCAACACGACGCTGCAGCAGATCGCGGAGCTGACCGCGGCCGGCTGCGACATCGTCCGGGTCGCCTGTCCGCGGCAGGAGGACGCCGACGCACTGGCGGAGATCGCCCAGCACTCGCAGATCCCGGTCATCGCCGACATCCACTTCCAGCCGAGCTACGTCTTCGCCGCGATCGAGGCGGGATGTGCGGCGGTCCGGGTGAACCCGGGCAACATCCGCAAGTTCGACGACCAGGTGAAGGAGATCGCGCAGGCCGCGAAGGACCACGGGACGTCACTGCGGATCGGCGTGAACGCCGGCTCGCTGGATCCGCGGCTGCTGCAGAAGTACGGCAAGGCGACGCCGGAGGCGCTGGCCGAGTCGGCCGTCTGGGAGGCGTCACTGTTCGAGGAGCACGACTTCCACGACTTCAAGATCTCCGTGAAGCACAACGACCCGGTCATCATGGTCCGCGCGTACGAGCTGCTGGCCGAGCAAGGTGACTGGCCGCTGCATCTCGGCGTGACCGAGGCCGGGCCGGCGTTCCAGGGCACGATCAAGTCGTCGGTGGCCTTCGGCGCGCTGCTGTCGAAGGGCATCGGCGACACGATCCGGGTGTCGCTGTCCGCGCCGCCGGTCGAGGAGGTCAAGGTCGGCCTGCAGATCCTGCAGTCGCTGAACCTGCGCGAGCGCAAGCTCGAGATCGTCTCCTGCCCGTCCTGCGGCCGCGCCCAGGTGGACGTCTACACGCTGGCCGAGCAGGTCACGGCCGGCTTGGAGGGGATGGAGGTCCCGCTCCGCGTCGCTGTCATGGGCTGCGTCGTCAACGGCCCCGGTGAGGCCCGCGAGGCCGACCTCGGCGTGGCCTCCGGCAACGGCAAGGGCCAGATCTTCGTCAAGGGCGAGGTCATCAAGACCGTCCCCGAAGCCGCCATCGTCGAGACCCTGATCGAAGAAGCCATGCGCATCGCCGAGGAAATGGGCGAGACCGCAGACCCCGGCACCCCCACCGTCACCGCAGGCTGACATCAGTCCTGCCGTGAACGAGTACGTCGTGGTGAGTGCTGTGGCGGGGGAGGCTCGGTATGTGCCGGCCGGGGTGCAGGTGGTGGTGACTGGGGTGGGGAAGACTGCGGCGGCGGTGGCTACCTCGCGGATGCTGGCGGGGCGGGACACCTCTGAGTTGGTGGTGCTGAATGTTGGCACCACCGGAGCGCTCAGAGATGGGATGTCGGGGTTGTATTTGCCGAGCACGGTGATCAATCACGATGTGAATGCGGAGGCGATCCGGGCGATCGGACTGGATCCGCAGGACGAGTTGCACGTCGAGGGCGGCGACGGGACGGTGCTGGCGTCGGGGGACGTGTTCGTGACGGATCCCGTCGTACGGGCGCGGCTCGCGGAGCGGGCGCAACTGGTCGACATGGAGGCGTACGGCGTCGTCTACGCCTGCCGCGAGTACGGCGTACCGGTGCGGGTCGTGAAGCATGTGTCGGACTCGGCCGACGAGGCGGCGCTCGACTGGCCGGCGCTCGTGGATGCCAGCGCGAAGATCCTGGGGGAGTGGGTCAGCGACTACGTGCGCTGAGCCACTCCAGTACGGCGATCTCCCGCACCAGCCACCGCATCACGCCGACCCCACTGGCGAGCACAGCCCGGTTGGCCGCGAGCGCGAAATCCACCGTGACCCACTGCGGCGTGAGCTCCAACTCCGCCTCGTACCCCTCCAACTGCTGCCCATCACGAGCCGACCCACCCGTGCATGAGAAGTAGTGCGACGTCATCCCGAAGACGTCGTACGCCGCCTCGATCGCCGGCACCTCCTCCCTGGTCGTGCCGAGTTCGGTGCCGACCGCAACATCGACGTACCCGCACTCCTCGTGGAACTCCCGCTGCAGGGCCTCCGCGAATGACTCACCCGGATCCACCCCGCCGCCGGGGAACTTGTAGTCGCCGTGGCGCGAGGCGAGGAGTAGCAACTCCCGCCCGCGGAAGAGCACACCTCGGACCGCGGTCCGCTCGACCAGCCGTCCGCCAGGCGAGAGTTCGGGCGAACGAAAGGTCGCCAGCAGCATGCGGCCAATGCTGCCTGACCCATGACGCTGGGCGAAATCCTGGACGAGGTGACGGTCGTCGCCCTAGCGTCGGGGGGTCTCGTACGCCACTGTTCTGGAGGTCCACATGACCGGCTCGTCGCCCTTGTCGGTACTCGTCGCAGCACTCGCCGATGGGTCGGTCGAGGTGGTGGACCTGACGTCGCCGCTGTCCGCGTCGACGCCGGTCATCCAGCTCCCGCCGGAGTTCGGGCAGACGGCGCCGTTCGCACTGGAGGAGATCAGCAGGTACGACGACCGCGGGCCGGCGTGGTACTGGAACAACTTCACCAGCGGCGAGCACACCGGCACCCACTTCGACGCGCCGAACCACTGGGTCACGGGCAAGGACCTCGCCGACGTGGCGTCGGTCCCGGCCCGCAAGCTGATCGCGCCGGCGGTTGTGCTCGACTTCAGCGCCGAGGTCGAGAAGAACCCCGACTTCCTCGTCGAGGTCGACCACCTCAAGGCCTGGGAGGCGGAGAACGTACCGCTGCCCGCCGGCGGCTGGTTGTTCGTGCGCACGGGGTGGGATGCGCGGTCACACTCGCAGGAGGCGTTCCTCAACGCCGACGGGAACGGGCCGCACACGCCGGGCCTGTCGCCGGAGTGCGCGCGATGGGTGGCGCAGGAGTCGCCGGTACTCGGCCTCGGCGTCGAGACCGTCGGCACCGACGCCGGGCAGGCGCACTCGTTCGACCCGCCGTTCCCGTGCCACGCAAACCTGATGGGCAGCGACAAGTACGGATTGACGCAGTTGCAGAACCTGGCCAAGCTGCCGCCGACCGGCGCCGTCGTCATCGCCGGCCCATTGCCGATCGTCAGCGGCTCCGGCGCTCCCGCGCGGGTGCTCGCGCTGGTCGAATCCCGATGAACGTCGCGGTCGCCGTCGGCCGGACGTTGGCGGCCGCGGGTGTCCGCCAGGTGTTCGGCGTGATCGGGTCGGGCAACTTCCACCTCACGAACGCGATGGTGGCCGGCGGCGCGCGGTTCGTCGCCGCGCGGCACGAGGGCGGCGCGGCCACGATGGCAGACGCGTACGCACGGATGAGCGGGACGGTCGCCGCGCTCTCGGTCCATCAGGGCTGCGGCCTGACGAACGCGATGACCGGGATCGCCGAGGCGGCGAAGAGCCGGACGCCGATGGTCGTCGTGGCGGCGGAGGTCACCGAGCCGCGGTCGAACTTTTACGTAGACCAGGAGGCGCTCGCCCGTTCGGTGGGTGCGGTGCCGGTGCGGGTCACCTCGGCGGAGACCGCGGTGGCGGAGGCCCTGGGCGCGGTGGCGACGGCCGTTCGCGAACGCCGTACGGTGCTGCTGAACGTTCCGCTTTCCCTGCAGGCATTGGAGACTGCGGCACCGGCGGTCGCGCCACCGCCTTCAAAGGACCGGGTGGTGCCGGACGCAGCCGAGGCCACCAAGTTGACCGACCTGCTGCGGCATGCGGAGCGACCGGTGTTCGTCGCGGGCCGCGGGTCCCGCGGCCATCGACAAGTCCTTGAATCTCTGGCGGAACGATCCGGCGCGCTCCTCGCGACCTCAGCCGTCGCGCACGGTCTGTTCCAGGGCAACCCATGGTCGCTCGGGATCTCCGGAGGCTTCGCGTCGCCACGGACTGCCGAGCTCATCCGCGCCGCCGACCTCATCGTGGGCTGGGGCTGCGCGCTGAACATGTGGACGACGCGGCACGGCGCGCTCATCGGACCTGACGCGACCGTCGTGCAGGTCGATGACGATGCGACCGCGCTGGGCGTCCACCGCGAGATCCAGGTCGGCGTCACCGGCGACGTCGGGCTCACCGCCACGACGGTGCTCGACGCGTTCGGCGAGCAGCGGGTGGGCTATCGCTCGGCGGAGCTCGGGAGCGTGCGCTGGCGCGACGTGGCGTTCGACGACGAGAGCACGGGGGACCGGATCGATCCACGGACGTTGAGCCTCGCGCTCGACGACCTCCTTCCGGCGGAACGGGTGATCGCCGTCGACTCCGGCAACTTCATGGGCTACCCGAGCGTGTGTCTTTCGGTGCCGGACGAGAACGGCCTCTGCTTCACCCAGGCGTTCCAGTCGGTCGGGCTGGGGCTTGCCACCGCGATCGGTGCCGCGCTGGCGCAGCCGGACCGCCTGCCCGTCGCCGTACTCGGTGACGGCGGTGCGCTGATGAGCGCCGCGGAGCTCGACACCGTACGCCGGCTCGGCCTGCCGATGCTGGTGGTCGTGTACAACGACGACGCGTACGGCGCCGAGGTGCACCACTTCGGTCCCGGCGGGTACCCGTTGAACACGGTGACGTTCCCGCCGACCGACATCGCTGCGATCGGACGCGGGTACGGCTTCGAGGCAGTGACCGTACGCACCGCCGAAGACCTCGCCGCAGTCGCGGACTGGCTGAACGGACCACGGTCCGCACCGATGCTCGTGGACGCGAAGGTCGTCGCGGACCATCCGTCGTGGTGGCTGGAGGAGGCGTTCCGCGGCCACTGACACCGGCGAACGGCATCCGGGCTATTCTGGCTTGACCTTGACCCGAGGGTCAAGGTTTAGCGTCGGAGCGAAGGAGGCGGAATGCGGATCAGCGATCTGGCGGCCGAGGCCGGAGTGACGGTCAAGGCGGTGCGGTACTACGAGTCCCAGGGACTGCTCAAACCCCGGCGCGAGGCCAACGGGTACCGGACGTACGAGCCGGACGACGTGGTCGTGGTGCGCGAGGTGAAGGCGTTGCTGAGCCTCGGGCTGACCGCGGAGCAGACGTACCCATTCATCGAGTGCCTGCGGGCCGGCAACGAGCGGGCGGACGTCTGCCCGGCGTCGCTGACGGCGTACCGGGCCCGGATCGCCGAGGTGGACCAGCGGATCACCGAACTCACCGATCTGCGGGCCCGGCTCACCGACCTCCTGTCCGATGCCGAGAACTGGAGGATGAAGCAACTATGACTGACCTGCAAGCGGTCGACGAGGGGACCTTCGACGACGTGGTGCTGCGCTCGGACAAGCCGGTGCTGGTGGACTTCTGGGCGCAGTGGTGCCCGCCCTGCCACCAGATCGCGCCGCTGCTGGCCCAGGTCGCCGCCGAACGCGCGGACCAACTCACGGTGGTGAAGCTGAACTCCGACGAGAGCCCGGGGATCTCCGCCCGCTACCGCGTCATGGCGTTGCCCACGCTGATGCTGTTCCACCGCGGCGAGGTCATCTGGTCCGTCGTCGGCGCCCGCCCCCGAGCCAAACTCAACAAAGAACTCGACGACGCCCTCCTGGCCGCGGTGTAGAGACTGGCAGCTCCGTCCGGTGGCGGGTTGTTTCATCCCTGACCCGCAACAACCCGCCAGCCAGCAGGTAACCCGCCAGCCAGCCACCTACCCACCACCTGCCGGCGTTCATCGTCGGACTCCTCTGTTGACTGGTAGTTGTCTAGGATGCTAGCAATATAGCCATGAGTGATGACGGCGGCAAGAAGGTGCAGTTCAACGTGTACCTGCCGCCCGAGTTGGTCCGCCGGGTGAAGCACAAGGCGATCGACGAGGCGGCAAGCCTGTCCGCGCTGGTGGAGCAGGCACTGACGGAGTACCTGGACAAGCATGGGGAGGCGCGGGGATGACTGGCGTGGTGATCCGGCCGCTGCGGTTCACGAACGACGTGGACGCGATGCGGGCGTTCCTGGAGACTGTCGGACTGACGGCCCGGATCGAGTCCGAGCGGGGAGGGTGGGCGGTGATGCTCGCGGGGCACGGGATGATCGCGCTGCACGACGCCGCTACCAGTTCGACCGGTGGGCGGCCGGGGCAGACGGACCTGGTCTTCGAGGCCGAGGACGTCGACGCGCTGAAGGCGACGCTGGACAGTACCGGGTACGCCGACGTGTCGATCTGGGACGAGGCGTACGGGCGGGTGCTGTCGGCGATCGCCCCGAACGGGACGAAGTTGTGGGTCGACGAGCGCAGCGAGGACCTGTACGGCTACCGGCTCAACGAGACGCCGCCGGACGAGCGCTGGAGCGTCACGCCGTACCTGGCCGGGACGGACCAGGCGGCCTGGACGCAGATCCTGGACCTCCTCGGGGCGCGACAGCACGTGTACTTCGGTCCAGGGGAGAAGGAGGGCGTGCGGATGGATCTGTCGACCAGCGAGGACCTGGCCGCGGTCCTGCAGCGACTGACGGACGCCGGCTATCAGACGACCCGGACCGGCGACACGCTCGAGGTCGTGGATCCGGACGGGCAGCCGATGGTGGTGCACGGATGATCGCGGTCCGCCGGGCCGAGGTCGGTGACGTCGAGGCGATCCGGCGGATCGGGCTGACGACCTGGCCGGTCGCGTACGGCGGTCTGGTGTCGGACGAGTTCATCACCGACGGACTCGCGCAGTGGTGGTCGCCGGAGGCGGTCGAGCGCGGCATCCGCAACGGCATCACCCTGGTCGCGGCCGAAGGCGAGCAGTTGGTCGGGATCGTCGGCCTCGGCCGTGAGGACGACTTCTGGGTGATGTGGAAGCTCTACGTCCTGCCGGACCAGCAGCGGAAGGGTGTCGGCAAGGCGCTCCTCGACGCGGCAGTCAACGCCTTGCCGGAGGGTACGACGGAACTCCTGCTGGACGTTCTGGTCGGCAATGAGCAGGCGATCGGCTTCTACCGGGCCAACGGGTTCAGCGAGGCACAGAAGACCCCGGACCGCGATCTCGGCGTCGAACTGATGTGGATGAGCCTTGACCTCCAGACGGCTTGAAGTTGCAGAGTGCCCCGCATGACGACGACGATGCCCGACCGACTGCGGGACGATCCGGACTTCCGGCGGTACTGGCTAGCCCGTGCCCTGTCCGTCACGGGGTCGATGGTCACCGCGATCGCATTGCCGGTGCTGGTCTACCGGTTGAGCGGTTCGACCGTCCTCACCGCGCTGGTGTCCGCGCTCGAAGCAGCGCCGTACCTGCTGACGGGTCTGTTCGCCGGCGCGCTCGCCGACCGGTGGAACCGGCGCCGGGTGATGGTGAACTCCGACCTGGTGAACGCAGTGCTGGTCGGCTCGGTCCCGGTCGCGCATCTGCTCGACATGCTGACCGTGGCGCATGTGCTGGTGGTCGCGTTCCTGGTGCAGAGCGTCTACACATTCTTCGACGGCGCGAACTTCGGTGCCCTGCCGGTCCTGGTCGGCCGGGCCCGGGTAGCGCAGGCGAACTCGGTCGTCTGGACGGCGTCCAGCCTGATCGAGTTGTTCGTCCCACCGCTGGCCGGTCTTTCGCTGGCGGTGCTCAATCCGGCGAGCCTGCTGACCCTTGACGCACTGAGCTTCGTCGGGTCGGCTCTCGCGGTCCGCGGGATCATGCGCGCGATGTCCGAGCAGCGGGACGGACGGCAGCCGCTGCGGACGCGGGTGGTCCTCGCCGATATCGCCGAAGGGTTGCGCTACCTGGTCGGGCACGCCGGAGTGCGGACGATGACGATCGTCGGCAGTCTGCAGTCCTTCGCCGGCGGTGGGTTCATGGCACTGATGGTGGTGTGGTGCGACCGAGTTCTGCACGTCGGTACGTCGGGACTCCGCTTCGGAGTCGTGTGGGGGACGTGGGGGATCGGCGGACTGATCGCAGCCGTCGGACTGCCTCGGCTGCTGAAGCGGATGTCGCCGGCCGCGATCACGCTCTACGCACTGCCGGTCTCGGCCCTCCTCGGGATCATCACGCCGATGGCACCGGGCTGGGAGTCGGCCGCGATCGCGCTACTCGTGTGGGGATCGGCGTACGTGCTGGTCATCGTGAACACCATCTCTTACCGTCAGCAGGTGACGCCGGAGCACTTGCTCGGCCGGGTGAACACGGCCGCCCGGATGCTGTCGTGGGGTGTGGGCTGGACGTTCGGATCGGTGGTCGGCGGTGTGCTCGGCAACCACTACGGCGTCCGGACCGGCATGGTGGTGATGGGATCCTTCATCGTCGTCGCGGTCGCCGTGGCCTGGACGTCGCCATTGCGCCGGATCGCGGCCGGGCACGAAGCGACGGTGGCCTGAACCGGTCCAGCCCGGCCCGCCGACGCCCCGTTGCATGCTGATCCGGGGATCATCCGCTAGGTTCTGCGCGTGGGCGTACGGGTTCTCGGTCCTCGTGACCTCGCGGCGGCGCGCGCCGTGATCGCCCGCGACCCGGTGGTCAACGTGTTCGTCGACAGCCTGGTGCAGGCGTCCGGACTCGATCCGCGGCGGGGTGCCGAGGTCTGGGGGTACGTCGAGAAGGGCGACCTCGAGGCACTGTGCCATGCGGGCGGCAACATGGTGCCGGTGGGCGCGGACGACGCGGCCCTGCGCGCGTTCGCGGCGTACGCGTTGCGTCGCGGCCGGAACTGCTTCCAGATCCTCGGACCGGCCCGCGAGGTCGAGCAGCTGTGGACAGCGCTCGAGCCGCACTGGGGTCCGGCCCGCGAGGTGCGCGACAACCAGCCGTTCATGGTCATCGAGGACCCGCCGCTGATCGCCCCGGACCCGCTGGTCCGCCCGGTCGAACCGGTCGAGCTGCCGATCCTCTACCCGGCCTGCGTGGCCATGTACACCGAGGAGGTCGGCGTACCACCGCAGACCGGGCCGGACGGGACGTTCTACCGGTCCCGGGTGGCCGAGCTGATCCGGGCCGGGCGTGCGTTCGCGCGGATCGAGGACGGCCGGGTCGTGTTCAAGGCGGAGGTCGGATCGGTCGGGACCGGGGTGTGCCAGATCCAGGGGGTGTGGGTCGATCCGGAGTTCCGCGGCCGCGGACTGGCCGCGCCGGGGATGGCTGCGGTGGTCGAGCTGGCGCGACAGATCGCGCCGGTGGTGACGCTGTACGTCAACGCGTTCAACGCGCCGGCCCGGGCCGCGTACGAGCGGGTCGGCTTCCGGACGATCGAGACGTTCGCGACGATCTTGTTCTGATACTGCGTGCTCTCCGTGATAGTGCAGTGACCGCGGGTGGGGTTGGCTGAGTCTCTACGCCGCCCCGCCCCGCGGAAGGAATCCCACAGCATGCGAAGGCTTGTCGTTGCCCTGTGCAGCTTTGCCCTGATCCTTGTCTCGCTGACCAGCGTCTCTGCCGCCGCTCCACCGGATCTCTCGTACTACTCGATGCGCCTGCCCGCCGCCCTGTCGGTCGCCGACCTGATCAAGGACGGGTACGACGTTACGCACGGCACCCGGCCGACGGTGGTCGCGACTCCGGCCGAGGCTGAGCACCTGCGCGCACGAGGCGTCGTACTGGGGAAGACCGGGGACGTGTATCACCCGGTACCGCGGTCTGAGCCCGGGGGAGCGACGTACTACGGCGGGTACCACACGGCCGCCGGACACGAGCAGCACAACGCTGCCGTCGCCGCGGCGCACCCGGACCTGGTGAAGCTGTACGACATCGGCGACTCGTGGCTGAAGACGCAGGGACAGGGCGGGCACGATATCCAGGCCCTGTGCATCACCAAGCTGGCCGCCGGCGACTGTGCACTCGACAGCACCGGGAAGAAGCCGAAGTTCGTGCTGCACACCCAGATCCACGCACGCGAACTGGTGACCGGCGAGACCGCGTACCAGTGGATCGACCTGCTGGTCTCGTCGTACGGCAGTGGCCCCGAGATCACCGAGTTGATGGACACCCGTGAGCTGTGGGTCGTGCCGATGGCGAATCCGGACGGCGTCGACGTGGTCGCGTCGAACCCGGACCGGCCGGTCCTGCAGCGCAAGAACGTCGACGACAGCGCCGGCGGCTGCCCCGCGTCGGATGCCGGCGTCGACCTGAACCGCAACTCGTCGTTCCAGTGGAACGTCAACGAGGGTGGGCCGTGCGACGAGACGTACCCAGGTGCCAAGGCGCTGTCGGAGCCGGAGACGATGGCGATCCAGGGTCTGCTGGACAAGCTCTTCGCCGACACCAAGGGCGACATCGACGACCCGGCCGCCGCGAGTACGACGGGTGTCTTCCTCACCCTGCACAGTTTCCGCAACGACATCCTGGCGCCGTGGGGTTACACCAACAACGATGCGCCGAACAAGGCAGCTTTGGTTGCTCTGGGCAAGAAGATGGGTGCGCTCACCGGCTATCCGGTGTCGACCGGCGACGGCGGGGTCGGGTACTTCGCGCCGGGGGCGACGGACGACTGGTTGTACGGCACTCGCGGCGTTCCGTCGTACACGTTCGAGATCGGGCCGGACGGCGGGTCGTGCGGCGGATTCCTGCCGGCGTACTCATGCATGGCGTCGATGTTCTGGCCGACGCTGAAACCCGCGTTGGTGTACGCCGCCCAGGCAGCTGCGACGCCGTACGGCGAGCTGCCGATTACCGTCGGGTAGGCTCCGCGGCATGGCGTCTCGGAGCGGAACCACCACCGGCCTGGCGTTGCTGTTCGGTGTGCTCGGGACGCTGCACTTCGTGAAACCCGAGCCGTTCGAGCAGATCGTGCCCCGGGCGCTGCCGCGGAAGAAGGAACTGGTCTACGCGTCCGGAGCGGCCGAGCTGGCCTGCGCGGCCGGGCTGTTGCACCCGCGGACGCGGCGGGTGGCAGGCCTGGTCAGCGCGGGCCTGCTGGTGGCAGTCTTTCCGGCGAACGTGCAGATGGCAGCGGACCTGCAGCGGAAGGGGTCCCTGCCGGCCAAGGCGGTGGCCTGGGCCCGGCTGCCGCTGCAGCTCCCGCTGATCAGACGGGCATTGAAGGCGGCCCGCGGGGATGGCTGAGCCGCGGTCCCGGAGAATTTCTGCCGATAGCCTGTCGGATCCGGAGTGACGCGTTCGTAGCACGGGTGAGAGGCGGCCGGAGGAAGGTCGCTGGGACTAGGAGTGATGAGATGGCGCGGTACTTGATCTCGTTCGAGCGCGGTGCGATGGACCACATCCCCGACGAGGACTTTCCCCAGGTGGGCAAGGACTCTCACGCGGTGATCCAGGAGATCAGGGACGCCGGCGTGTTCGTCTTCGGCGGCGGACTGAGCTACGACGACGGCGACGTGGAGCACGCCGAGGTGGCCATCGACGGGATGGTCACCGACGGCCCGTACCCGGAGAGCAAGGAGCTCATCGGCGGCGTCACCGTCGTCGACGTACCCACCCGGGAGGAGGCCCTGAAGTGGGCCGCCAAGATCGCGGTCGCCTGCCGCTGTGCGCAGGACGTCCGCAAGTTCATGGACGACCCGGAGATGTGATGCGGCGGCGATCACCCGGGCGC
>NZ_JBFAKS010000048.1:0-74410 GCF_040655855.1 Kribbella sp. NPDC050281 | reverse complement strand
TGGTCGTAGCAGTCCAGGCACAGCGGTGTGCCGAGGATCTTCTCGCCGTCGCGGTGGGTCTGGTGGCAGCGCAGGTCGACACCGTGCGGACACGGGTCGGGTTCGCGGCGGGGTCGGCACGGCCGGTTGCGCAGTTGCCCGTCGCGCGTACGGATGGCGCGGGTGCCGTGGACGGGGCCGAAGGTGGGGGCGGTGAAGGTGACGAACGCGGACGGGTGCTGCGCGACCGAGGCGGGGATGCCTTTGCCGCCTGCGAGGCCGGCCAGGACGAGTTGGTAGGTGTCGCCCCGGTAGGTCTCGGCACAGGACGGGCAGACAGCGGCGCGGCGGTTGCCGCAGGCCTTGTAGATCACGCCGTCGGGCATCTGGTCGGTGTGCCGGGTGGAGATGATCCGGCCGGTCCGGTCGGACACGATGTGCGATTCACCGCGAAGTTGGACAGGCCGGACGCAGCCGCCCGCGGAGCCGGTGTGCTCGAGCCAGGCGTCGTAGTTGGCGGTCGAGGCCGCTCGAGCGATGGCCTCCTCGAGCGCCGAGGCGGGGTTCTGCCGCTTGCCAGGGTCAATGATGGGTCGACGGGTCTCGATCGCGAGGAGCGGGTCTTGGAGGCCGCTCACAGGTCGTGTGGAATTGGTGACGGTCATGGGCGGGCTCCTTTCGAGACGATTGGTTCGTTTGATGTTTGGGCTTGGGCACCGAGGAGGTTGGCTGGCTCCGTTCGGGATTGGGGCCAGCTCGGCGTTGGTGGCTGGGGACCAGCGGCGGGCCGCGGGTCCTTCCCGGCCAAGAGTCTGGGGAGGCTACGGGGAGTTGGTCGGGGGGACTCGTGGTTGCCGGTGACGTGTCAGGCGGTGGGTGTGGGGGCGGGTTCGAGTTCGGGTGTGCCGAACAGGTGGTAGCCGCAGCCGATGCAGTAGCGGCCGGCCACGCGGTCGTTGTCGGGGTTGCCGGTGGGGTCGAGGAGGACGACGAGGGTGTAGTCGTCGCCGGGTTCGAGGACGGTGGGGCACCAGTCGTGGCCGCCGAGGTGGTCGGCGGCGACCCAGTCACACAGGAACTCGTGGTCAGCGATGGCGCGGTGAGCGACGAGGTTGGCGTAGGCGTTGATGTCGATGACGGTGGTCATGGGTGGTGCTCCGTTCGATGGGATGGGTGTTCGGTGTTCGCCCTCACCCCCGGGTGATCGCCCAGGGATGGGAGCCAGCAACGAACCGGGGTCTATTCGTCGGGTTCGAAGGTGGATTCGCAGATGCCGCAGGTGATCTCGCCTTCGGCGAGGACTGCTTTGGCGACGCGGATGCGGCGGGGGCATTGGCATGCGCAGGCGACCGCGTTGTTGTTGTTCTTCTTGGCCTGTCCGCCGAGGGCTTCGGGGTGGCGGTAGGCGATGAGTGCGTTCTTCAGGTCAGCGAGAACGCCGCTGTAGGTGATCGCTGTCTGCTTGCGGAGGGTGCAGGGTGACCAGCCGATCTTGGGGTCCTTGGTGGCGTCGAGTCCGAGCTCTCCTGCGAGTTCGGCGAACTTCTGGTTGTGCCATCGGCCTTGGCGGCTGGTGTCTTTGATCTCGCGGACATCGGCGAGAGCGTGTGCTGCTTCGTGGAGCAGGGTGGTGAAGACCTCTTCGACGGGTCGTTTGAGTCCCTCGCCGGAGATGAGGACTTCAGCCAGGCGTTGTTCGCCGTGCTGCCACCGAACGGGTGCGAAGTGCCCGTACTTGGCCTGCTTGGTGGCAGTACCGGAGCCGACGATGAGCACAACAGCCGGGATCTCGGTGTGATTGGTCCGGATGGCCACCCACGCGGCTTCGAGCGCGGAGACCAGTTCTGCGGTCGTGTACTCGGCTTGACGCTTACGTGTCAGTCGCGCCTTGGGGGACCCGGTCCGGGTCTTGGTGGTGGTCTTCTTGGCTCGTTTGACGGTGACCGTGACGGCGGGATGGCTGGCTCCGGTGGAGCACTCACGGAGCTTGTTGCGGACCGCAATCAGTGAGGCATAGCCGGTTGCCCTGCCGCCTTCCGTGGCGCGGACGTGATCCATTCGCTGCTGTACGGCTTCCAAGGCCGCTGTCGGGCTGCCGTTGTAGGTCGCGGTGGTCTTCGTGACCGTCCACCCGTCGAGGCCTGTGAGGGCCCGGGTGTTGTGCCAGGTGAGGCCGGTGAGCTTCGTCGTAGTGGCCGGCCTTTCCGAGCTGGCCGCTGTCGCGGTGGTCGGACTGTTGGCTGTAGGCATCAGGCGTCACCTCCGCTCGTGACGACTCGTCGGATCTCGCTGATGTGTCGTTGGCAGATGAACGGGAGGTTGTCGTAGCCGAGGAAGACGAACCACCAGTTGGGGTCGCTCTGGCCGAGGATCGTTCCCTGGTACCAGCCCCAGGCGGGGTCGCAGTAGCCCTTTGGGATGTCGCCGTGGTAGTCCAGATCTCCGAACGGGGTCCAGACTTTGGTGCCTTCGGGCAGCCGCCCGTCGCTGTCGATGAGTGCGTCGGTGTCTTGCAGAAGACGTTTCCAGCCGTCGTAGACGGCGGACAGGCGCGGTCGGGTGTCGCTCATGGCTGGTCCTCCGTCCAGTCGTCGGGTACGTAGACCTGGTCTTGGGTCCAGGTGTCGGTTTGGGTGGCGTGCTGGACGAGGTGTTCCTCGAGGAGCGCGCGGGCCTCGTAGCAGGCGTCGATGAGTTGGCTGAGTGCGGTGACTGAGCCGGTGATGAGTTCGATCTCGATCGGGGTGTTGCCGAGATCGATCGCGACCAGAGGGGATTGGCCGTTGCAGGCGAGGTTGATGCCGGCCACTGCGTCGTCGGTGAACTCGTAGCCGATGTACATGCGGTCGTTGCGTTCGCCGCCGGATGCGTCGTAGTAGGTCATGTCCCCTCCTCGTGACGGATGAACAGCTGGTGCCAGGTGCCGTGGTTGGACAGGGTCTGGCGGCGGTTGCTGCGGCATTCGAGGCAGCCGGTGGGGGTGGTGTGGCTGTAGACGATGTAGCCGCAGTCGTGGACGTAGGCGTACTTGTTGGCCTGTGCGTCGAGGAGTGCTGCGTAGCCTGTGTCGAAGTCGGATTCGACGCCGATGGTGGTCATGCGGCCCTCCTGAGATGGGCGGCCCGGCGTACGAGCTTGTGGACATGGGGATCGGTGAGGAAGGCGCTCTTGATGCGGCGAGGGATGCCGCCTTCGGCCAGGAGCAGGCCGACGCCGAGGGCATCGGGCGAGATCTGCTTGGCGGAGTAGCCTTCTTTGGCCCAGCCGGTTCCGAGGATGATGTCGCTGGACGAGTCGGTAGTGCAGCGGAACGCGAGCCTGTAGGAGAACAGGTCCCGCAACGAGGTGGGGACGATGTCTGCCGAGGGCCGCTGGGTTGCGGCGACGACGATGATGCCTGCGGCGCGGCCGCGGGCGACGAGGTCACGGACGAGGGTGACGAATTCCTTCTGCTGTTCGGGGGTGCCGACGGTGACCGAAAAGTAGGCCAGTTCGTCGATAGCCAGCAGGGTCGCGCGGTAGCCGTCTTTGGGGGTGATCTTCTTGCGGCTGGTCTGGGCCAGGTGCAGGTAGCGCTTGTCCATCTCGGCCTGCAGGCCGCGGAGCACCTTGAGTGCTCGGGTGATGTTGTTGCCGACGAACTCTTTGGCGATCGGCGCGTAGGGCAGCAGTTCGACGAGTTTGCCGTCGATCAGGACCAGGTCCACGTCGGTGCACAGTGCGGCGTGCGAGACGATGTTGCCGAGTGCAACGGACTTGCCGGAGCCGGGTTCGCCGCCGAGCAGGACGTTGCGGTACATGAGAGGCAGGTGAACTCCCCTGCCGCGTGTGTCGACGCCCAGGTAGGCGGGGTCGTAGATCGAGAGCGCACCCTTGGGTGCGGGGGTGGCCCCCGACTTGCGCCGGGGGAACACCTTGCGTGGGTTGAGGCTAGACATAGTCGGACACGTCTTCTCCGTTGGCGCCCAGGATCACCGTGTGGTTGTCGTCCACGGCTGCGGTGGTCTTGGTGCGAGTGGTTTTGGTGCGGCCCGACGTGACGGTGTCGGCTTTGGCCGGCGGTTCACTGGTGGGCTCGCTGGGGGCGTTCTCCGGGGTGATGAAGGCCAGGAGAGCGTCGTCGGCGACTGCCGCTTCGGGCATGCCGCTGGTGTCGTCGAGCAGTGGCGAGGTGATGTGCTTCTTCGCCAGCGGGTCGCGCCGGTCGATGTCGAGGCGGATCAGCGAGGCGTAACGCTCGCTGCGCGAGATCGCGGCGGTGCGTGCCCAGCACGCGGCGGCGATGGTTTCGGCCTTGTTGTCCAGATCTTCGGCGGACAGGCCGGGACGCATCCACAGGTAGACCGCTTCGCCGGTCTTGGTCGAGAAGCAGCCGACGATGAACGGCAAGTTCCCCGAGTAGTTCAGGGTCCGCATCTCGGTCAGGCACGCGCGGATGCGGTGCCGGGTGATCACGCACCAGCAGCGGTTGCGCAGGAACCGGCGTACCGGCCGGACAGTCAGCACGACAGGTGCGGGTGCGGCCATGACGAGTGCTGCGGGGACGGGATCGAACTCCCAGCCGCCCGGCGTGACGAGGTGGTAGTAGACGACCGCCAGCGCGGTCAGACAGGCAAGCTCCCAGCGCCAGCGCCACAGGGTGAGCGCGATGATGACGGGCAGCGTCTTGGACGGCCGGGTGATGGTTTCGACGGCACCTCGCGAGGTGCTGCGTACTCGACCGGTCGAACGCTTACGGGTAGATTTGGGCATGACAAGACCTCCCGATCAGGGGGTTGAGTCAGGAAAGACACCAAGCCGGGACGGGTTTCCTAGGCCAGTGGCCCGACTTGGCGTCTCGTTTCCAGGGAGCGGCCCTTTCGAGGGCCGTTCTTGGTTTCTAGCGGTTGTTCAGCGGCGTTGACACGTAAGCGTCAGCCGCAGTGGCCTCACTCGAAGCCGACTTCCAGACCGCGTACGCATAGTCGCGTGCGGCGTACAGATCGAGGCGGCGGGTGTGCGCCTCGCGGTACAGATCCAGCAGTTGCCAAAACGCCTCCGAGGCGTAGACGGCAAGCGCATCGTTGCTGATCGCAACGACAGGTTCAGCCCGGTTCAGGCTGCTGGCGATGCTCTCGTCCAAGAAGACGAGCACCAGTTCGATCTCGACGATTTCGTTGCACTTGGCCACGTACTCGGCCTGTGCCTGATTCGCGGTGACGGTTCGATCATCCATCGGTTGCGGCATGACTCCCCCAGCTGAGCAGTTCACGAAATCACGGGCGAGTGGAGATCAGGACTTCGCAGAACCCGTCGCCGGGTTGAGGGTCTTGGCCCGGTACGCGACACCGTTCCGCCCATTGGTGGCCCACGGCATGGCCTCAAGCTCGACCGGCGCGACGACGGAACCAACGTTGACCTTCGGCATGGCATTGCCCGCCAGAGTCACGTTGATCACCTCGCCGCCCGTCTCGTCGAGCGCCATCACCTGAACCGACCAGAGCAGCTCGTTGGTGTTCCGGTCAGCCTTCTGCCGGCCGTTCTGGTCCTTCTTCTCCTCCACCGCCTTGGTGACCGTGAACGTCTTGCCCGTGGTGTCGATGGTCAGCTTCATGAGGATCGCCCTTTCTGGCGTCACTAGTGGCATCCCTGTGATGCCGCTGAGTAAGCGAGCTAGCCTCGCTAGTCAGCTTTTCATGAAGGCTAAGCTACCTAAGCTGCCTAGCCAGGTCAACCACCTGTATGGGTGATTCCTAGGCTGCCTAGCCAGGCGGTAGCATCGAAGGCATGGAGCTCGACCCGAATGACCCGCGTCCGCCGTACAAGCAGGTCGCCAACACCTTGCGTGCGGCGATCCTCACTCACCGGTACAACGCGGGCGAGAAGCTGCCGTCCCAGAACGATCTGGCGACGCAGTACGGGGTTGCGCGGATGACTATCCAGCAGGCGCTCCGACTGCTGCGAGACGAAGGGCTGATCGTCTCCCGGGCTGGCAGCGGTGTGTACGTCCGCGATCGTGCCGACCAGGCGGTTGGCCTCAGGCCAACCATCGAGCGTGCATTCGAGCGATCGCGGGTGACAGTCGACTTCGCCGGTCTAACCGGTGAAACGCTCCTCGGAGCGCTAGAGGAGCCTCTCGACCGCATCAGGCGAGGAAGGCTCACGCCGGAGTCGATCAGCATCCGGCTGCTCCTGCCAGACATGTCGCAGCCCTTGGCTGTTCCCTCGCGGGCCGGAAGCAAGCCGGGAGATGATCCGGCTGTCCGCAATCGAGCCAAGCAGATCGCACACCGATCGGCCGGCCAAATCATCGAGTCCATCGAGGAGCTCGGCACCATCGGACTGGTACCCAAGACCAGCGTCGAGTGCCGCGTTGTCAGCCTCCCGATGATGTTCAAGCTGTACCTCCTCAACGACGAGGAGGTCTTCTTCGGCTTCTATCCCGTGGTTCAACGGGAAGTCGCGATCGATGGGAAAGAGATGCCCATCTTCGACGCAGTAGGGAAGGACACCGTGCTCTTCCATCATTCCGTGACCGACGACGACCGAGCGACCGGCTCGCAGTACGTCGACCAAGCCCGAATCTGGTTCAACAGTCTCTGGGGCACGATCAGCAAGACCCATAGCCCGTGACCGCCGACTCCCCTGCATCTGCCCTCCGCTCAACCCAAGCCGTGCTCCTGGACTTCGACGGCCCAGTCTGCTCGGTCTTCGCGGGATACCCAGCACCACAGATCGCAGACGAACTACGCGCCCTCATCCGCGACGCGATTGGGGATCTCCCGGACGAGATCACCGACGCAAATGGTCCGCACGAGGTCCTCGGAGCATCCGCAAGCCTTGGCAACGATGTGTGGCAACGAGTCGAGGAAGCCCTGCAAGTCGCCGAGGTTAAAGCTGTCGAAAGCGCGACCCCGACACCGGGCGTGGCTGAGTTCCTAGAGATATGCCGTTCTGCCAAGCGACCGGTCGCCATCGTGAGCAACAACTGCGAAGCGTCTGTACACAAGTACCTCGAGCAGGCTGGCATCGCCGATCACATCCGCCACATCGAGGCACGTGACCCTGTCCACGTCGAGAGGATGAAGCCAAGTCCCTTCCTCGTTGATCGAGCGGCAGCGGCACTCAGCGTGAGTCCTGGCCGATGTGTGCTAATCGGCGACCAGCCAAGCGACGTTGCCGCGGCCATCGCCGCTGGCACGCGGAGCATTGGCTACGCGAACAAGCCCGGAAAGGCCGGCGATCTCGCCCAGGCTGGTGCTGACTCAGTGATTGGTGACATGAACGACGTTGCTGCACTGATTGGCGTCGCGAGCTAGCAGCGCAGATTCGCTCATGGATGGCGTCAGAACAGAGTCTGACTCCATGCGTCGATCCGTCCGGGAGCGTCCATCAAGAGCTCCGACTTGAACTGCTTCGCGTCACCTTGGACCAGCACGGTGGCCCGGTTCCGATACCAGCTGATCGCTTCATCGTGCTGTTCCTCTGACAATGCAACCCGCATACGGGTTTTGCGCTCACGGAAGTAGGTATCCAGTACGAAGAAGAAGGCCCCCTCATCGCCGCGACCGATCTCCAAGATCGGGCCGGAGTAGACCGCAGAATGGAGCGGTTCTGGACGCGATAGCCGCTTCGCCAGCGACAGTAACTGGGGCCGCGAGGCGCGCTCTACGTTGACCGAGCCCGGGAAGGTCTCAGTCTTGCCGAAGGCAGGAGACCACTCAAAGTTGAACTCGACCTCCTCGACCGTAGGGCTCTTCATCACCTGATGAAGAGAGTCGCAGAGCTCTTTAGAAACACCCACGCTCGACGCATCATCCAGGTCTGCGTTCGAGAGTTCATCGATTGGTGCATGAGTGAGGCTGACAGTAGTGGCGAGGGCGGTGGCAAGCGTCCGAGTGACACGCCGCTCGAACGGCTCAGGAATCACTGAGTCCGGATCGTAAACCAGGGTCGAATCCTCGGCACGTTCAAGAGTGATGTACAGCGGGAAGACGAACGAGCCATCCTCCGTGTGTGCCAATTCCGCATCCCTCGCGAGCGCTTGTGCCTCCGGCCGATACCGTCGAGCGACACTCCACCCAGGAGTGATTGCGCTCGTTCCAGAAGCGGAAATCATCCGGCGACCGTTGCGCAGCGCTTCAGTAGCTGCGCCCAGTGGTACCCGGCCGCTGGGAAGAGCCGTTCCTATCAGTCGCAACTCGATGCGGTCTGTTAGCGGAGACAGCAAGCGCTTGAGGACGTCCTTTGATGAGCGACCCATCGCCTGAGCCACGCGGCTGGCAACTCCTTGTGCGACGATCGCATCTTGTCCGAGCGTGCGCGGGATCGCCACCGTCACATCGTTCAGCTCAAGCAACTCCCCAAGAGGCCCCTGACTCCTCAGCGTCCAGCCCGAGTCCATCAGCCAAGTTCTGAACAGCTCGACGTGGCGCTGACGCAACTCGGCAGTCTCCACGTCGTCACGCTCCCTCTCCATAGCCCTTGTTCAGATCGTCGTGCCATGCACCGACAGTCTGCACGGTGAACCTCTGCGCCCTGTCTAAGGCCACGCTGGTTGCATCGGGATCCAGGTTGTCGATCCTCGCCCACAGCGCGTAGGCCCCAGCGAGCGTGGCGCACGGGTCGTACTGGAACCATTGGTCGACCTCCTTCTCCATCAACACTAGGATGAAGTATGTCGGCTGCCCATTGCGGCGCCACTTCTGCCGCCACTTCTCCTCGATCCCAAACGAGATGAGACCATGCCCCTTCTGCAGGCTGTAGTGAGTTGAGCCCTTGATCTGCACTCGGACGTCAAACGAGTGATACGAAAGCCATCCGTCGATCGCCAGGACGTCCTCCCCTGACGGCGGCTCAGTGAATCCGATATGGGCTTGTGAGCAGACCTTTCGAACGTAGGCCACTGCGTAGCGCCCAACCGCTGCGGACAGATTCAATGTCTGATGATCCAGCACGATCCTTCCCCTCCCCAGTGATCGCTCGCACAACTAACCGCGGATCGCTATCAATCATCCAGGCGTGACGACCAACCGTCTGTGCAGACCGGAGTGTCTGTCTGTCCTCCTCCGGCCTGACAAGTTTCTCTACGTCTTCAAGACGGGCCCCTCCAGGGCCCGAAAGCGCGCCGCCACCACAGGGCGGGACGCCTGCCCGCCGCTCCGCTTCGCTGCGCTCTGGGCGCGTCCCTTGGCTTGGCGCGCACGTGACAACAGGGTGCCGGGTCGAAGGCAGCAGAGCTCACCGCCAACGATCGACACCCCGTCTGTGCGGCACTCGTCGGTATGGCCGGCCACTCACGTCGCCCCCTGATCCGAACCGCCCCCGCTGGTCTGTGGGTTCCCGCATCGCCCCGCTAGCAATCATGGAAGGGACGGCCCGGCCCGGCACGCGTCAAGGGCGCCTCCGGCGTCCCTCCGGGATCTCCGACCCTTGACCCGCACCGCACCGAACCTAAGGTCGGCAGCTAACGGGGCGATGCTCGGAGGTCTGTCGAGCTCTGGTGCCTCTGCGATCAAGGCCGCGCCGGTACAGGCCTACTGACGGTGCGGCGATGATCTACCCTCAGTCCGTGGCCGATCATCTGAGCATCCAGGACGCGATAACTCGACTCCTGCAAGGGACCATCCGAATTCCCGGGTTCCAGCGAAAATTTGTCTGGCCACCCAACAAGGCCGCACAACTTATGGACTCGATCTATAAACAGTACCCAATCGGATCCTTACTCCTCTGGCGGACTTCATCTCGTCTACGCAGCGAGAATCGACTCGGCGTCTTTGATCTTCCCGAACCCGAAAAGCAGTGGCCAGTCGACTATGTACTAGATGGACAACAACGGCTCACCTCAATTTTTACGACATTCCAGCGGCGCCTACCAGCCAAGGATCTCGACCCTGAAGCGTGGTTACCCATTTACTATGATTTCGCTGCCGCCGCCGATGCCCAGGAGTCGCGCTTCGAGGCTCTGGAATCTAACGCTGCCGACCCGGAGCGATATTTCCCGCTCTCGACCTTCTTCGAGCCCGTGGAGTTCTCCCATTTGACTCGCGATCTAAGCGAGGAACAACACAGAGAGATAGCAGAAGTCCAGCAGCGGTTCCTGACGTCACTGCTGCCGATTCAGACTTTTGAGACGGAAGACCGAACCAGCGTGGCGATCGTCTTCGAACGGGTCAACCGGATGGGGATTCCCCTCGATACCTACCAACTGCTTACGGCCTGGACCTGGAGCGACGACTTCGACTTGCAGGGAAGCTTTCAGGAGATGGCGCAAGATTATGAGAGCTTCGGATTCGAAGACGTTGGAGATGACAGCGATCTCATGATGCGATGCTGCGCTGCCGTACTGACGCATGATCCGTCGCCAAACAAGTTGGTATTGCTGCGTGGCGCGGAAGTTCGCGAACGCTTCGAGACGGTCAAGATCGCAATCAGCCGCGCAATTGACTTCGTGCGAGATAATTTCCATGCTCGCCACGTTCGCTTCCTGCCATATCCCGCGCTTTTGATTCCGCTCGCTGCCTTCTTCTCGATCGACCAACACCGACCCGTGACGAGCCGAGAGCGGGAAGTTCTTGTCCGGTGGTTCTGGAGATCCTGCTTCAGTCATCGCTATAGCGGGAATCCGCAGGGCTTCCTTCGACGTGACATCGTGGCAGCGGTAGCGCTACGCCGCGGGCAGGACCACAGTCTCGCAGAAATGAACGCATCTATCGAGCCAAGTTTCTTCATCAACAATGCTTTCCAGCCTCGGACCGTTGCAGGACGAACGTTGATCCTTCTCCTAGCATCGCAAAGCCCACGTTCACTCCTTTCCGGAGAGCTCCTCAATCTGAATGAGGTTCTGTCGGAGCCAAATAGACGTGAGTATCACCATTGTTTCCCTCGGGCATTCTTGGCCTCATCAGGACGGACTACCGCAGCAATCAACGCTCTCGCAAATTTCGTCCTAATCTCGCGTGCGGATAACAGAGTTCTAGGTGGCGTTGCCCCATCCGAGTATCGAAAGCTTCTCGCGGACAACCTGGACGAGGTTCTTGCGTCAGCCATGTTGACGCACTCGCTCTTCGATGATGACTATGATGCTTTTATCAAGATTCGTGCCAATGTCCTGGCTAAGAAGGCCCGCGTACTCGCTGGCGTAGATGCTGTTTAGCAATTCTGCAGTGATGGCTATACGCCTGGACTCATCGGGAACGCAGATTGAACGGTTGACTCATACGTGTCAACGACACCCTGTGGATAACGAGCTCGGCGCACGCTCGATCAGTGCCAGACTGAGGAACAGGTCCGGCGAGGCCACAGATCCAGCCCCTGGCCCAAAGCCACAGGGCGAGCAACGGGAGGAGAGGTGTCGGCAGGCCACCGGACCACCTACGGCATGGTTGCGTCAGCGGTTGCAATACACCGGTGTCCGCACTTGTTCGGGGAGGGCCAAATCCCTTTAGAACAAGGAATTCCAGGACTGTGGCGACCCAGCGCGAACAGTAGATGGCCAAGCTCATACCTTTGCGGGGCCGGGTCCTTTGTACCGTGGGGCGCAAGGCCGGGGGCTGACCAACACGCGAACAGGTGTCGACAACCCGAGGTGCGCGGGTGGGTGGGGTGCTGCGAAACTGTGGCGGGTGAGCCCGAAGACGTTGACGGATTTGGTGGCGCCGGACTGGGCGGAAGCGCTGGCGCCGGTGGAAGAGACGGTCGCACGGATGGGCGAGTTCCTCCGGGCGGAGATCGCGGCCGGGCGGCCGTACCTGCCGGCCGGGGAGAACGTGTTGCGTGCGTTCAAGAGTCCGCTGCAGCAGGTCAAAGTGCTGATCGTCGGCCAGGATCCGTACCCGACGCCCGGCCACCCGGTCGGGCTCAGCTTCTCGGTGGCGCCGGATGTCCGGCCGATCCCGCGCAGCCTGGCCAACATCTACCGCGAGCTGATGGCGGACGTCGGCGTACCGGCTCCGTCGAACGGCGACCTGACGCCCTGGGCCGAGCAGGGCGTGCTGATGCTCAACAGAGTGCTCACCGTGCAACCGGGCAAGTCCGGCGCGCATCGCGGCAAGGGGTGGGAGACCGTCACCGAGCAGGCCATCCACGCGCTGGTGAACCGCGGCGGTCCGCTCGTCGCGATCCTGTGGGGCCGCGACGCCCAGACCCTGAAGCCGATGCTCGGCAGCACGCCGTACGTCGAGAGCGCGCACCCGAGCCCGATGTCGGCCGACCGCGGCTTCTTCGGCTCCCGCCCCTTCAGCCGCGTCAACGCCCTCCTCGTCGAGCAGGGCACCACCCCAATCGACTGGCGCCTCCCCTAACCGATCCTTCACTTCCCGTAAATCCACGCCTTCACCGACCGCATCCCGGCACCCTCACCCGCCCGCACCACCACTCGCGTCTCGTGGGCTGACCCACCAGGCAGCGGGTCCGCCAACCGCACACGGATAGCCCACCCACCGTCTCGTGGGCTGACCCACCAGCCGGCGCCCCGACCAGCCGCCCGAGCCAGCACCAGCCCCCGTCTCGTGGGCTGACCCACCAGCCGGCGCCCCGACCAGCCGCCCGAGCCAGCACCAGCCCCCGACTCGTGGGCTGACCCACCAGGCAATGGGTCGGCCAACCGCACACGGATAGCCCACCCACGCTCTCGTGGGCTGACCCACCAACCGGCGACCCGACCAGCCGCCCGAGCCAGCACCAGCCCCCGACTCGTGGGCTGACCCACCAGGCAATGGGTCGGCCAACCGCACACGGATAGCCCACCCACGCTCTCGTGGGCTGACCCACCAGCCGGCGCCCCGACGGCGAGCTCGCGGCGAAGGCGGACGGTGTCGTGCCGGTCGAGCACTCGGCGGACGGTGTCGTGCCGGTCGAGCACTCGGCGGACGGTGTCGTGGCGGTGGCTCGGCTGTGGGATCTGATCGTCGGCGGGTAATCGCTCTCCTCCGTCGAAACTTGTTTGAATGATGCATTGCAGGATCGTTCAACAATCTCTTATGGTGGCCGGACTCGCGTCAATCGATGCAACACCGTTCCGTCCCCGGGAGGAACCATGTGGGTTCTGCTCGCCATCGCGGTGGTCGTCGTCGGGTTCGCCCTCCGGCTGAACTCGATGCTGGTCGTGACCGCGGCCGGCATCGTGGCCGGCCTGATCGGCGGCCTGTCACCGGTCAAGATCCTGAACGCCTTCGGCGACGGGTTCGCCGGCAGCCGGTCCGTCACCGTCTTCATCGTCACGCTGCCCGTGATCGGGCTGATCGAGCGCTACGGCCTGCAACACCAGGCCCGCAAGCTGATCGGCAAGCTGAAAGTCATGACCACCGGCCGGCTGCTGGCCGTCTACCTGCTGATCCGGCAGGGTACGGCGGCCCTCGGCCTGACCAGCATCGGTGGTCCCGCCCAAGCGGTCCGGCCGCTCATCCATCCGATGGCTGCCGGTGCCGCGGAGCGCCGCTACGGCTCGCTCTCGGAGCGGGTGCAGGAGAAGATCAAGGGCTTCGCCGCCAGCGCCGACACGGTCGGGCTGTTCTTCGGTGAGGACATCTTCGTCGCGATCGGCTCGATCCTGCTGATCACCGGCTTCGTCGACACGACGTACGGGCTGCACCTGGAGGCGATCGACATCGCGCTCTGGGCGATCCCGACCGGCATCTGCGCGCTGCTCATCCACGGTGTCCGGCTGTTCCTGCTGGATCGCCAGCTGGACAAGCTCGCCGCCGAGGACCGGGCGAACGCGAAGGAGGTGGCGCAGTGATCAAGGTCGAGTGGTTCTACTGGCTCTGCGGCATCTTCTTCGTCCTGATCGCGGCACAGGTGATCAACGACCGCAGCAACCCGAAGCGGATCGGCTCCGCGGCCTTCTGGGGCATCCTCGGTCTCTCGTTCGGCTACGGCACCTTCGTGGTGAACAAGCAGGCGCCGTCCTGGCTGCTCGGCATCGCGGTGATCGGACTGGCACTGCTGGCCGGAGCCGGCTTCCCCGGCCGGGGCAAGGAGCGCACGACCAGCCCGGAGGAGCGGATGCGCTTCGCCGACCGGTTCGGCAACAAGCTCTTCCTGCCGGCGCTGGTGATCCCGGTGGTCGCGGCGATCTTCGGCGCCTGGCTCGCCAAGGTGCATGTGGGTGACGGCAAGCTCCTGCTGCAGTCCGGCTCCGCCACCATCATCGGCCTCGGCGTCGCCTCGCTGCTCGCCCTCGCGGTCGGAATGGTGCTGCTGAGGCCCAAGTCCCCCGCGGTCCCGCTGCACGAGGGACGACGGTTGCTCGAGCACATCGGCTGGACCGCGATCCTGCCGCAGATGCTGGCCACGCTCGGCCTGCTCTTCAACGCCTCCGGCGTCGGCACGGCGGTCGGCCGAGTGACCGACCACCTGATCCCGAAGGGCTCGCTGATCGCGGCGGTGGCCCTGTACTGCATCGGTATGGCGGTCTTCACGATCATCATGGGCAACGCGTTCGCCGCGTTCCCGGTGATGACGGCCGCGGTCGGCTGGCCGCTGCTGGTGCAGCAGTTCGACGGTACGCCGGCGGTCGTGTTCGCGATCGGCATGCTGGCAGGCTTCTGCGGCACCCTGTGTACGCCGATGGCCGCCAACTTCAACCTGGTCCCGGCGGCGCTGCTCGAGATGAAGGACCAGTACGGCCCGATCAAGGCCCAGGTCCCGACCGCGGTTCCCTTGCTGGCCTGCAACATCGTCCTGATGTACGTCTTCGCCTTCTAGAAGGAGCCCCATGAAGTACGCCGCCGCCTGGGCCGCCATCGCCTGTGAGGTGCTCGAAACCCCGTACCCGTACGGTTCCGCCCACGCGTCGGTGAGTCCGGACGACGTGGACGTGACACCGGCTCGGTTGCATCCGGCGTTCCACGGCTCGTACGACTGGCACTCCAGTGCACACATGCAGTGGTCCCTGGTCCGGTTGCTCACGCTGGCACCGGACCAGGCCGGCCACCGCCCGATCGAGGTGCTCGACCAACGACTGACCCGGGAAGCGATCGCGACCGAGGCGGCGTACCTGCGGGATCGCCCGTCGTACGAACGCCCGTACGGCTGGGCCTGGGCGGCGATGCTGGTCGCGGCCGCACACAAGTTGCCCCAGGCAAAGAACTGGGCGGACGCCCTGACCCCGCTCGGCGACACGATCGCCGACCTCGTGCTCGGTTGGCTGCCACGCCAGGCCTATCCGGTCCGGCACGGCGTCCACCTGAACAGCGCGTTCGCACTCGCCTTGCTCCTCGAGGCGTACGACGACCTCGACCGCGCCGATGTGGTCGACGCGATCCGCGCCCGCGCACTCGAGTGGTTCGGCGCGGATACGGCGTACGACACGCGCTTCGAACCGTCCGGCACCGACTTCCTGTCGCCGGCGCTGACCGAGGCGGAGTTGATGCGTCGCGTGCTGCCGGCCGACGAGTTCACCACCTGGCTGACTGCCTTCCTGCCCGGCCTCGGCGGTGACGCGCACCAGCACCTGCTGGAGGTGCCGATCACCGACGACTCCGGCGACGGACAGCTCGCACACCTGTCCGGGTTGGCGTTGTCCCGCGCCTGGCAGCTCCGCACCATCGCACCCGCACTGCCTGAGGTTGCTGAGGTGCTACGCCAAGGAGCAGACCGTCAGCTCGAGGCAGTCCTGCCGACCGTGACCGATGGCGACTTCATGTCGACGCACTGGCTCGTGTCGTTCGCCCTGCTGGCGAGTCAGGCGTAGGCACTCTCGCCCAGCTGCGCCACAGCTGGGCGTGTACGACCCACCGTCGGCCAGCAGCGACTCGTGCGTACCGGACTCGACCACCCGTCCGTGGTCCAGTACGACGATCCGGTCCGCTTGCTCGGCTCCCTCAACAACTCCCCAGGCGACATAGTTAGGTGACCCTAACCCACCGGGAGTGATTGACACCTGTGCTGGTCCGCCGTACGGTCTCGCGTTAATAGGAAACTTTCCTAACAGTCTTGGAGATCAGCGAGCCGACCACACGGGAGCGGCGGAGGGAGGCAGGGTTAGCCCATGGCAACGACACCCGGAACTCCCCGCCTGCTGCGGGCGATGAACGACCGCGCCGCCCTGGACCTGCTGCTGTCCCAGGGCCCGCTGTCCCGCACCACCCTCGGCCACCTCACCGGCCTGTCGAAGCCGACCGCGTCGCAGCTGCTCGCCCGGCTGGAAGCCGCCGGCCTGGTCCGCGCCAGCGGCACCAGCGCCGGCCGCCCGGGACCGAACGCCCAGCTGTACGAGATCAACGGCGGCATCGCGTACGTCGCCGGCCTCGACGTCACGCCGACCCGGATCCGCTCCGCGGTCGCCGACCTGACCGGCAAGGTGGTCGGAAGCTACGAGCTGCCCACCCCGGGCCGCAGCGCCAAAGGGACTGTCGAACGTGTGCTCAAGGCGATCGACGGCGCCGTCGGTGAAGCCGGGCTGACACGCGAGCGACTGCGCCGCGTCGCGATCGGCACGCCCGGTGGGTTCGACCCGACCACCGGCCGGCTCCGGTACGCGACCCACCTGCCCGGCTGGCACGCCCCGCGCCTGCTCGACGAGCTGGCCGCCGCGATCGCCGTACCGCTGGAGGTCGAGAACGACGTCAACCTGGCCGCCGTCGCCGAGCAGCAGATCGGGCACGCCCGGGACACCGGCAACTTCGTGCTGCTCTGGGGCGAGGAGGGCATCGGTGCGGCGGTGGTGATCAACGGCCGGCTGCACCGCGGCGCGACCGGCGGCGCCGGCGAAGTCGCCTTCCTGCCGCTGCCCGGTACGCCGCTGGTCCGCAACGTCGGTCGCAACAACGCAGGTGGCTTCCAGGAGCTCGCCGGTGGCGAACCTGTACTGGAGCTGGCCCGCTCGCACGGCCTGAAAGCGCGGACGCCCGAGGCAGCGATCGCAGCCGCGCTGCAGAGCGAGGGCGCCGGCGACGCAGTCCTGGCCGAGTTCGCCCACCGGCTCGCGGTCGGTCTCGCAGCGATCGTCGCGGTCGTCGACCCCGAGCTGATCGTCCTGGCAGGCGGTGTGATCACGGCCGGCGGCGAACGCCTGCGCGGCCTGGTGCAGGACGAGCTCGCGGATCTCGCCGTACCCCGGCCGCGCTTGCTGCTGACCGCGATCCACGTCGACCCCGTGCTCTCCGGCGCTCTGCAATCCGCCCTGAGCGTCACGCGTGACGAAGTGTTCGACACCGCAGGTCCACCCATCCCGCAGGAGCCCGGATGAAACTCACAGTCGTAGGCGGCGGATCCACCTACACGCCCGAACTCGTCGACGGTTTCGCCCGGCTGACCGACTCGCTGCCGGTCACCGAGCTGGTCCTGGTCGACCCGGACGCCGACCGGCTCGAGCTGGTCGGCGGACTGGCCCGCCGCATCTTCGCGAAACAAGGTCATCCCGGCCGGGTGATCACCACGTCCGACCTCGACGCCGGCATCGACGGCGCGGACGCCGTACTGCTGCAACTGCGGGTCGGCGGTCAGGCCGCCCGGAACGAGGACGAGACCTGGCCACTGGAGTGCGGTTGCGTCGGCCAGGAGACGACCGGCGCCGGCGGCCTGGCGAAAGCGCTGCGGACAGTACCCGTCGTCCTGGACATTGCGGAGCGAGTACGGCGTACCAATCCGGACGCTTGGATCATCGACTTCACCAACCCCGTGGGGATCGTGACGCGGGCGCTGCTGTCCCAGGGACACAAGGCCGTCGGGTTGTGCAACGTGGCGATCGGGTTCCAGCGGCGGTTCGCCGCGATGCTGGGTGTCACGCCGGACCAGGTGTCGTTGGACCACGTCGGACTCAACCACCTGACGTGGGAACGCGCCGTCCGCGTGAACGGCGAGGACATGCTGCCGAAACTGTTCGCCGAGCACATGAGTGAGCTCACCGACGACCTCTACCTGCCGGCGGAGGTGCTGCTGCAGCTCGGCGTCGTGCCGTCGTACTACCTGCGCTACTACTACGCGCACGACGAGGTCGTGCAGGAGCTGCTGACCAAGCCGTCGCGAGCCGCTGAGGTCGCCGCCCTGGAGAAGCAACTCCTGGAGATGTACGCCGATCCGATGCTCGACGAGAAGCCCGCATTGCTCGAGCAGCGCGGTGGGGCGTACTACTCGGAGGCCGCGGTCGCACTCGCGTCGTCGCTGCTCAACAACATCGGCGATGTGCAGGTCGTCAACGCCCTCAACAACGGCACGCTGCCGTTCCTGCCGGACGACGCGGTGATCGAGGTGCCGGCAACGATCGGTGCCGAAGGCCCCACACCAGAACCGGTCGCACCTCTTGAGCCCTTGTACGCCGGCCTGGTCGCTCATGTCACGGCGTACGAGGATCTGGCGTTGGACGCCGCCATCAAGGGTGGATCGGAGCGAGTGTTCGAGGCCTTGCTCGCCCATCCGCTGGTCGGGCAGATCTCCATCGCGCGCGAGCTGACGGACCGGCTACTCGCGCACAACAAGGCGTATCTGCCATGGGCGTGACGGTCGCCGGCGGCGTACTAGCCTTCGACGCAGGCAACAGCAAGACCGATGTCGCGCTGGTCTCGGCCGACGGGACAGTCCTCGGTACGGCGCGCGCCGGCGGGTTCGAGCCGCAGATCGTCGGAGCGGACGCTGCCATCGCCGGGCTGGAGCCGTTGGTGCGGGCTGCCGCGGCGGAGGCCGGGCTGACGCTCGGCGACGTACCGCTGGTGCAGCAGATCTCCGCATGCCTCGCGAATGCGGACCTCCCGATCGAGGAGGAGCGGTTAGCCGCTGTTCTCGAGTCCTACGGTTGGGCGGAGTCGGTGTACGTCACCAACGACACCTTCGCGCTACTCCGCTCGGGCGTCGACGAGCCGCGCGGTGTCGCGGTCGTGTGCGGCGCCGGGATCAACTGCTCCGGCCTGTTGCCGGACGGACGCACCGCTCGGTTTCGCGCGCTGGGCAAGCTGACCGGCGATTGGGGCGGTGGGCCACAACTTGCCGAGGAGGCGTTCTGGTCGGCGGCCCGCGCCGAGGACGGCCGCGGTCCCTCGACCGCACTGTCGACCGCACTGCCCGCGCACTTCGGGCTGCCGACACTGAGTGCGGTGATCGAGGCGTTCCACTTCGGCGATCTGCCGGCAGAACGCCAACTCGAGGCCGGACCGCTGCTGTTCGAGGTCGCCGCGGCCGGCGACACCGTTGCGCTCGGGGTGGTGCAGCAACAGGCCGAGGAGATCGTCGCGATGGCGGTCAGCGCGCTACGGCGACTCGACCTACTCACCGAGCCGGTCACGGTCGTCCTCGGCGGCGGGGTACTCACCGCCGGCCACGCTGTCCTGGTGGATCGCGTCGTACGGCTGCTGGCCGAGGTTGCCCCGAAGGCGGTGCCCAAAGTGGTCGACGTACCGCCGGTGGTCGGGGCGGCGCTGCTCGGGCTCGACCACACGGGGGCGTCCCCGGCGGCACAGGCCAGGCTGCGGGCGGCGTTCGCACCATCTCCGGCCGCTTGAACGTCTCTTGATTGAGGTGTAATCATGATTACATGAGTACACAGACAGAGAGTGAACGGGTGAGAGGCTGGCTGACCGGACGGCTGCCGGCCGAGTGGTTCGAGGGTGAGCCGGAACTGAGCATCGACCGGGACGAGATCCTGATCGTCGGGCGGATCGCGGCGCCCGAGCAGAGTGACGACGTGAGCGCGGCCGAGCGGTCGGCCGCCGAAGAGGGCCGGATCAAGCAGTACCGGGAGGACACCCGGGAGCGCCGGATCGAGATCGCCCGCGAACTGGAGCACGCGACCCGCCGCAAGGTCGCCTGGGGTGTGCGGTGCGGCGAGACCCGGACGGTGTTCACGTCCCTGTCCGCGCCGGTGATGACCCGGCTCCGCCAGCCCGAGCGCCAGGTCCTCGACACTCTCGTCGACGCCGGCGTGGCCCGCTCCCGCAGCGACGCCCTCGGCTGGTGCGTCAAACTCGTCGCCCAGCACAGCGAATCCTGGCTCGCCGACCTGCGCGACGCCATGACCAAGGTCGAGGACGTCCGCCGCGCGGGCCCCGACGCCGCGACCGACTGAGTACTCGGAGCAGTAGCTACAACTTGAGACCTTGATCACCCGTCGCCACGGCGGCCGCACCCTCTGGGAGCGGCCGCCGTTGTCGTTGTACGGAGATTCCGGGAACGTGCCAGGTTCAACCTCTTGCCTACTTCGTGGGTCTATGTTCACATTGTGAGCCAGAAGATGTCCGCACTGTCCCCGCGATCCCCCGTTCGAAGGACTTCTGCCCCCATGACTTCTGACGTCGGAGTACTGATCAACACCGCGGTGGCGATCCTCGCCATCGTGGTCCTCATCGTCCGGTTCCGGGTCAACCCGGTGATCTCGCTGGTGGTCGGGTCGCTCTATCTCGGCCTGGTCAGCAAGCTCGGGCTGGACAAGTCGGTCGAGACCATCACCAAGGGCTTCGGCGACATCATGGCCGAGGTCGGCCTGCTCATCGCCTTCGGTGTTCTGATGGGCTCGATCCTGCAGGAGCTCGGCGCGATCGAGCGTCTGGTCAAGCACCTGCTCCAACTGTTCGGCCCGAAACGGCTGCCGTACTCGATGGCGCTCACCATCGCGACGCTGCTGCAGTCGATCTACCTCGACGTTCTGCTGGTGATCTCGGCTCCGCTGGCCCGCTCCGCGGCGAAGCGGATCGGCCCGCTGGGCAACGCCCGGATGGCGACCGCGCTGGCGATCGGCCTGGAGTGCGGCATCGTCTTGATGGTCCCCGGCGTCGGCGCGCTGGCGCTGTCCGCCCTGCTGCACGTCCCGCTCGGGAAGATGCTGCTCTGGGGTCTGGTCCTGATCATCCCGACCGTGCTGATCGCGATCACGATCATGACGTTCCTCTTCCGCCGCGGCTTCTGGAACGAGGCCGTGGACGAGCAGCAGGCCGTCGCGGGCGAGGCCGTCGCGATCGAGGAGGACGTGAAGGAGACCGTCACCGTCGGCGGGGGCAGCGGTTCGACGGACGTACGACGTACCGGCTCGGCGGGTGGCACTGGTGATGTCGCCGACGTGGACGAGACCGGCCAGCCGCCGCTGTTCGTGCTGTTCGTCCCGCTCCTGTCGGCCTTGGTGCTGACCGGCTTCGGCGCGATCGCCGAGGCCGCCGACTGGGAGAACAAGGTCGTCGCACTGATCTCGGACCCGGTCGTCGCGTTGCTGGTCGGCCTGGTCGGCACCTGCCTGATCGGCCGGTACGCGATGGGACAGCCGCGGGTCGAGAAGGCGATCGCCCGCGGGTTCAAGGAGAGCGGCCAGATCCTGATCCTGACCGCGGTCGGCGGTTCGCTCGCGGCGGTGGTCGCGGCCGGCGGCCTCGGCGACATCCTGCGCGGCTACTTCAGTGCGAACACCGTCGCCCCGCTCCTGGTGGTCTGGGTGATGGCCGCCGCGCTGCACGTCGCGGTCGGCTCGGTCACCATCTCCGCGATCACCGCGGCCGGCATCCTGGCGCCGATCGCCCCGGCGCTCGGCCTCGACCCGGTGCTGATCGCACTGGCCGCCGGCGCAGGCTCGCTGTTCGCGGTGCATGTCACCAGCAACACCTTCTGGCTGCTGCAGGCACTGATGGGCCAGACCACCCGCGGCACGTTGAAGAGCTGCACGATCGGGGTGTCGGTCGCCTCGGTGGTCGCCATCCTCCTGCTGATGCCGATCAGCCTGCTGTTCTGACCCACCAACCCTTGGAGAAGCACTGCTATGACCACGAGCGAGTCGCCGGCGCCACTGGCCGGAGTCCGGGTCCTGGAGCTGGGCAACTACATCGCCGCCCCGACGGCCGGACGCCTGCTGGCGGACTTCGGCGCCGAGGTGATCAAGGTCGAACGGCCCGGCACCGGTGACGAACTGCGCAACTGGCGGTTGTACGCCGGGACCACGTCGCTGCTCTTCCGCACGATCAACCGCAACAAGCAGTCGATCGAGCTGGACCTGCGCAGCGAGTTCGGCCGCCGGACGGTGCTCGATCTGGTCCGGCACTGCGACGTCGTACTGGAGAACTTCCGGCCGGGCACGCTCGAGGCCTGGGGCCTTGGCCCCGAGGTACTGAGCGCGGCGAACCCCGAGCTGGTGCTGACCCGGATCTCCGCCTTCGGGCAGACCGGGCCGATGTCGGACCGGCCGGGCTTCGCGGCGGTCGCCGAGGCGCACGGCGGCTTCCGCGAGCTGGTCGGTCACCCGGACCGGCCGCCGGCCCGGGTCGGCATCTCCATCGGCGACTCGATCGCCGGCCTGTACGCCGGCTTCGGCTCGGTGATGGCGCTCTTCCAGCGCGACGTCCGGCGTACGGCGGGACTGCCGCCGGCGCCGCTGACCGAGCGGGTGATCGACGTGGCGCTGAACGAGTCGATGCTGTCGATGATGGAGTCGCTGATCCCCGACTACGAGGCGTACGACGTACTGCGGGAGCGGATCGGCGGCCGGATGGAAGGCATCGCACCGTCGAACGCATACCTGTGTCAGGACGGCGACAGCATCATCGTGGCCGGCAACGGCGACCGGATCTTCCAGCGGTTGATGGGACTGATCGGTCGTGCCGATCTCGCCAACGACCCCGACCTGCGGTCGAACGCAGGGCGATGGGCGCGACGGGACGAGTTGGACGAGGCCATCGGTGCGTGGACGGCCGGACGGTCGGCGTCGACCGCGATCGAGGAGCTCGAGCAGGCCGGGGTCCCGTGCGGACCGATCTACACCGCGCGGGAGATCAGCCAGGACGAGCAGTACGCCGCTCGGGCGATGATCCAGCGCTTCGACGTCTCCAACGGCGCAGAGGTACTGAAGGATGTCGGGTTCCCGGGTGTGGTCCCGGTGATCGGCAAGCAATCGCTGCCGATCCGCAGCCTCGGGCCCGACCTGGGCGAGCACACCGAACAGGTGCTCAGCGGGCTGCTCGGCCTGACCGCGGCAGAGATCCGGCGCGGGATGCAGGACCTCGAGGAGGCGTCGTGAGCGTCGTACTGCGCGATGTGACGCTGCGGGACGGCCTGCAACTCACCGGCAAGCCGTTGTCCGTGGCCCGGAAGGTCGAGATCGTCAGATCCCTGCTGGCGTTGGGGGTTCCGGCCCTCGAGATCGGCTCGATGGCACGGCCGGACCTGGTGCCGGCGATGGACGGAACGCTCGACGTGATTCGCGAGTTGACGCCGGCGGAGCTGGAGAAGTGCTGGATCTGGGTCGCGACGCCGCGCCACGTGGCGAGGGCGGCCGAGGCCGGCGCGCGGAACTTCCAGTACTGCCTGTCGGCGTCGGACAAGCACAACCAAGCGAACCTCGGCCGCTCGACCGAGGACAGCCTGGCTGCATTGCCAGAGGCGCTGGAGCTGGCGGCGGATGTGTCGGGCGAGGTCCAGCTGTGTATCGCGACCGCCTTCACCTGCCCGTTCGAGGGTGAGGTCCCGCCCGGCCGGGTGCTGGACATCGTCCTCGATCCGCGCACCGACGGGACCAGCGACGTCGTACTCTGCGACACGCTCGGCCAGGCGATCCCGGAACAGGTCCACCACCTCGTCGGCCGGACGGCCGCCGTCGACGACCGGCCGATCGTGTACCACGGCCACGACACCTGGGGACTCGGCGTGGCGAACAGCCTGGCCGCGATCGATGCCGGCGCGACCGTCGTGGACGGATCGCTCGGGGGGCTGGGTGGCTGCCCGTTCGCGCCCGGCGCGGCGGGGAACACGGCGACCGAGGACCTGGTGTTCGCGCTCCGGCCGGACTGGCTGACCCCCGCGAAGTTCGGCGAGCTGGTGCGGCTGGCGGGCGGGCTGCTGGCCGAGCTCGGCGAGCCGAACCGTTCCCGCGCGGGCCAGGGCGCACAGGCCAGTACGACGTCCTTTCCCTGGGCGTCGTGATCCGGAGTACTGAGCGAGGTATCGAGGGATGATCGGCGACAGATCGGTGCGACAACCGGTCGCATACCCTGACTCCATGGCGACTGCGGATCCGGTGGGTGGGAACGGTCAGCCCCTTCTGGTGCTGGGCAAGATCGGCGAGATCCTCGATGCGTTCTCGCTCGACCGGCCGTCGTTGACCCTCAGCGAGATCCGCGACGCCACCGGGTTCCCGACCTCCACCGTGCAGCGGCTCGTCACCAACATGGTCGCGCTCGGGTTCCTCGACCGGCAGGGCGATCAGCTGCGGGTCGGCGTGAAGATGGCGTACTGGGCGGCGCCGGCGGTGAAGGGGGTCGACGTACTGGACCTGATCGTGCCGCTGCTCCGGCAACTGCGCGACGCCACCGGCGAGACGGCCGCGTTCTTCCGGGCCGAGCAGGGGCACCGGGTCTGCGTGGCGCTGGCCGAGACCAACCATGCGCTGCGCCGGGAGATGCACGTCGGCAAGATCATGCCGCTGCACGCGGGGTCGGCCAGCCGTGTCCTGCTGGCCTGGGACGACGAACTGGCGAAGTCGGTGCTGGCGCAACCGCTCGGGTCGATCACCGACAGCACGATCACCAGCGCGGACGAACTCGCCGCCGTGATCAAGCAGACCCGCGCCGACGGCTACGCGATCACCATCGGCGAGCGCGAACAAGGCGCCTCCGGCCTGTCCACCCCCGTCTTCAAGGCGAACGGCGAACTCGCCGGCTGCCTCACCATCAGCGGCCCCACCATCCGCATGCCCCTGGACCGCTGCCTCGACTGGCTCGACCTCCTGGTCGAATCCGCCGAACACGCCACCCGCCTCCTAGGCGGCCGCTTCCCCACCACCATCTAAACCACACACCCCGCGTGCCTCCGCGCGGAGCGCGGGGGCACGCGGGTGTTGATCAGGGTTGGCCGCCGCCTTGCCAGTTGCCGTTGGATGGGGTGGAGCCGTTGGACCAGCCGCGGTTCTGCGGGGCCCCGTGGGTGGCTGGGTGCTGTTCACCCGGCTGGCCTTGGTAGCCGGGCTGACCCTCGTACCCGCCCTGACCCTCATAACCAGACTGACCCTCGTAGCCAGCCTGGGGTTGATAGCCGGCCTGGGGTTGATAGCCGGCCTGGGGTTGGTAGCCGGGCTGGGGTTGGTAGCCGGGCTGGGGCTCGTAACCGCCGTCAGCCGGGTAGGCCGTCGTACCGTTCGAACCGGTCGCCGGCTTCTTGATCATGTCTCGGTCGAACAGGTTGCTGAGCGCGCGGCCGGCCATCTCGCGACCCCCGAGGCCGAAAGCGAGGCCGAGGGCGAGCGCCGCGCCCGCGAGCACGATCAGCAGCGTGTTGCCGGTCAGCTGGACCGCGATCCCGAGCTGGGTCAGCGCGGCGAACGCGGCGTACACGAGGATCGCGTACTTGCCCACCTTGGCGAGCATCTCGTTGCCGGTGGCACCCCGGATGATCGCGGCCAGGAAATTCGCGAACAGCGCCGCCAGGCAGATGATCACGATCGCGGCGAAGATCCGCGGGATGTAGCCGAGCATGTCGCTCATGAAGCTCGAGATCTCCGGTACGCCGAGCGCGGAGGCGAACATCGTGAAGCTGATCAGGAACACGAACCAGAACACGACCTTGCCCAGCATCGCCGAAGCGGTCAGCCCCGTGCCGGACCGCTGCAGCACACCGGACACACCGGCCCGCTCCATCCACTGGTCGAACCCGACCCGCCCGAGCAGCTTGCCGACGAGCTTCCCGAGCACCTTGGCGACGACATAGCCGATCACCAGGATGACGAGACCGCCGAGCAGGTTCGGGACGAACGAGAGAAGTTTGCTGAAGGCATCTTCGAACGGCTGCGTGAAGTCGATCGCTAACGCGGACATCGGACCAACCTTTCCGGAACTGGCCCGCATCCGCTGCCGCGCACACCGCACACGACCCCGGCACGGGCGGATGCAGTGGTGTCCAGTATCACTCGTACCCTTCGTTGCGTAGGGCAAACAGATGACATCGGCGTGTGACAGCGAAAGGTCTTTGCATAAGGCAAGCACCGTTTCGGTACTACGGTCGTTACCCCGGCTGCTGAACCGATTCAGCGCTTTGAGATGCTGGCGGTATGAATGATGTGGTGATCCGCCGTGCCACCAGCGCCGACGTTGCCGGGATCGTCGCGATGATCGCCGACGACCAGCTCGGTGCGACCCGCGAGTCGGTCGACGACCTGACGCCGTACCTGGACGCGTTCGAGCGCATCGACACCGACCCGAACCAGCTGCTGATGGTTGCTGAACGCAATGACGAGCTGGTCGGCACGCTGCAGCTCACGATCATCCCCGGCCTGTCCCGCCGCGGTTCCTCCCGCGGCCTGATCGAAGCCGTCCGCGTCGCCGCCCCCGCCCGCGGCTCCGGTCTCGGTACGACGCTCATCCAGTGGGCCATCGAAGAATCCCGCACCCGAGGCTGCACCCTGGTCCAACTGACCTCCGACAAGTCCCGAACCGCGGCCCACCGCTTCTACGACCGCCTCGGCTTCCTCAACACCCACGAAGGCTTCAAACTCAAGCTCACTTGATCTTCGCCCACGGCACCCTCAGGTGCATTCAGCTGACTCGCTTCGCGGGTGCGACGAAGGTGTTGCAGGAGGAGGGGTTCGCGGAGTCGAATGCGCGCAGGCTCCAGTAGCCGTGGTTCTTGCGGGAGCCGTGGTCGCGGACGTTGTCGGGGGCGTACTCGTCGCCGGTGTGAGTGACCTGGTCCTCCCACATCCCCAACCGCCAGCCGGTCAGGCGGAAAGGCTTTCGGTTCGCGCCGAGGAAGGCCGCGCCGAAGCAACTCGCCTGCAGTTCCAGCCTGCGCTCGTCCTCGAGCCGAACCGCCTTGGACGCTTGCGCATGGCCTGTCCAGTACGTCGTGAGGATCCCGACGGACGCCTGCAGATGATGACCGAACTCGTGCGCCAGCATCGTCTGGAAGTCCACCAGGTCCCAGGCTGTGTCGCCGGAGCTGACGAACTCGCCCCACTCGAAGCAGATCGTCCGCGCAGACGGCTGGTAGTACGCATCGGTGTCTGTCGGACCGTCGTCGCAGGCCGCACTCGCCGACTTCGCCCCGACCTTGTACGCGACGACGACCGGGCGATCGAAGTAGACGTCCGCGCGGGCGACGACCGGTGCCCAGGCACGGTACATGCAGTCGACCATGACGCGGGCATACGCCAGAAGCGCGGTCTTCGACCTCGGCGCCGACCCGGGCACCTTGCAGGACACCGCCGGAACCTTGCCCGCAGCGTAGAGCTTGTTCTTGAGGGTCATCGACCTGATGTCGATCGAGAGCCTGCTCGACGGTGTCGTGTTCTGCGCCACCGGCGGCGTCAGCTGAGGCGATGCGCCGGCAGCTGGTGGCGCGGTCGCGGTGGCTGCCGTCGCCGGGGCCGCGACGGTCGTCATCGTCGATCGAGTAGCGGTTCCAGCGACCACAGCCACCACCACGACGAGAACCGCCAGCCCGACGGTCCTCACCACCCCACGCACTAGCTCACCTTGCCAGCGGGAGCCGTGAACGTGTTGCAGGACGCAGGATCCGCCGACTTGAACGCCGGTCCGGCCCAGAACCAGTTGTTCTTGGGCGATCCGTGCGTGCGGGCTTCCTTCGGGTCCTGACCAATCTGCTTCACCTGGTCTTCCCAGGAGTCGAGCTTGGCACCGGTCAGACCGAGCGACTTCTTGTTGGCGCCGAGGAAGGCGGCCCCCAAGCAGCTTGCCTGCAGCTGACGACGGCGGCCCCACTCCAACTTCTCGCTCTCCGTCTTCGCCCAGCCCTGCCTGGAGAGGTCCGCCGTCAGCATCTGCGTCATGTTCTGGACGTGGTGGCCGTACATCGACGCGATCGACTCCAACATCCACACCCGGGTTGCGAGTGGATCCTCCTGGTAGTTCTCCAGGTCGAGCTGCCAGTTGATGCTGATCGCGACACCAGAGTCGCAGTAGAACATGGCGCCGATGTCTTTCTCGCAGGGCGTCTGTCCTTGCTTGCTCTGCAGGACGAGACCCGGGGCCTCGAACTCGTAGCCGGCCTTCTTGATCAGCGGCTCCCACGCCCTGTTCAGGCACGGAAGCACGGCTCTGTAGTACTTGAGGATCGCGGATTGGGAGTTCGGCTTGATCGCCGGCTCTTTGCAGGCGACCGAGGCGACCTTGCCGGCCTTGTAGATCTCGTTCTTCTGGAGGCGGACGAGGTCCGGGACGACCGGGGCGGTGACGGTGACGGTGGGGTCCGGCGGGACCGGGAGCGGCGGCTCGGTGTTCTTGACCGAAGGGCGGGCCAAGGGGTTGGCGACCGGGTTGTCGTAGGAGTCGATGAGTTTGAAGCCGCCGATCGTCGCGCCCGTGAGCATGATGACGACGAGGACGGAGAGGGTGACGATGATCGCCTTGGAGTAGTGCCGCGGGGGTTTGACCAGCGGCGCGTCGGCGGAGAACTGCGCGCCGGAACGGGACGCTGGTGAGTGCCAGCCGACCGGACGTGATCCGCCGGGGCGACGGGTGCCGGTCAGCGGGGTGAGCGGAGCGCCGGCAAGCGGCGCCGGCGGAGGTGCGCCGTAGTCGCCGGCCGCGTCGGGATCCGTCGGGAGCGGCTGTGCCTTCCGGCGCGCAGCCGGGCTGACGGTGCCGTGGAGTTCGCGAGCCTTGCCGAGGCTGCCCGGCAGCTGGCGGCTCAGAGTGAGGGGACGCACGCCCGCGCGGCTGCCGTCGGGCAGGACGTCACCGGCGCCGCCGGGCATGAAGTGCCCCGGCTCGGGCGCGCCGGCACCGTCAGGGTGCTCCTCAGGCATCGCTCGTCCCCCCTCGTTCGTCCGCACCGTCAACTGACCTTCGCGGATGATGCCACGAAAGTGTTGCAGGTGCCCGGGTTGGTGGTCGCGAACCCCTGGTTCATCCAGAGCGCCAGGCTCTTGCCGGAGCCGTGGTTCCGGACCTTGTCCTCGGCGTGCTCGTCACCGCCGTGCTGGATCAGCAGGGTCCACTGCCGCAGCAGCTCGCCGCGCAGCGGGAAGCTGGCCTTGGCCGCGCCGAAGAAGACCGCCGAGAAACAGCTCGCCTGCAGCGCCGCCCGCCGGTCCTGTTCCAGCTGGCCGGCCTTGTTCGCCGCGGTGTCGCGCAGGTTGCCGGACGCTTCGAAGATGCCGACCAGGTTCTGCACGTGAGCGCCGTACACGAAGCCCATCGACTCGGCTATCTGGACCCGGGCCAACGCCTTGTTCTTCGGGTACTCGTCCATCAGGTCCTGCCACGGCATCGTCACGCTGCCGCCCTGGTCGTCCTGGCAGTACGACGAGACGTCCTTCTGGAAGCCGCACGCCGTCTCGTCGCCCTCGTCGAAGACGATCAGCCGCGGCGACCGGAACTCGAACCCGGCCTTGGTGACGATCGGCTTCCACGCCTTGTCCATGCACGCGATCAGGGCCTGGTAGTAGGAGTAGACGTTCTCCTTCGAGGTCGGCCGGTACGCCGGCTCCTGGCACTTCACCGCCGGCAGCTTTCCGGCCGTGTAGAACGGGTTCTGCCTGACCACCTCGGCATCCGGCTTCGGCTTGCCGGCCGGCACGGCCGCGCCGTCGCTCGGCCGGACCGACGGCGTGCCCATCGGGTTGGCGACCAGGTCGTCGTACGACGAGAGCAGCTTCGTGGCGAGCGCGATACCGCCACCTGTGATCAGGAGGGCGACGACCACGATGGCCGCGACCATGATTTTGGATCGCTTCTTCGGGACGAACGGGATCGGCTCGGGGTGGAAGACCGCCTGGTACGCCGCGGCCGCCGGGTCGTCGGGCGGCGGTGGGCCGAGCCGGCTGCCGGTCAGGGTCGTACGCTTCGACTCGATCCGTGACCCGCGCAGAACCGGCGCCGCGTCCGAAGCGTCGCCGCTCAGCCGCGGCGTCGGCGCGGCCAGCGGGGTGGAACCACGCTGCGGTTCCCCGTCGGCCGGGGTGTTGTGTCCCTCGCCGCCGGGCAGAAAATGGCCAGGCTTAGGCGCCGGCTTGTCCGCCATGCTTCCCCGCTTCTCCCCAGTACCGGACTCCGCCGGTCCCACCCACTCGTCAGAAACGGCCGGGACACCCCCTGTCCCAGACCGACGAGCGATAGTAAGCGCTGGACGAACATTGCGGGAACCGGCTTGCAGCTTTTGACACCGTTTCGCGACCCGGTCCTGCCGGGAAACTTACTCCGGGTAACCATCGACAGAGGAGCAGCGCATGAACGTCCTGGACACCTTTGCCCTCACGGGCAAGCGGGCCTTGATCACCGGCGGGAACCGCGGTCTCGGGCGGGCCTTCGCGCTCGCCTTGGCCGAGGCCGGCGCCGACGTCGCGATCGTCGCCCGGGACGCCGAGCGGAACACCGCGGTCGCCGGCGAGATCGAGGCCCGCGGCCGGCGCGGTCTGGCCATCCAGGCCGACATCACCGCTCCGGACGACGTACGGCGCCTGGTCGCCGACGTGACGGCGGAGCTCGGCGGGATCGACATCCTGGTCAACAACGCCGGGATCGCGATCCACCGCCCGGCCCTCGACATCCCGCCGGAGGAGTGGCAGCAGGTCATCGACCTCAACCTGACCGCGCTGTGGAACTGCAGTACGGCGGTCGCCCCCGGCATGATCGAGGCCGGCGGCGGCGTGATCGTCAACGTCGGCAGCATGTCCGCCGGGATCGTGAACCGCCCGCAGTGGCAGGCGTCGTACAACGCGTCGAAGGCCGCCGTACACCACCTGACGCGCAGCCTGGCCGCCGAGTGGGCAACGCATGGCATCCGCGTCAACGCGCTCGCCCCCGGCTATGTGAAGACCGACATGTCCCCCGTCGACCAGCCCGAGTTCCGCCAGAACTGGATCCTCGACGCCCCGCTCCAGCGCTACGCCACCCCCGAGGAGATGGCTCCGTCCGTCGTCTACCTCGCCAGCCCCGCATCCTCCTTCATGACCGGCAGCGTCCTGTTAATCGATGGCGGATATTCCGTCTTCTGACGCGCTGCGACTCTTGAAGGTGGGGAGATTGGGGCCGGAGGAGGCTCTGGCGTCGTGGGACAGATTCCCGGTCGACCGCCCATCGCGCCGAAGTCTGATTGGTGCAGTTCGACAGGAGGTGTCCGGCGTCCGAGTCCGAGACGCGGTGGGCTCAGGCGGGGATCGGCGGGCAGCGGGCATATACGTCCTGTCGATGTGCACCCAGGCGAACGATGCGAAAACCTGTTTGCGGTGCGGGGGTGGGGTTGTTTGGGTGGGGGGATGGTGGAACTGCGCAGGGATGGGTATCCGCGGTCGAACAGGTACGACGCCGAGTGGGTGCTGGGTGGGGACATGGGGCCGCATCCGTTGTGGTTGCTGGAGGATCTCGCGCGGGATCTCGACCTGCGGCCGGGGATGCGGGTGCTGGACCTCGGGTCCGGGAAGGGCACGACTTCGGTGTTCCTGGCGAAGGAGTACGGCGTCCAGGTGTGGGCCGCGGACCTGTGGATCGACCCGACCGACGCGGCCGCGAACATCGCGTCGCAAGGCGTCGACGGGGTGGTGACCGTGAAGGCCGAGGCGCACACCCTGCCGTTCGCGCGGGAGTTCTTCGACGCGATCGTGTGCGTCGACGCGTACGAGTACTTCGGCACCGCGGACACCTACCTTGCCTATCTCACCAGCTTCCTCAAGCCGGGAGGCCAGCTCGGCGTCGCCACCCCCGCGCTGCGCGCGGAGATCCGCGACCTCGGCTTCATCCCCGACCACATCAAGAAGGTCGTCGGCGGGGAGGCTCTCGCCTGGCACACCGCGGACTGGTGGCGGTTCCAGTGGGAGATCACCGGGCTCGTCGAGGTCACCGCCGCACGGCTGCAGGAGTCCGGCTGGGACGACTGGGTCGCCTGGGCCCACGCGGTCTCGGAACACCGAGGTGAGCGCGACGGCTCGCTCGACATGCTCGAGGCCGACCAGGGCGAGTACCTGACCTTCGCGATGCTGGCCGCCCGCAAGATCTGAGACCGCGGGTCGCCCGAGCGCCCGTGGTGAGGGATGCTGGGGGCATGAGCTGGGCTGTGTACGCGATGCGAGGGCCAGGAGGCGTGCGCCGCCTCGACGACATCCCGGACGGGTACGAGCCGCCGTCGGTCGGTACGGCGACGGAGGTGGTCGCGACCGTCCGCGAGGTCGTCCCGGACGTGGACGCGAGCAAGCCGTCCTGGCTGGCGCTGCGAAGTCCGGAATACGACGTCGAGATGACGATCGGCAAGGGTGTCGAGGTCCGCGACATCACGTTCTACCTGAACGACGGCCCGCGCTCGATCCCGCTCGTGATGGAGATCAGCCGCCGCCTCGGCGTCACGCCGTACGACACCGAGTCGGGCAACTTCCTCACCGAGGAGTCCCGGCCGCCGGTCCCGCCGCCGATGACCGCCGACGAGATCAAGATGAACAAGCCGAAGTGGTGGAAGTTCGGCCGCAGCTGATCCAGGACCTGCAGCCGGTCGGTTGATCACGCCTGGCGGGTGGCGACCAGGGTGCCGATCTTGTTGATCCGGTGCTCGGGGTTGCCGAGTTCGTCGGACCAGAAGTTGCCGGCGGCGTGGTCCTCCGGGGTGGCGCAGGTGGAGATCGTGATCATCGCCTGCGTCGGCGTCACGCCCGGGCGTCCCGGTACGGCGGCGTTCTGCTGCGCCTTCTCGGCCGGCTTCCGGAACGAGATCGTCATCGTCCGGTCCACCCTGTAGTCGTACACGGTCCCGCCCATGGTGATCAGAATGTGGTCCCCGTTCACCAGCTCCGGCACCTGCCCCAACGGTCGCCCGTGGCTGGTCCGATGCCCGGTGATGATGAAGTTCCCGATCTGTCCCGGTCCCACTCCACCCGCCGGGCCGCGTGGACTCGCCGCGACACCCCGGTCCTGGATCCGCGTCCCGGCCCGATCGTCCGCCGTTCCGACGTACGCCACCACCCGCAACCCACGCACTCCGATCGCCGGAATCGTCATACTCACCGGCCCGGACACCGTGGGTTTGGGCGTCGGCTTCCGTGTCGGCGTCTCGGCGGGCCTGCTGGGCGCGGTGGTGGGCGGCGGCGCGGAGGTCCGCGCAGGGGATCGCGTGGGCGTGGGCGACGAGTCGGCGGTGGGCGCCACATCACTGCACCCAACCAGCCCCACTACCAGAACCAGCCCTACCGCCAGCCTCACCCTCCGACGGTAAGCGACCCCACCGAAAACCGCCCGAAAGTTCAGTCCAGCAGCGTGAGCGTGGCAGACCCGAGACGGAGAGTGCCGTCGCTCAGCGGGGTTGTCCTGACGCCGCCGTGCCCCCGGAGAGCTTTCATGGCGCCAGGCGCCAGTACGACGTCCATCCACGCGCACGGATTGGCCGGCCGATAGGCCTGGAACTCCACCGCGCCGGACCCGGAATCGACGCTGAATCGACGACCCGGACTGCCAGGGTGCGAGGCCAGGGTGTCGATCGGGAATCCGCGCAAGACAATGTTGCGACGCATGAGGTGCGGGTCCGGTGGTGTCGCGAGATCGAGCGCGCGGGCCAGCTCGTCCAGCGACGCCGCGTCCACAAAGGTGACCGCCGCGTTCCGGTGCACCTTTTGGCCGAAGTACCGGTCCCCCACAATGCCGAGCCCCGCACGCACCTCGACCTCGGACCGGCCCACCGACTCGGGATCCGGCTGCGGACCGCCCTGCGGCCGCCCCTCGAACGCATGCACCCGCGAGACCACGAGCGCGACGATCTCGACCGGAATGCCCACCCGATCAACAGTACGGCCGTCAGCCCCAGGTCAGCGGATCGAGCAGGCGGTGGAAGTCCAGGCGGCGCTGGTCGGGGTGCGGGAGGCCGTACGAGGTGAGGAACGGGGCGGGGTCGGTCGACCACTCGTCGTGGATCTGGATGGTGGCGAGCGCCAGATCGAGGTACCGGTCGGTGATCCCGAGGCGGCCGAGGTCGATCAGCCCGGTGACCTCCAGCGTCGACGGGTCGAAGAGCACGTTCGGCAGGCAGAGGTCGCCATGGCAGACGACCAACTCCTGGACCGATGCGATATAGGGGCTCTCAGCAACAACTCGCTCGAGCAGCTCTGCCGGGTCGAGCTTCCGCCACTCGTCGGTGAGGAACGCCGGATTCACCGCACCCCGCCGTACGACGTCCGCCGCGAGCGCCACCACCGACGCGAGCGGACGCTCGAAGGGGCAATCGGTCAAGGCGTGAAGGTCGCGCAGGATCCGGCCCAGGCTGTCCATCGCGGCCACCCGGTCCTCAACAGCCAGCGAGTCCCCCGGCACGCCCGGCACCGCGGTTGTCATGAGGCACGCACCATCCGCCGACTCGACCCAGTCCACGACCGTCGCCCCGGGAATCGCCGTTCCCGCGAGCCATTCGACCCGGTCCCGCTCATCCCGCAGAGCCTGGACCCCGCCCGCCCTGCAGCGCTTGGCGAACACGTCGCCCCGGCGGAACACGTCAGCGCCGGACTCCCCGATCGTCACCCGTTCCCAGCCCTTCAACCAGGAACCACCTTCGACGAGTCGCGGACGATGAGCTGCCACGGAAAGTCGAAGACCTCGCCGGGCGCGCCCTCACGGTCGGTCAGCCGCCCGACGATGATCCGCGCCAGCGCCCCGTTGAACCCCACCGGCCCGACGGTCGACAACGACGGATCCAGATGCTCACCCTCCGGCGTGTTGCCAACACCGACCACGGCCAGATCCCGCGGTACGTCGATCCGCAGCCGATGCGCCGCGCGGACGACGGCGATCGCGGCGAAGTCCGTCGTGCAGTAGATCGCCGTCGGCCGGTCCGGCTTGCTCAGCAGAGCCATCGCGGCGCGGTAGGCGCCCTCCGGGTGCTGTTCGAAGATCGCGATGTCGTCCTCGCGGATCGGTTTGCCGGCCGACCGCAGCGAGTTCAGGTACGCGTCGAAGCGAGCGAAGCCCGAGGTCCGCGAGGTGAGCGCACCGACCCGGTCGTGGTGTTCCAGCAGGTGCTCGACGGCCAGGTGGCAGCGCGGCTCGGCGCCGGACCGAATCACGTCGAAACCGCGCGGCTCGAGCGTCTCGCTGAACGCCACGATCTGCACACCCTGCGCCGCGAACGCCTCCAGTTCGGCGATCTGCTCGGGGTCCGCGCTGACGCTGTCGATGAAGATCACGTCCGGCGTCCGGTTCGAGAGCACGGTCCGCCAGTCGCCGTCGGCCACGATCAGCGCGGTCTTCCCGTACGGGCCGACCGCCGTACTGACCGTGGCCGCGACCGCCTGCGACCACGGGTCGGCGAGCACGCTCAGCGAGAGCAGGACCAGGTCCGACTTGCCGGTGCGGATCGCGCGGGCCGCGTCGTTGCGCCGGTAGCCGAGCCGGGTCGCGGCCTCCCGGACCCGGTCGGCGGTCGAGTCCTTGATGGTGTGGCTGCGATGCCGCCCGGACAGCACGTAGGACACGGTCGCGACCGAGACGCCCGCTTCCTTCGCGACCATCCGCAGCGTCGGCCGGTCCTGCGTGCGCCCCATCGCCATGCGGTCGATTCTCGCAGACCGTCAGCCTTTGACGGCTCCGGTGATGACGCCCTTGGTGAAGTGTCGCTGCAGGAACGGGTACAGCAGGACGATCGGCACCAGCGCGACCACCACCACGGCCATCTGCAGCGACTGCGGCTGCGGCAGCGGTTCCACCCCGAGTTGGTCCGCCGACAGCGACTTGCCCTGCAGTACGTATGTCCGCAGGATCACCTGGACCGGCCACTTCGAAGTGTCGTTGAGGTACAGCAGCGCGTTGAAGAAGGCGTTCCAGAAGCCGACCGCGTAGAACAGCCCGACCACCGCGATCACCGCCTTCGACAGCGGCATCACGATCCGCCGCAGGATGGTGAAGTCGCTCGCGCCGTCGATCCGCGCGCTCTCCAGCAGTTCGCCCGGCACATTCATGAAGAAGGTACGCAGCACAACGAAGTTGAACGCGCCCAGCGCACCGGGCAGGATCAGCGACCACAGGCTGTCCAGCAGCCCGAGCTGCTTCACCACCAGGAACATCGGGATGATCCCGGGCGCGAACAGCAACGTGAACAACACCATCAGCAGCACCGGCCGTCCGAACAGCACCGGCCGGGATGTCGCGTAGGCCAAGGCGATCGTCACCGCGACGGCGATCGCCGTACCGACGATCGTGACGAAGACGCTGACCAGGATCGCTCGTCCCATCAGCCCGCCGCTGAACAAGGTCTGGTACGCCTTGATCGTCGGATGCGACGGCCACAGGACGTACCCGCCGGCGTCGATGATGTCCTGATCGCTGGCCAGCGACGTGGAGATCACCACCAGGATCGGAATCACGATCACCAGCGCGAATCCACCCAGGACGAGGGCCTTGATCGCCTGGTAGCCCGGCGACGGATTCTCTTTCCACACAGGTCTCATGAGCGCCTCTGGAAGATCCCCGGCTCACCGAGCCGATGAGCGAGCGAGTTCGCACCCCACAGAAGCAGCGCGCCGACCACACCCTTGGCCAGGCCGGCCGCGGCTCCACTGCTCCAGTCGCCGCCGACGACACCCGCGTAGTACGTGAAGGTGTCCAGTACTTCGGCCGCACCCGGGCCGACGGAATCGCGCTGCAAGATGAACTGCTCGAAGCCGACGCTCAAGATGTCGCCGATCCGCAGGATCAGCAGCAGCACGATGACGGTCCGCAGCGAGGGCAGCGTGATGTGCCAGAGCCGGCGCCAGCGGCCGGCTCCGTCGGCCGCGGCCGCCTCGTACAGCGAGACGTCCACGGTGGTCAGCGCGGCCAGGAAGATGATCATCGCCCAGCCGGCGTCCTTCCAGATCAGCTGTGCGACCACCAGCAGCGGGAAGGTGTCCGGGTTGGTCATGAACGGGATCGGATCCAGCCCGGCCTGCCGGAGCAGGTTGTTCAGGAACCCCGCCCCACCCAGCGACTGTTGGAACAGGGTCACGACCAGCACCCAGGACAGGAAGTGCGGCAGGTACGCGATGGTCTGGAACCAGCGCCGGACCCGGTTGCTGACCAGCGAGTCCACGATCAGCGCCAGCCCGATCGGCACCGGGAAGAACAACAGCAACTGCACCGCGGCCAGCACCAAGGTGTTACGCAGCGCGTCCCAGAAGTCCGGGTTGTCATAGAGATTGACGAAGTTCTGCAGCCCGTTCCATTCGCTGTGCATGATGCCGAGGTACGGCTGGAAGTCCTGGAACGCGACCACATTGCCGAGCACCGGCAGGTAGAAGAACACCAGCAGGAACACGACCCCCGGGATCATCAGCAGCACCATCTGCCAGTCCCGCCGCCATTTCACCGCGAACGGCAGACCGCTCTTGACCCGCGTCGTCGAGGAGGCTCGCTTCAGCATCACTCAGGACCCGGTGACCGGCACACTCGACGGGAGGACGGCGGCGAACTCGTCGCGCATCTTGTCGCCGCCACCGTTCTTCCAGCGCTTGAGGGCTTCGTCGTACGCGTCCAGCTTCTGCCGGCCCGTGACGATATCGACGATCGTGTCCCGGAACGCCGCGGTGAGCTTCGGGCCGACCTTGCTGCTGGTGTCGGAGTACGTGCCGGCGGTCGGGTTGCGCATCGCGTGCTCGAGCAGCTTCTGCTCGGTCGCGTAGATCTTCTTGGTGTCCTCGGGGAACGCCGGGTTGAAGATCACGCTCTCCGGCGCGGTCATGATCTGCAGCGCACTGACCAGACCCTGCCCTTGCTGGGTTCCGGCCTTCGTCAGCACGGGATTCTTCTGACCGTCCAGCTGGTACTGCTGCCCCTCGACACCGAAGTTCTTCTGCAGGTACTCCTTGGTGCCGAACGGCGCCGACAGGTAGTCCATCAGCGCGAGCAGCTCACGGATGCGACCTTCGTCGGTCTTCTTGAACGGCGTGAACCCGACGGTGCCGTAGCCCATGTCGTACACCGGCTTCGCCTTGCCGTCGTGGCCGAACGGGATCATCGTGTCGACGAACAGGGTCGGATCCATCGCACGGAAGTCGGCGGTCGCCCGCGGGCCTACCGTGACCTGCGCGGCGATCTGGCCGTTCACGGTCTTCGGGGTGGCGTCGGCCAGGTTGAGGTCGGGGTAGAAGACCTTCGCGGCCCACAGCTTGGCGGCGTACTCGACCGCGGCCTTGTAGTTGTCGGTCTCGTACAGGTAGGTCAGCGAGCGATCCTGGTTCACCCGCCAGCCGTTCGGGGCGCCGAACCACTCGCCGAACATGTGCAGCATGTTGATGATCGCGGGCTCGAGCGCGTAGTTGGTGCCGTTGGTGAGCTCCTTGCACTTGGCAAAGAACTCGTCCGCCGTGCTGCACTGCAGGCCGCCGACCTTCTGCCAGGTCCGCGGGTTGCCCATCATCACCTGGCCGAACGGCGTGGACGGGATCGGCGCGCCCCAGATCTTGCCGTTCACCACCGCGGTCCGCCACGACGCCGGCTTCAGCGCGGCGAGGTTCGGATACTCGAGGACGGCGTCACCCGAGAGGTACTTCGTCAGGTCCTGGAACTTGGCCTCCAGCATCGGGCCGATGTTCGGGATGCCCTGGTTCGGCGGCAGCCACATCAGGTCCGGAAGCGAGTCGCTGGCCAGCAGTGTGGCGAACTTCTCCGGGTAGCCCGGGTCGGTGCCGATGGTGAGCCGCAACTCGGCGCCGAGCGCCTGGTTCAGCGACTGCCACATCGGGTTGCTGCCCATCGGTGGCGGAGGCGTCGCGAACGTCTCGGTCAGCGCAGTCACCGCGTTCTTCAGCGGCGACGCCTTCACGCTCGCGGTCGCGTCCGGTGGGAACCGCAGGAACCCGGGCTCGAGCCCGGACTCCGCCCCGGCCAGATCCGGCCGCACGCCCTCGAACGGCTTGTACGTCGGCAGCGCCAGGTCGCCCGAGGCCTTCGCACCACCGTTCGCCGTACCACCGTCACCACAGGCCGCGAGCGTGGGACCGGCGACAGCCGCCCCGACCACGGCACCGCCCAATTGCAGGAATCGCCGACGACTGACCATAGCTGCTCCAAGTTCTGAACAAGTGCTCACTAACGCACACTTAAACGTTAACCGGGACCGTAAACCCCCTCCACCCATCGATGCAAGGCGTGAACCACGAAAAGACCGGCGACCGCGGGACTCGAGAACCCGCGGCCGCCGGCCGGATGTGTGACCTACCAGGTGATCAGCAGCGCACCAGCAGGCTGGTGAGCGCATGGCAGGTGCGGCTGGCCTTGTCGTTGCTCGCGACCGGGTCGGTCGGCGAGCTGCCCGTGCGCTGTGCCGCGGCAACGAGCGGGCCGATCGTCAGAAGGCCGGCGTCGGCGGCGAACGTCCGCGTCACGCTGGCGCCACTCGCCAGCGAAGCGACGTCGCAGTTCACCGTCTTGGTCGACCCCACCCGGGTGCAGTTGCCGCCGGCGTACACGAGCCGGGTCGGGTAGGCACCGACCACCCGTACGCCGGTGGCCGCGGAGGGACCGTTGTTCTTGATCGTGACCGTGTAGGTGATCCGCGAGATGAGCAGCGTCCGTACCGACGCGGTCATGCTGACCGCTACGTCGGCGTCCGTGGTCCCTTGCTCGATCGTGAGCGCCGGTCCGTCGAAGATCTCGAACGCGTAGTTCTCCCCGATGAACTGGTGCTGCAGCGTGATCGTCCCGGCCGGAGCGTCGTCCTTGACCTTGAACGTCCACGTCACCGACCTGGACTCACCGGGCGGGATGTCACCTAGCCCGGACCGGTAACTGCTGCCCAACTGGTCACAGGCGACGGCCCCCGCGCACCCCACCAGGTCGACCAGGCCGGGCAGCGATGCCGGCTCCTTCGCGTACATCCCCGCCTTCGATCCCAGAATGCTGAAGTCGCGGTCGTTCGACAGCGTCTGGGTGACCGTGAAGGTCTGCCCAGGAGCGACCGACGTCGTACTGACCTCGATCACACTCGACGGTGGCGCGGCCGCCGCCACCTGGGTGCCGGCCACCAGGCCCGCACCCACCAGCGCCGTTACCAGCGCAGCACGAAACGTCCCCAAAGCACGCACAGTAAAGCCCCCCACTTCAATGAACCCCAGACATGCTTCTGCCCCCACAGAACCGCCGACGGCGGTGAGAAGAGTATGGGGTCCTTCGGGGCCTCGCACAACCACTCAGCGCTACCACCCGTGTCGGACTCAGAGCCGGGCCAACAGCTCCTCGACGCGCATCGACCGGCCGGCCCGGCGGTGGTCCTCCCACTCCGCCCGCGACAGCACGCCGTTGATGAGGGCAACCGCCTCCTCGAGTTCCTCTTCCAGGTAAGGGTTCGCGATCTCCAGCCGCTCACCCATCGCCTCCTCGGCGCCGAACAGATGCGCGGCCCCGACCGGATCGCCCTCCCGGATCAGGATGTTCATCGCCGTGTTGGCGAACGCCAGCATGAGACTCGGGCTGCCCATGGCGAGGATGGTCTTGGCCAGCTCACGGACCAGTTCGCCCGCCTCGACGACCCGGCCGGAGACCACGAGGAGGAAGGCCAGGTTCTGCCCCTGTACGGCGGCTTCGTACACGTCACCGAGCGCCTCGTAGAGCGCGAGCGACTCGCGCAGCAGGGCCTCGGCGCGCTCGAGCCGGTCCAGTTCCTCCTCGATGCCACCCAGGTGGCCGAGGACCCGGGCCAGCCGGCTCTTGTCATCCAGGTGGCGATGCAAGTCGAGCGCTTCCACGAGAGTGCGTTCGGCCGCGTGGACTTCGCCTTGCTGACGTTGCGCCGTACCGAGGAGAGTCAGGGCATACGCGATACCGGGGCGGTCGTCCAGAGCTCTGGACATCTCGAGACTTCGCAGCGCGACCTCGTGGGCCTGATCCGTTTCGCCCTGGAGGAGAAGGAGATTGCCGAGTCCACGAAGGCAGGCAGCGAGGTCCGCCGACGGATGGGCGGTCTGCGCGACGACCTGCTCGTGCCACTGTCGGCTCTCGGCGATGTAACCGGCCATCAGCCAGGCCCATCCGAGCGCGGCGCAGAGCCGTCGGCTCGTCGGGATGTCGGCCGAGGTCGACCAGGTCAGCGCGGCGCGGAAGTTGTCGAGCTCGGACTCGGCCAGTTCGAGGGCCGTGTTGTGCCGGGATTCCCGCAGGGCTTGGAGATTCTCGGCGACGCCGGTGTAGTACGACGCGTGCGCCGCACGCACCGCATCGGCCTCGTCGGTGGCCTCGAGCTCGTCGCCGGCGTACTGCCGGATCGTCTGCAGCAACCCGATCCGGCTGCCCCCCTCCGGACCCTCGGAGATGGCGATCAGGTTGGCGTCGTTCAGTTCGACGACCGCGTCGAGCGGATCCTCGGCGTCGCAGACGACGGCGGTGATCGCGGCCAGGTCCGCGCCGCCGGAGAAGACGGCGAGGCGGCGGAAGATGCGGCGATGATCGGGACTGAGGAGCTCGTAGGACCAGGCGATCGTGTCGCGCAACGTCCGCTGCCGATCCGGTGTGACACTGCTCGTGGATGCGATGTCGAGCCTCTGGTCCATGCGGCCGAGCAGCTCGTTGACGCTGAGCACACGGACGCGCGGAGCACACAACTCGATGGCCAGCGGCAGGCCGTCCAGGTGACGGCAGATGGCCACCACGTCGGCGACGTTGGCCGGGCTGAGAGTGAATCGAGGCTGAACGGCCTGTGCGCGTTGCACGAACAGCTGTACGGCGGGCGAGTCCTCGGCGACCGTGTCCAGCGGCATCACCGGATGCTGGTGCTCGGCCATCAGCCCGAGCGGCCGCCGCGACGTCGCGATGACTTCGACCTGCGGCGCCCGTTCGATGATCTGGGCAACGACCGTGGCGGCACCGTCCACCTGCTCCAGGTTGTCGAGGACCAGCAACAGCGAACGATGCGCCAGGTACGACGTCAGCCGCGCGGGACTGCGCTCGCGCGGGGGTACGTCGAGAACCTCGGCGATCGACGTCCACATCACCTGCTCCGACGTCACCGCCGCGAGCGGCACGAAATACACGCCGCCGGGGAACTGGTTCGTCAGCTCGGCGGCCAGGGACATCGCGAGTCGCGTCTTGCCCGCACCGCCGGGTCCGGTGAGGGTGACCAGCCGGATCTCCGGTTGGCGGATCAACCCGGTCAGGCGCGCTAGGTCGGGATCCCTTCCCAGCAAGGGATTCGCGGGCACCGGGAGGCTGCTCGCCGTACCTACGGTGCGTGGTGGAGGAAAGTCCTGCTCGAGACCCGCGACCGTCACCTGGAACAAGTGCTCAGGCTCGGGAATGTCCTTCAGATGGTGCATGCCGAGATCACGCAACGACGCACCCTGGGGCAGTCGCGCCACGTCGCCGGTCGCCGCGGAGATCACCACCTGACCGCCGTGCGCGGACCCCGCGATCCGCGCCGCCAGGTGGACGTCCATACCCCAGTAGTCGTCCTCGTACACGCCCGGCGTACCGGTGTGGATCCCCATCCGCACCCGTAACCGCTCCCCGCCCGGCCACCGGTTCCCCGCCAGCCGCCGCTGCCCCTCGACCGCCGCCCTGACCGCATTGTCAGCCGTCGGGAAGACCACGAAGAAGCTGTCGCCCTCGGTGCCGAGCTCGATCCCGCCGTACTCGTCCCACACTCCGCGAAGGATTTCGCGGTGCCCCTTCAACGCCTCCAGATACTGCTCCCCCAACCGGCGCAGGAGCATGGTCGAGCCCTCGATGTCCGTGAACACCATCGAGACCGTCCCCGCCGGCAATCCCCCACCCACACCGCCAGTCTCGACCACCGGATCGCGCCACGTCGAGAACCATCGGTGGACTTCGTTTTGTGGATGGACCCTTCGCCAGCGTCGTTGCCGCCGTACCGTCCGGCGCGAGACCGTAGAAGGGCACCGCCGGATCCCCCCTCCGGCATTGCATTGTGCTTGGCCGCACAATTCAGAAGAGCCCGTCGCATCCCCCCGCGGTCGGGCTCTTCGTCTGTCTCAGCGATGGGCGGCGACGTACTCGCCCTGGCCCGGGTTCCGGAACCTGACCACGGCGCCCGGGATCGGACCGGGCCACGGGGACTGCTCGACTCGGCGGTAGGCGTAGAAGCCGTCCTTGACCGTCGCGACGCCGACGTGGCCGTCGGCGGTCTGGACAGTGACCTTCGGAGTGCCCTGGACGACACCGAACACGGTCGTCACGCTGGCCGGGCCAGCGACCCCGCGGCCCTCGGCGGCGGACTTCCGCGTTGCACGGCCGATCAGCGATTCGTGACCTCGAAGGCTACGACAGCCGCGGCGACCGCGACATTGAGGGACTCGACACCGGCGTGCAGCGGGATCTGGAGGTCGGAGTCGGTCGCCACCGTGATGCCGTTGGTCTCGCCGCCGAGGACGTAGACGGCGCGCGGCGCAAGCTCGGCCTTGAACAGGGAGTCGTGCGACCGGGCCGACAGGCCGTACACGTGGTAGCCGGCCGTGCGCAGCAGGTCGACAGCCGCCTTCGCGGTCGAGGTGTTCACGATCGGGGCCTGGAACGCGATCCCGGCCGACGCCTTGATCACCAGCGGCCCGACGTGCGGCGTCCCGGCGCGCGGCAGGATCACGCCGTCGAAGCCGGCTCCGGTCGCGGTTCGGAGGATCATCCCGACGTTGCCCGGGTTCGTGACGCCGTCCAGCAGGAAGACGTTCGTCGGGCGGCGGCCGCGCGCCCGGACGAACTCCTCCAGCGGCGTCATCCGCGGCGCGTCGACATCGGCGACCACACCCTGGTCGTGCTTGCCGTTCCCAGCGAGCCACTTCACCCGGCTGGCTGTCGCGCGCTCGACCGGCGTCCCGTACTTGTCCGCGGCGCGCAGGATCTCCTGCAGCGAACCGCCGGTGGCGTTGTCCGCCACCACCACCTTCGCCACCGACAGCGCGGGATCATGCAGCGCCTCGAGCACGGGCTTGCGCCCGTAGATCGTGATCCACTTGTCCCGCGGTGACCTCTTCGAATCCACCCGCTTACGGTACGCCGTTCAGCCGGCCGGGTTGGTCGCCTTCCCATCCAGCCACAGGGTGTCCGACGGGTCCCGGTGGGTGCCGGTGCTGCCGACGTGCTTGTCGCTGATCCCCGGGCCGTTCTTGATCACGTGCACCAGCGCCATCGCGTGCCCGCGACCGAGGTCGTAGTCGGCCTTCAGCCAGTCACAGATCACACCGGCCTTCACGCCGGGAGCGTCGTACCCGCGCTCCTTCGCCTGGTCGACCAGCGCCCGCGGGGTCAGGCCGGTCTTCTCCTCGGTCTTGTCCAAGTACGCCTGGAACGACATCGCTGCAGCCTCCTCGTGACCGGCGCCTCCTGCGCCGTACACCACTGCGTCGAGCGACCGGGCCGGAAATCGACAGGGTCACTCGTCGGAGTTCAGGCCGTACTTGCGCAGCGCCTCGTTGAGCCTGCCCTGGTTGTGCGCCTCGACCAGCTCGAGAGACAACTGCCGCAGCTTGACGTTGGTGTCCTGGGAGCAGCGCTTGAGTACGTCGAACGCCACCGTCGCGGGGACGCCGTAGCGGTGCATCAGCACCCCTTGGGCCTGACCGATGACCGTCCGGGTGCCGAGCGCGGTCCGCAACTGCTCGATCAGCGTCCGGCTGTCGTTGAACAGCTGCACGTTGTCGAAGGCGACCCCGGCGTGCATGGCGAACAGCAGCACGATGTCGTACGACGTACTGCCGAACGCATCCGGCTTGGCCGAGAACAGGCTGAACGCGGCCGCCGCGTCACCCGCGGCCGGCAGCGGGAGGAACAGGCAGCTGCGGTAGCCGGCGTTGATCGCGGCGGCGCTGAACTCGGGCCACCGGTGATCGGCGGCCAGGTCGCCGATCCGGCGCGGCTCCCCGTAGCTGAGCGCGTCGAACAGCGGACCGCCGCCCTTGGTCAGCTGCTCGGCCAGTGTGGACCGGGTCGGCTCTGCCACCGGATCAGCGGTCTTGTGGTACCGCGCCACGATCTCGGCCGAATCGTCGGCGAGCACCGTGATCACGGCCTCCTCGCAGTCCGGCACCGTCAGCACGACCCGGTGCACGAACCGGCCCAGCGTGGTCGGGACGTCATCGTCCTCGACCAGCCGGCTCACTTCGGCCAGTTCCTGCGCCAACTCGAGAATCCCCTCACCCATAGGACCATCATGCGCCTCCGTTTCTGGGTTCAGAACCCCAGAATCGGCTAGTCTCGATGAGGTGGACGATCGACTGACCGCGAAGGGCCGGGCGACCCGGGCCCGGATCCTCGCCGCCACGGCCGAACTGGTCCGGCGCAAGGGCATCACGCGGACCCAGCTGGACGACGTACGCCGGGCCGCCGGCGTGAGCGGATCGCAGCTGACGCACTACTTCCACGACAAGCGGACGCTGATCGACGACGTGATCGCCTGGCAGGCGGAGGCCGTCGCGGACCACGAACCTGCGCTCGACTCGTTCGCCGCCTGGCATCGCTGGGCCGACCTGATCGTCGCGCGGCACACCGGGCGGAAGTTCCAGGGCGGCTGCGATTTCGGCTCGCTCGCCGGGCAACTCGTGGAGTCGAGCCCGCAGACGCGTTCCCACCTGGCCGACGGGTACGGCCGCTGGCTCGACCGCTTCCGGCGCGACCTGTCCGGCATGCGTGACCGGGCGTTGCTGCGCGCCGATGCCGACCCGGATGCGCTGGCCAACACCATGCTTGCGGCGATGCAGGGCGGCGTACTGCTGGCTCAGACCCTCCGCCGAGTCGAGCCGCTGCGCGACTCGCTCGACGCCGCCCTCGCTCGCCTCGAGTCCTACGCTCGTTGAAGGCATTGCAGAACTGCGGCCGCTGATCGGTCGATGTCTGACTCGTCGGTCGTCCAGTTGGAGACCGAGATACGCATCGCCGCCTTGCCCTGCCAGGTCGTGCCCGACATCCAGCAGGTGCCCTCGTCCTGCACCGCGCGAACCACCCGCCGAGTCAGCTCGTCGTCGTCCCCGAAGCGGACCAGGACCTGGTTGAGGACTACATCGTTGAGTATTGAGACTTGAGTTGCTGGCAAGGTCTCGGCTTGATTCGCCGCCAAGGTCTCGGCGAAGCGGCCGGCCATCGCGTGACACCGGTCGACGATCTCGGCGATCCCCGACCGCCCGAGGGCGCGGATGGCGGCGTACACGGCGAACCCACGCGCCCGGCGGGAGAACTCCGGGTTGAAGTCCAGCGAGTCGCGTTCGCCGTTCTCGTCCTGGATCAGGTACGCCGCCCGGATCGACATAGCGGCGCGATGCGGCTCGGGGTGGGCGCAGAAGACGAGGCCTGAGTCGTATGGGACGTTCAAGGTCTTGTGCGCGTCGGTCGCCCAGGAATCGGCGCGGTCGATGCCGTCGACCAAGGTTTTTAGTGTTGGGCTGACCGCGGCCCAGATGCCGAAGGCGCCGTCGACGTGCACCCAGGCGCCCTTCTCGTGCGCGAGGTCGCAGATCTGGCGGATCGGGTCGAAGGCTCCGGTGTTGACGTTGCCCGCCTGGGCGCACACGATCTGCGGTCCCGTGTCGTCGAGCGCCTCGGCGAGTGCGTCGGCTCTGAGCCGGCCCTGGTCGTCGACGGCGATCGGGACGATGCAGTTCGTGCCCAGGCCGAGGAACCGCAGGGCGCGGTCGATCGTGTCGTGCCGCGCGGCCCCGGCCAGCACCCGGATCGGGGGTGCGCCGATGAGGCCGTCGCGCTCGACGTCCCAGCCGGCCCGGCGCAGTACTTCGTGCCGGGCAGCGGCCAGGGCCGTGAAGTTGGCCATCTGCGCGCCGGTGACGAAGCCGACCGACGTACCTCTCGGCAGGCCGAACAGCTCGACCAGCCAGTCCGCCGTGACCTCCTCGACCACGGCCGCCGCGGGCGAGGCGGCGTACAGGCCGGCGTTCTGGTCCCAGGTCGTGGTGAGCCAGTCGGCGGCGAGCGACGCCGGCGTCGCACCGCCGAACACGAAGCCGAAGAACCTGGCGCTCCCGCTCGGCAGCAGTCCGTCCTCGACTCCCTTCGCCAGGTGCGCGATCACGTCCCTGGGCTCGCTGGGTCCGGTCGGCAGTTCCCCGCCGAGTGCTCGCCGGAGCTCGGCCGCGGTCGCGCGGGGGCCGACCGGACGCTCCGGGAGCCCGGCCAGGTACGTAGTCGCCCGCTCGAACGCCTCCGTGAGCGGTCCTTCCCAATCCACCATGCCTCTTTTGTACTGCGGCATCGTGTGATGGGGCGTGTGACGGCACTACAGTTCGGGTGCTGAACCGCCAGGCCATCACAAATGACTCGCCCGGAGCCCGCTCCCGCGTGGGGCGGCGTACCTGCCGCGATTGTGATGGCCTGGGGGTACGAGATCGGAGGGATCAGATGGCGCGAGTGGTGACCGGGAGTCGCTGGGCGGCGATCGTCGGTTATTCCCTGGTCGGCGCGGCCACCCAGCTCGTCTGGCTCAACTTCGCCGGCGTGACCACCGTCGCGGCGGCGCACTACGGCGTGTCGGAGACCGCGATCGGGTGGCTCGCCCAGGTCTTCCCGCTGCTGTACGTCGTACTCGCGATCCCGTGCGGTCTGATCCTCGATCGGTGGTTCCGAGCCGGGTTGCTTGCCGGCGCGGTGTTGACCGCGGTGGGCGCGCTGGTACGGCTGATCGGGGACGACTTCGGCTGGCTGCTGGCCGGGCAGATCGTTGCCTCGGTCGCCCAACCGCTCGTGCTGAACGCGGTCACCGGGATCACGGGGCGGTACCTCGAGGAGGACGACCGCCCGACCGGCATCGCCGTCGGCACCGCCAGCATCTTCGCCGGCATGGTGATCGCGTTCTCCCTCGACGCCATCTTCACCACCGGCGAGTCGTTGGGGACGATGCTGGCTGTGACCGCGATCTTCTGTGTGGCTGCCGCTCTGGTGCTGATTGTTGCGCTCCGCAACGAAGGCCCGCACTCCGTCGCGGCGACCTCTTCCGGTGACCGGGGCGCTCTCGAGATCGCCTGGGGCGACCCGTTGATCCGGCGCCTCTGCGTCCTCGCCCTCTTCCCGTTCGGTGTTTTCGTTGCCATGACCACCTTTGCCCAGGCACTGCTCGAGCCGGCCGGCGTCTCCGGCGGTACGGCGAGCACGATCCTGCTGGTGACCGTCGTCGCCGGCGTACTCGGCAGCGCGATCATCCCTGTTGTGGTCGTGCGACGCCGGGCCGAGTCGGCATTGCTGGTCCTCAGCCTGACCGTGACTTCCATCGCCTGCGTCGTACTGGCGCTGGCCCCTGGCGTCCTCACCGGGTTCGTCGCGATCGCGCTGATCGGGTTGCTCCTCCTGCCTGCGCTTCCCATCGTGCTCGAGCTGGTGGAACGTCGTACCGGCGAAGCCGAGGGGACCGCGGCCGGGCTGATCTGGATGTCGGGCAACCTCGGCGGTCTCCTGGTCGCGACCGTGGTGGGTCTGCTGGTCGACTACCCGACGGCGGCGTTCCTCGTGATGGCGGTCATCCCGCTGATCGCCGTACGGGGTGCTCGGGCCCTTCGTCGGCCGATCGACGAACTGCGAGAGCAGCCGCAGCCGTAGCGAGCAGTCCACCGGTGCCTGCGGCAACGAAAGTGACCCGGGCGTCCGTGTGCTCGAGCAGCAGCCCACCGAGGACGTACGACACCCCGGCAGCCAGACCGATAGCGCCGTACAGGTTGCCGAAGACTCGGCTCCGCAGGTGCGGCGGCACGATGCGTTGCAGATGAGTGTTCATCCCCACGTCGACGCCCGCGATCCCGAACCCCCGGATCACCTGCATTGCCAACGCGGCCCACACCGCCCAGGCAAGCCCCGTGACCAGGTTCCCCAGACTGCTCACCGCGAACCCGAGCAAGATCAGCGTCGTCATCCGGAACCGGCTCGCATACCGCGCCAGCACCGCGAACCCAACCACCAACCCGATCCCGACCCCGGCGTACAACGCCGAGGCCGCCGAGTCGCCCGCGCCCAGCTCGTCCTTGGCGAGGAACACCATCGCGACGTCATCCACCCCGTTGAACGCCACCGTGGCGAAGAACGCGATCCCGATGACGCGCACCGCCTTCGTCCGCCAGATGTACGTCAGCCCGTCCCGAGCATCCCTGAAGACGCCCGTCTTCACGTCCCCCGCACCCTCAGGTGGCATCTTCGGCAACCGGCTCAGCAGCACCGCCGACACCACGAACGTCGCCGCATCGATCAGCAAGATCCCCCGCACATCCGTCACCAGGAACAACGCCGCCGCAATCAACGGCCCGACTGCCTCCAGCCCGTTCGTCCCCGCCCCGAGCGTGGAATTCGCCGACTCCAGATCCTCGTCCCTCACCAAGGCCGGCACCGCACTCCGCGAACTCGCCTGGAACACCTGCGCCACGACACTCCGTACGGCAACCATCACCAGCAACACCGGCAACGGCGGCAATGTGACGGCCATCACGACCACCAACGCACCCTGCAGTACGTCGCACGTCACCATCACCCGGCGCAGATCGAACCGATCCCCCACCACCCCCGCGAACGCCCCGAACAACCCCGGCGTCAGATCCCCCGCCAGCAACAACAACGCCACCGCCAGCGCAGCCCCCGTCGACGCCTCCACATACAGCAGCAGCGCCACCAACCCCAGCGAGTCCCCCAGAAACGACACCGCCCGAGCCACCCACAACACCCGAAACCCGCGTGCCTCCCGCAGCACCCCCATCCGCCCACCTCCCATCCCCTAAGATGGTCCAGCAAACACCCGCCGGTGTGGCGCAACTGGCAGCGCACCGCTCTTGTAAAGCGGTGGTTAGGGGTTCGAGTCCCCTCACCGGCTCTCTGACCAGGGCATATGCCTCATGGCTCATGATTCGGAGTCCTCCGATCCATGGTTTACCCCATGGTTTTCGGTTTTCAGGAACTCCGGCATGGCCTTGTCCAGGGCGGATGCGGCCTCAGGGTTGCGTGACCGCCGACCGATGTACTCGTCGAACGTGGTCGAGATCCTTGAGTGCCCAAGCTGGTCCGCGATTTTGCGTGGCGTCTGCCCAGAGTCCTCAAGGATCGTCGCCGTCGTCTTCCGGAAGATGTGGGAGGTGACCCAGGCGAACTGATCGGATACCGAGGGCTCACCCGCTCGAGCTGCGAGGTCGAGCAGCGATACACGAACGGGCCCCTTGACTCGGTACAGGGCCAACAGAGCTTCCACTTCAGAGGGGTCCACCCGCACACGCGCAGTTTCAATGAGGCTGAGCTTATGTATCGACCATCCCAACCGATGAGCGACGTCAGCCTGCAAAAGGCCGGCCTCGCGGCGAACCTTCTTCAACTCACGACCAAGATCCCGGCGCAGCTCACTACCGATCGGCTCTCGAGCCTGACGCAAGGATGTGCGGACGTTGTGCGGATCCCGAAACCCTCCGATCGCGTCGGCGAAGATCGGAGCGTCAAGTCGAACGCCAGCGCTGAACCTTCGTTGCAGCATTGCCATCGCCCAGGACGGCAGACTCAATACGCGGAGACCTGCCTTTGTCTTCGTGCGGCGCCGGACGAGGCCGACACCTATCACCCTGCTGATCTGCGAGGTGATCTCGACTTCGTTGGTTTCAAAGTTCACCTGCTCCCAGAGCACGGCAAGCGACTCACTGATACGGACTCCGGTGGCGAGTAGGAACAATGACAGGTCGGGGATATCCGCGCGATTGGCGCGCTCGTCACCCGCCAGCATCTCGAACCAAGCCTGCCGTTCCTCATCAGTCAGCGCTCTCGGTGTCTTCCTAGGTGCTGCCTCGATCGAATCCAGTTCGCGAACCGGATTCGAGTGGATTGCGCCATGGCGTACGGCGAGTGCGAGGACACCCGCAACGATGCTCTTGCACGTCCTTGCTGACACCGCGCCTACCTCGTCCTTGATTGCGGTGATGACCTTGTCCAGCAACGGGGTCGTCAGCTCACCGAGCCGTATATCGCCGATCCGCGGCAGCACGTTCGTTTTGAGCTGTGTCTGATAGGTGTAGAGCGTGCCGGGCGCGCGCTTGCCATCCTTCACCATCGCCTCGAGCTTTCCGAGGTAGACATCGACCGCCGCGGAGAACCGGGTCATCGATGTGAGCGTGCCGGATCTCGCCAACTGCGAGCGTTCCTTCAGCTTCGTCTGCAAGTTGTTCTCTGCTGCTGTCGCGCTCTTGCCGTTGGCCTCGACCTGTCGCGTCTTGCCGTCCAAGTCTCGGTAGTATGCGACCGCCCGGAAGCGGTCCGCCTTGCCCTTCTCGTTGAAATGCACGGCATAGCTTCGGATCTTGCCCCAAGACCCAAGCGGCAGTGGTTTCCTGGCCATCCCCAGCCCCTGACCTACGACGCCGACTTCTGCGCGTTGAACCAGGCGACCACTTCGGCCGGGTCGTAACGCAGATGCTTGCCGATTCGGACTCCTGCCGGACCGTAGCCTTGACAGCGCCACTTGTACAGCGTCTTCACCGGAACGCCGAGGTAAGTGGAAACATCCTCGACAGTCCAGCGCCGTTCGATACTTGCCACCATCATTTCCTCCTTGTTGACAGTTACGTGTCAGTCGTTGTTGCTCTCAGCAATCAATTCCTTGACCAGGCGTCGGTGTTCGCGGGCTTTGGCGGCGGCGGTGTTGGCTAGGAGTGCGTCGCCGATGGCTTTCCAGCCGGTGCCCGCGTAGATGAAGTTGCCGACGATGAGGGTGGTTTCGACGTCGTCGATGTGGTCAGCGGTGCGGTGGTGGTCGCGCCGCCAGTTGGCGCGGGCCTCCCGGAGTGTTTTCAGGGTGGTGGAGTACTGGCGGCTCTTGGTGGAGAAGTGGCCACCGAAGCCGAGCATGTGTGCCCACCGCTGAAGGCGCCGGTACGAGAGCCGCCCGGAGTTCTTGGCAGCTTCGGCCTCGTCGAGGTCGGATCCGGGGCGTCCGAGTCGCCAGCAGGCGTCGACCAATCGGCCGGCATGGGTGCCCTCGCTGATATAGCGGCGAACAGTCGCGTTGGTGAGCCTTGCCGATGAGTGTCCGGTGGCTTCGGCGCCTTTGGTGGCGTACTTGGCGAGGTATCCAGCAACGGCGGTTTCGGTGATCGCGCCGTCGACGGCTTGCCGGACGGGGCGTACGTCGAGCTGTGTCCCCCACTCGATCAGCCAGCCATCGGGATTGTCGGGATGAGACAGGGACCGGAACCGGATGCTGGTGGCCGCGCGGCGGACAGCGTCGGCGAGCATGGCGAAGGTCGCGGCGCAGGCCGGTGGCTCGATCAGGGTCGGGTCAAGCGGGTTGACGCCGTCGAGGCGCATGAGGGCGTGGAAGTGGGCTACTCCCCTGGCCTGCATTTCGGCGACCTTGCCGTAGGACAGCTTGACCGTGGCGCCGTGCTTCTTGGCTTCGGCGCGGAGGATCTCTTTGGCGCGGTCCATGGTGCGGCGCCACAGTTCGCCGGACAGCGCGTTCCAGACGACCTGGTGGTCGTGGTCGTAGCAGTCCAGGCACAGCGGTGTGCCGAGGATCTTCTCGCCGTCGCGGTGGGTCTGGTGGCAGCGCAGGTCGACACCGTGCGGACACGGCTCGGGGTTGCGGCGTGGTCGGCACGGCCGGTTGCGCAGTTGCCCGTCGCGGGTGCGGATGGCGCGGATGCCGTGGACGGGGCCGAAGGTGGGGGCGGTGAAGGTGACGAACGCGGACGGGTGCTGCGCGACCGAGGCGGGGATGCCTTTGCCGCCTTGGAGGCCGGCCAGGACGAGTTGGTAGGTGTCGCCGCGGTAGGTCTCGGCGCAGGACGGGCAGACAGCGGCACGGCGGTTGCCGCAGGCCTTGTAGATGACGCCGTCTGGCATGTCGTCGGTGTGCCGGGTGGAGATGATCCGCCCGGTCCGGTCGGACACGATGTGCGATTCACCGCGGAGTTGGACGGGCCGGACGCAGCCGCCCGCTGAGCCGGTGTGCTCCAGCCAGGCGTCGTAGTTGGCGGTCGAGGCCGCTCGAGCGATGGCTTCCTCGATCGCCGAGGCGGGGTTGTGCCGCTTGCCAGGGTCAATGATGGGTCGACGGGGGTTGATCGCGAGGAGCGGGTCTTGGAGGCCGCTCACAGGTCGTGTGGAATCGGTGACGGTCATGGGCGGGCTCCTTTCGAGACGATTGGTCCGTTTGATGCGGTTGGGGTGGGGCACCGAGGAGGTTGGCTGGCTCCGTTCTTGAATGGGGGCCAGCTCGGCGTTGGTGGCTGGGGACCAGCGGCGGGCCGCGGGTCCTTCCCGACCAAGAGTCTGGGGAGGCTACGGGGAGTTGGTCGGGGGGACTCGTGGTTGCCGGTGACGTGTCAGGCGGTGGGTGTGGGGCCGGGGTTCGAGTTCGGGTGTGCCGAACAGGTGGTAGCCGCAGCCGATGCAGTAGCGGCCGGCCACGCGGTCGTTGTCGGGGTTGCCGGTGGGGTCGAGCAGGACGACGAGGGTGTAGTCGTCGCCGGGTTCGAGGACGGTGGGGCACCAGTCGTGGCCGCCGAGGTGGTCGGCGGCGACCCAGTCACACAGGAACTCGTGGTCAGCCACGGCGCGGTGAGCGACGAGGTTGGCGTAGGCGTTGATATCGACGGTCATCGGATACTCCTTGCGGGGGTTGGGTCGGGTTCGACGGGTGCGGAGTGTTGGGTGACGCCGAGACCGCAGCGTTGGTAGGCGCAGTGGGCGACGACACCGGCGCCGAGCTCGACGGCGAGAGTAAGGATGTAGATGGGGTGTTGCCACTGGGTGCGGGACACGACGATCGGTTGTTGGCATCCGTCGCAGTAGAAGGCGCGGTAGCTCGATCCGAACAGCCAGACGGCGAGGTCGTGATTGGTTCTCACTCGGGTCACTCCTTCCTGGTCGGGTGGTTGTTCGGTGTTCGCCCTCATCCCCGGGTGTTCGCCCAGGGATGGGAGCCAGCAACGAACCGGTGTCTATTCGTCGGGTTCGAAGGTGGAGTCGCAGATACCGCAGGTGATCTCGCCTTGTTCGAGGACTGCTTTGGCGACCCGGATCCGGCGTGGGCATTCGCATGCGCAGGCGACCGCGTTGTTGTTGTTCTTCTTGGCCTGTCCGCCGAGGGCTTCGGGGTGGCGGTAGGCGATGAGCGCGTTCCTCAGGCCAGCGAGGACCGTTCTGTAGGTGGTCGCTGTCTGCTCGCGGAGGGTGCAGGGTGACCAGCCGATCTTGGGATCTTTGGTGGCGTCCAGGCCGAGCTCTCCTGCGAGTTCGGCGAACTTCTGGTTGTGCCACCGGCCTTGGCGGCTGGTGTCTTTGATCTCGCGGGCATCCGCGAGAGCGTGTGCTGCTTCGTGGAGCAGGGTGGTGAAGACCTCTTCGGCCGGCCTTTTGAGTCCTTCGCCGGAGATGAGGACTTCGGCCAGGCGCTGTTCGCCGTGCTGCCACCGAACGGGTGCGAAGTGCCCGTACTTGGCCTGTTTGGTGGCGGTACCGGAGCCGACGACGATCACCACGGCCGGGATCTCGGTGTGGTTGGTCCGGATGGCCGCCCACGCAGTTTCGAGGGCAGAGACCAGTTCCGCAGTCGTGTATTCGGTTTGACGCCTACGTGTCAGTCGCGCCGTGGGTGACCCGGTGCGGGTCTTGGTGGTTGTCTTCTTGGCGCGTTTGATGGTTACCGCGACGGCCGGGTGACTCGCGCCGGTGCTGGACTCCTTCAGCTTGTTCCGCACGGCAATGAGTGAGGCGTAGCCGTGTGCGCGGCCTCCTTCGGTGGCCCGGACTTGGTCCATGTGGTGTTGGACCGACGTCAGGGCGGCGGTGGGTGCGCCGTTGTAGACGGCGGTCGTCTTGGTGAGGGTCCAGCCGGTGATGCCGGACAGGACGTCGATGTTGTGCCATGTCAGGCCGGTGAGCTTGGTCGTGGTCACCGGTTTGGCGGCAACGGTCGTTCCGTTCATGACTGGCCCTCCGTCCAGTCGTTGGGGATGTAGACCTGGTCTTGGGTCCAGGTGTCGGTCTTCGTGGCGTGGTCCACGAGGTGTTCTTCGAGGAGCGCTCGTGCCTCGTAGCAGGCGTCGATGAGGTGGCTCAATGCGGTGACGGAGCCGGTGATGAGTTCGATCTCGATCGGTGTTCCGCCGAGGTCGATGGCGACCAAGGGCGTTTCGCCGTTGCAGGCGAGGTTGATGCCGGCCACTGAGTGGTCGGTGAAGTCGTAGCCGACGATGATGCGGTCGTCGCGTTCGCCGCCGTTGGCGTCGTAGTAGGTCATGTCCCCTCCTGGTGGCGGATGAACAGCTGGTGCCAGGTGCCGTGGTTGGACAGGGTCTGGCGGCGGTTGCTGCGGCATTCGAGGCAGCCGGTCGGGGTGGTGTAGCTGTAGACGATGTAGCCGCAGTCGTGGACGTAGGCGTACTTGTTGGCCCGTGCGTCGAGGAGTGCTGCGTAGCCTGTGTCGAAGTCGGACTCGACACCGATCGTGATCGTGGTGTTCATGCGGCCCTCCTGAGGTGAGCGGCCCGGCGGACGATCTGGTTGACGTGGTGGTCTTCGAGGAGCGCCGTTTTGAGGCGGCGCGGGAAGCCGCCTTCGGCGCGGAGCAGCCCGACACCGAGAGCTTCGGGTTCGATGTCCACTGCGGTGTGGCCTTGGGAGGCCCAGCCGGTGCCGAGGATGATGTCGCTGCTGGAGTCGGTGGCGCACCGGAACGCGAGCCGGTACCCGAACAGGTCCCGCAGCGACGTCGGGACGATGTCAGCGCTCGGGCGCTGAGTGGATGCGACCGTGATGATGCCCGCAGCGCGGCCACGAGCGACAATGTCGCGCACCAGGACGCGGAACTCTTCTTGCTGGTCCTTGGTACCGACGGTGACGGTGAAGTACGCCAGCTCGTCAATGCACAGGAGCTTGGCGCGGAAGCCATCGCCAGGAACGATCTTCTTGCGGCCCGTGCGCGCAAGGTGCAGATAGCGCTCGTCGAGGTCGGTTTGGAGGTCACGCAGGACACGCAGTGCCTTGCGCATGTCGTTGCCGACGAACTGTTTCGCGACTGGCGCGTACGGCAGCAGTTCAACGATCTTGCCGTCGATCAGGACGAGATCCACGTCCGTGCACAGCGCGGCGTGAGCGACGATGTTGCCCTGTGCAACGGACTTTCCGGCGCCGGGTTCGCCGCCGATGAGGATGTTGCGGTACATCAAGGTCACGCGGACTCGTTTGCCGCGTGTGTCGAGACCCAGGTAGATCGGGTCGTAGATGGAGAGTGCACCCTTGGGTGCGGGGGTGGCCCCCGGCGTGCGCCGGGGGAACACCGATTTCGGGTTGAAGCTAGACATAGTCGGACACGTCTTCTCCGTTAGCGCCCAAGATCATGACTTCGCCGTCGTTCACGGCCGCGGTGGTCTTGGTCTTCGAGGTTCTGGTTCGGGTCTCACCACTGCCGGTTTTGGCCGGCGGTTGGGTGGTGGAGTCCTGTGGGGCGCTGTCGGGCGTGAGGAACGCGAGGACAGCGTCGTCGGCGACTGCCGCTTCGGGCATGCCGCTGGTGTCTTGCAGCAGTGGCGAATCGATGGTCTTGTTCGCCAGCGGGTCGCGGCGGTCGATGTCGAGCCGCACGAGGGCGGCGTTGCGCTTGTGCCGGGCGATGGTGGCTTTGCGTGCCCAGCACGCCGAGGCCAGGGTTTCGGCTTGGTTTTCGAGCTTTTCGACCGAGAGGCCGGGGCGCATCCACAACCAGACGACCTGTCCGGTCTTGGTGGCGAAGCAGCCCACGATGAACGGCAGGTTGCCGGAGTAATTGAGCATCCTGGTTTCGATCAGGCAGGCCCGCACCCGGTGGCGGGTGATGACGCACCAGAACCGGTTACGGGTGAACCGGCGGACCAGGGTGTCGGCAATGAGCCAGTAGACGGTGCCGAGCAGGAACACGACCGCGACCCAGGTCGGGAGCGTGTCGGTGAAGAACACCCGGATCTCTGCCAGGTGCCAGTGCCAGACGTAGACGAGTCCGGCGAGACAGGCCAGTTCCCAGCGCCAGCGCCAGATCGTGAGCAGCAGGATGATCGGCCAGGTCTGATTCGGCCGGGTGATGGTTTCGACCGCACCCGGCAGGACACGGCTTGAGCCGCCGCTACGGCGAGATCGCCAGGACGACTTCGAACGGGTAGATTTGGGCATAGCTCGCCCCTCCCAGTGGGGTGGTGAGATGGAAAGACACGAAGCCGGGAACGGTTTCCTAGGCCTTGAGCCCGACTTCGCGTCTGTGTTCCAGGGAGCGGCCCTTTCGAGGGCCGTTCTTGGGTTCTACAGGTGGTTCATCGGCGTTGACACGTAGGTGTCAGCCGCGGGGTGTTCGGCCGAAGCCGACTTCCAGACCGCGTACGCGTAGTCGCGTGCGGCATACAGATCGAGGCGACGGTTCGATGCCTCGCGGTACAGATCCAGCAGTTGCCAAAACGCCTGTGAGGCGTAGACGGCGACGGCATCGTTGCTGATCGCAACGACAGGTTCAGCCCGGTTCAGGCTGCTGGCGATGCTCTCATCCAAGAAGACGAGCACCAGTTCGATCTCGACGATTTCGTTGCACTTGGCCACGTATTCGGACCGTGCTTGCTTCGCGGTGATGGTTCGATGCTCCGTCGGTTGCGACATGACTACCCCCTAGCTGAGCAGTGCACGAATCACGGGACGAGTGGAGATCAGGCCTTCGCGTTGCCAGCCGGACCGAGGGTCTTGGCCTTGTACGCGACACCGTTCCGCCCGTTGGTGGCCCACGGCATGGCTTCGAGCTCGACCGGTACGACGACGGAGCCAACGTTGATCTTCGGCATGGCATTGCCCGCCAGAGTCACGTTGATCACCTCGCCGCCCGTCTCGTCGAGCGCCATCACCTGAACCGACCAGAGCAGCTCGTTGGTGTTCCGGTCAGCCTTCTGCCGGCCGTTCTGGTCCTTCTTCTCCTCCACTGCCTTGGTGACTGTGAACGTCTTGCCCGTGGTGTCGACGGTCAGCTTCATCAGGAATCGCCCTCCTAGGCGTCAGCCAGGCGCATCCTCACAAGATGCTTCAACCCGGTATAACCATGGTATATACCAGGCATATACCGAGACAAGTCCTACTAGCTGGTAGTTTTCAAGTCCGAGGCAAGAGGAAGGGCGCTGACACGTAAGTGTCAACGCCCCGATGTACTTGCCCGGGCTGGGCTACTCCTCGACTGGCTCAGATGGGCCGGCCAGCGATCGACCGATCACTAAGGGGGCAAGAATCGTGGGCACAATCAGAAGGGCCGCAGCAGCCCACAGTGGGGCTCGCAGACCCCAGTTGGCCGCTACGAGGCCGCCGAGCAAACCGCCTGCCGGAAGCATGCCCGTTCCAAGTACCCGGAATGAAGTCACGACCCGGCCAAGCATGTCCGGTGGCGTAAGCCGCTGTCGTGCACTCACGGCTACCACGGTCGCAACAGAAGTTCCCATGAATGCAAGGGCCAGCATCGCACCCGCGACGTACGGACTCGTCGTCAAAGCCAGCCCGACCCAGGCCACTACCTGCGACGCCATCGCAACCTGAAGCGCTCGTGCGTCACCGATCTTACGAATCACACGGGATGCCAGCAGGCCTCCGGCGATGCCACCGATGGCCCCCACGGCCAGAAGAATGCCGTACGCGGCATCCGCAAGCCGCAACGACTCCTGTGCGTAGAGTACGAGCGTCGCGGTCGCAGCGCTGTATGACAAGTTGCTTACAGCAATTAAGATCGCAAGCGCTCGAAGGACACTGTGACGAGCCAGCCACACCATTCCGTCACGAATCGAGCGACCGATCGACACGTCTCGATTCGGGATCCGCGCCGTCTTGTGCTTGAGGAAGGCGACGCAAAGCCCGGACACCAGGAACGTGACGGCGTTGACCACAAATGGAATCGCTGGACCGGCTACGAACATGGCCGAGCCTGCCGGTGGGCCAAGCAGGGAACGGCCGGCACTACTCAGCGACCCTTGACGACCATTGACCTGGTTGAGCAGTTCATCATTACGATCGACGAGCTCCGGGATGATGCTCTGCGAGGCTGCGTCGAAGAAGGTTGTACCGGCCATCACGAGGAAAGCTGCACAGGCCAGCAGGAGAACGGAGCTGTGTCCTGTAGCAATCGCAAGACCTACAACTGCCAGCACGATCAGGCGTGCTAGGTCAGCCCCAATCATCACGGCACGGTAGGGCAGTCTGTCCACCATCGCACCGGCGAACGGGCCGATCAGAACCCACGGGATCATCTCCGCAGCGCTGACGATGGCTACAGCGGCAGGATCACGTGTCACCGCAGCGGCCGCTAGCGGAACAGCGGCAGCGAACACGCCATCCCCGAAGGAGGAGACCGCGGTTGCAACGTAGAGCGCACGCAGGCGGCCCATTAGGCCAGCCTTGCGCTCCTGCATGATGGGCATCTCCTCAACTCCTCCTTCGGGGTTGGCATCACTAACAGCTAGTCAAAATCGCCAGCCCTCAAGCCAGCGGAGAAGACCCGCCATTCTGCAGCGTCGAACGTCAGCACTGGCGACCCGTCGCCGAGCTTTGAGTCACGCACGGCACGCCAGCCGTCAGGGCCATTTGCGACCTCGACGCATGGCGAGTCATTGCCACAGTTGCCACCATTCTGTGCCGCTTTGAATGGGCCGAACTCTTCGAGCGGGGGCGGAGCAGGAACAGCAGTCACGATCAATTCCCTTCACTCTCACGGATGGCTTCAGCCAGCCAGTTCAACGATTCTTCTGGATCTAGCGCAATTTCAGTCAATTCATCCCAGAACGTGTTGTATTGACGGACATCACGACCTGATCTGAATGTGACTTGGGCGGCAAACGTGTCCGCCAGTACGACGGAGTCATCATTCCCAATGTCGTAACTGACGAAACTTCCAATCGGCACCAACCCATACGGGCGGTCTCGGGGCATAATCTGGACTGTAATGTGCGGGCGCTGTGCGCCGTCGTAGATCTGCCTCAACAACCCCAGGCGCAAGTCTGGTGGCGCACCACGGAAGGTAACGTCAAGCGCCGACTCGGTGATAACAACATGATATTCCGGGCGAGGACCCTTAAGGATTACTTCAACTCGCCGCACTCTCGCCATCGCCGCTTCTTCGGCCTTGCGCGGATCTTTTTCATATCCGAGCATCAGGTAGCGGGCATATTCCAATGTTTGGAGCTGGCCCGGAGCAAACAGTGGCTGAAAATGCCTAATCTTTTGAGCCTGCATTTCCAGACGATGGATTTCCTCTTGCCGCTCAACGAGGCCAGTGCGCGTGATCACAAATGTGGAAAGCACCTCTGTGGCACCATCGTCCACCAAGCGCGAAAGTAGCAGTTGATAATCCTCGCTTGTTAGCCGCTCGTACCCCTCAGAGAGCTGACGTCGCTCGGCGTCGCTAAGGCCTGCTCCGGCAAGGATCCCCGAGACGGTCTCGGCAGCTACGCGCCTGAGAGCTTCAACCGAATCCAGATCAGGATGACGAGCCCCAGTCTCCCAGCGAGAAACCGCAACCTGCGAGATGCCCATCAGGTCAGCCGCGTGCTTACCTGTCAGCCCTGCGAGCTTGCGCATCCAGCGAAGCTCAACGCCAAGTGGGGACGGCGCAGCAGCCGCTGGCATTAGCGTCCCCTCTCGTGAACGGCGTACACATCCTTAGCATAAACCGGGTATATACCACCCAGTCAACCTGCATGACGGGAAAGACCACATCCCGAGCCGCCTCGAGCTCTGTCATCGGGTTGGCGTCCGCCTTGAGCGCCCTCGTCCATGTCGTGACTCGTCCATCCGCCTGACAAGTTTCTCTACGCCTTCAAGACGGGCCCCTCCAGGGGCCCGAAAGCGCGCCGCCACCACAGGGCGGGCCGCCTGCCCGCCACTCCGCTTCGCTACGTTCTGGGCGCGTCCCTTGGCTTGGCGCGCACGTGCCAACAGGGTGCCTGGGTCGAAGACAGCACAACTCGCCGTCAACGCTCGACACCCTGTCGGTATACCGCTCGCCAGGGAAATGGCCGGCTACCCGTCGCTCGCCGTGACCGTATGCTCCCGTCTGCCGGTGGACTCCCGCATCGCCCCGCTAGCAATCATGGAAGGGACGGCCCGGCACAGCACGCCTCAAGGGCGCCTACGGCGTCCCTCCGGGATCTCCGACCCTTGACCCGCACCGCACCGAACCTAAGGTCGGCAGCTATCGGGGCGATGCGAGAGGACTGCCGCGCGCTTGACACGTAAGCGTCACCGAGGGCTGCTCCCACCCGAGTCTTGCCGCGAGTCGACATGCTCATAGCATTGGCCCGACTTTGCGGAAGCCTAATCCATAAGCGTGACCACGTTCTCAATGTCGTCGATCCAGTCGTAGAGGAGAGACTGCGGACGCTGTGGTTGTCGGCCGAGCAACACCATCGTCGGTCTAGTGCCCCGCGGTTGCCCATACTTTATATACAGCTTCCGACAGCGGAGGGCAGTGTCAAGGTTCTTGTGGGCGTAGTGATTACGAAATACTGCGAGGTCCTTGAAAACGTCCGTCTGAGGAGACGAGAGAGCCGCGCTAACAGTTTGCAGATTCGTCGCGCCAGCCATTGAAAGAATGGCGAGCAGGACATCGGGCTTGCGCCAAGTCGGCTCATCCAGATCGGACCAAGGCGCGGATTTCGACCTGAGCTTGGGCTTGGTGTGATGTATGGCGGCAGTCAGAGCGTCGTCGGTGTTCTTGACGGTAATTGAAGGCACTCTTACTCGTTGACCTGCGGAATTTTTTGCGCCAAGTGCGCTTGAAAGATAGAAACATCGCGAAAATGATGCCCAAAGGGTGACAAGCTCAATACAAGCGTGGGCGGTATCTCGCTCCTTTTGAGGATCGGTGGACGGACCCTTTATGCTCGGCAAGTCTCGTATGCGGTCCAGTCGCCCAAGTGCCTGGCTGATGAGGTCGGAGAGCCGAGGTTCGGGATGCAACTAAGCCTCAACGGTGAGCGCTGCGCAGAACCAGGCGAACCTTGTCTCACGCTGGCTCTTTACATTTGTCCGCGCCGTCGATGCATCTACGAATTCGTCATAGTCTTGATCATATTCTTCGTACGTGTCATCGGGGTTATCCAGGGCGAGGATCAATGCCTCAAGCGCCGCCGACGATCCCTCGAAGGTATCGCGCGCCCGGCCCTCCATTGGGTAGGCCGACTCCAAAGAGGGGCAAGGCTCCTTGGTGTGTATCAAGGCAAGGATCAAAGCATACGCGTGCAGTGGCTTCATTAACGCAGTCTTTTGAATATCGGTGTATGTTAGCAATTCGTCAATTGCTCCACGCACCTTCTCATCCAGATCTGACTGCTCCGGGAAGTCCCTGTCTCGCGATTGATAGAGCTTATCAAGATCAGTTCGACTGGTCGTCTTGATGCCATTGAGGTACGCGTGGCAAATGTCAGTGATCAATTTCGTATCTTGCATTCTGACCAACTGCTTCTGCGGGAAAAGTCCTATTCGCGCGAATACATCATCATAATCACGGGTTACGCGGTGGACAAACCACTTGAATTCGCCCTGATACACGGCATGACGTTGTTCTTCATAGTTGAGCGGAACCGTGTAAAGATTCATACGCCGGAACACTTCGCGAACATCGTCCTGGCTTGCACCAACGAACAAATCGATGCTCAGCGAGTAATTGAGGAATTGTCCCTGCAACTCCTCGCTCAACTGAGAATATTTCTTGCCCGCGGCCGGTGCATAATCTATCGACCTGGAAAGCCGCAAATCGTCGTTGTAGAAGTTGAGCAACGCACGACTGCGTTGTTGGCCGTCGACGACCTGCTTGACCGTCTTGCGGCTTATCACGTCGGTCACCTGATGCAAAGAAAGCTTCGGCACTGGATAACTCAGCAGCACGGTCTCAATAAGAAAAGACTGTGCGATGAGTGGCCAAACTTTGTCACTGCGCTGGTACTCACGGTTAACCGTGATCCCTTGGTTTGTAAGGCCCGCACAGTAGTCGGAGACCGTCATGTTGCTTGGCACAATGTGCACAGTTATCCCTTCCCTACGGCACGCTAGTCCTGAATCGACCGTCAATCGTTCCGTGCCAGTCTGACGCCAACGCTTGCTACTAGCCCGCAGGGGGCCTCGCCATCACGAAGGATACGCATCGATGACGACCTCCTCTCGGAAGACCCGCGTTGCCTGGGCCAGGTCACCACCATCGATCCTGGGACCTCGGCCGTCTGAGCAAGATGGAACTGACGCATCAGGAGAGCTCAGCCAGCGGTCTTGAGGGCACCTACTCACGCACCAGCAGACGAGCGGAGTCCCAGCCTACGGCTACGCCGACGAGTAACGCTTGTCGTAGGCCGCGCAGATATCCGCAATGAAGGAGTCCCAGTGCATCGGGTCGCCTGGCCTAGGTGCAGGCCTAGATGTCACGTAATTCGTTGTTGGCAAGTTCACATTGTCCATGTCGACAACCAGAACACCGATCGCATCAAGACCCGGCTTACCTTGTCCCGCCGATCGCGTAACGCCACGCATTACGTCGATCACGCCCTCCGCGTCGCGCGGCTGGACGTGCTTGCGCATGCCGGCTGGTGGCACAGGTGAATAGAAGGTTGATGCCGCATTAACGATCGTCAACCCGGCTGCCACGCACTCGCTCCGGTATCGATGCGTGTGATCGTGATGGGCCTCAAGATCTCGCTTGCGATTACGGCGTGCGCCGCTGTGCTTCGTCATCACGGCCTTTGCCTCCACCGCAATTCGTACGTGCACGGGCGCGCCCTGAGGCATGCCTGCAAGCCGCGGCGACGTCGCTGGTATACCTGCGTGAGGAGCGGTTCCGATCGCAAGGTCCGTATTCCACGAATCGGAACCAACCATGAGCTTATGACCGACGTTGTACACGAGCTGGCCAGACGCGACGTGCGCGGCGATCTTCGGGCAGTACGCCATAAGGTCTTCGACGATTGCTCGCACCATGGCGTCGCCATGCTTCGACGACCGGGGGTGATAGCCCTCGCCACGGAGGTGCGCGAGGAGGGAAACAGGCTCAGCCATGACGGACAGTATGTCTGTTACGCGCTACCATCGCTCGCCAGCGGGAGTGTCGGCTCCAGTTCCGGCCTGTGGACCTCGATTCTCCCCAGCAGACCCGGTTCAGCGAGTCGCTTCTCGATGAGATCGACATACCCGGGGTCGATCTCCACCGAAACACTATTTCGACCAGTCTCGAGGGCGGCCGCCGCAGTCGTCCCGGTACCACCGAAGGGGTCGACAACCGTGTCACCCACGAAGCTGTACATGCGGATGAGACGGCGCGGTATTTCGAGCGGGTATGGCGCCGGATGATCCTTACGGATCTGCCCTCGGACATCTGACCAAATAGGCGCGAATAGCTTAGAGTATTCCTCTGTCGGGATATGCGAAAGGCGCTCTTGGTCAGGCGTGGGACTGCGATAGCCTCCAGGCTTCCGAAAAAGCAAGATATGCTCGACGTCATTCTTTACGATGCCGTTAGGTAGGTTTGGCTTGCCGAGGAATCGACTGCTGCGACTAGCCTCAAGTTTTACGTTGGCAATCTTGTACCAAAGAATGGGGGTTAGGTTATCGAAACCAAGTTTGCGCGCTCGGACTTGGATGTCTGCACCGAGGGGTAGCACGTGGTGTCGCCCGCCCTTTTTTCGAGAAATGCACACGTCACCGACTACACAGGCAAGCCGGCCGCCAGGCACGAGGATTCGAAGTGCCTCGCGCCAAGACTTGTCAAGTTCATCGAGGAACTCATCGTAGACCGGAATGTTCCCCATCTGCCCGGCGTGATCGGGATACTCCTTGAGCATCGCGTACGGTGGGCTGGTGCACACGAGATGCACAGATTCAGTCTCGATGAATGAGAGGTCGCGGGCATCGCCCTCGTGCACCAAGTGGCGAGTCGGTCCGCCAGTCATGTTGTCCCTCTCTGTCGGGTCCACCGTCCGGCATGGGATGCGCCGTCACTCCCCCGGAATCTACCTGCGCGGACCGACAGTATCGGACTGCCGCGCCGTGGTGTGAGCGCCCCGACCTGCGCAGCCCACCGTGAGCGTCGGGTCCGGAGATCTGGTGTAGCCCGGAGTCTGTCCGACTCCACCTCGGCCGCACGGATGCCGGGTGTCGGCCGGTTGGCGCAGGACGGACCACTCGACCCTAAGGTGGTCGAAGCGATGCCCGAAGCCGGGACCGAGCTTGCTGATGTTCCCGCCAGTCCGAGGCCATGCTTTAACCCATGGGTTTCAACGCGAACCGATGCGAGAAGCCGACCCATGACGAACCAGTCGATCCGCCAGAATCCCTGTGTCACAAGGAATTTGAGCATCAACGCGTAACTACAGGAAGTGACTGCCCAGAAAGCGGTGGTTAGGGGTTCGAGTCCCTCGTCTCCACCACCTGGGGACATGCACGTCCGGCATGTTCTTGAGGGGTCCTACTGGCTTGGCATCGTGGTGACTCGATCACGGGACCTGCAGTCGGTTGCCGATCCGGCTGGTGGATGCGCCTGAGCGGCTCCTCTGAGAGACTTCCTGCCTCCGGCTGGCGAGCTCGCCGACTGACGTAGTCGGCGACGGTGGTCGAGGTCCGTGAGCGCGTGTCTGCATCGGCCAGTGTCATGGCCTCCTTCGCATCCAGCCTCACCCAGCCACCGGCCCGCCAGCGAATCAGATCCTGCCCTCCCAGCCTCTGAATCTGATGGCTGCACTCGGCCTGGCCTGTCCCGATTGAGGTGCGTCCGAGTGACTGCGGTGCCTCAGCGATCTGGTCACCAGTAGCCAGTGTGAACTTGCGCTGATCCACCACGTCAGTTCGCAGGCTTTCGGGGGCTAATGGTGCGCGACCGTCCAGATGGTGGGGTGGCCGTCCGCGCGGGTGAGGCAGTTAGTGCATGTATAGGCCGCCGTCGGTGTTTAGGGTGTGGCCGGTTATGTAGGCGGAGTCTTCGGACATTAGGAAGGCTATGGCGGTGGCTACGTCTTGGGGTTGCCCCAGGCGGTTGACTACTAGGTCGGCGACCAGGGAATCGCGGCGGTCGGGGGTTAGGGGGCCGCCCATGATGTCGGTGTCTATGGGGCCGGGGGCTACTGCGTTGACGGTGATTCCGTACGGGCCGAGTTCTCGGGCTAGGGCTCGGGTTAGGCCTATTACGCCGGCTTTGGCTACGGAGTAGGGGGTTTTGCTGTAGGTGCCGCCGCCTCGTTGGGCTGAGGTGGAGGAGACGCTGACGATTCGGCCGTAGTTGTGGCGGATCATGGATTCGGCGACTCGGCGGGTGACGTAGTGGACGCCGTTCAGGTTGATGTTGATGACGCGGTGCCACTCGTCGGAGGTGAGTTCGAGGTACGGGACCGGGGAGCTGACGCCGGCGATGTTGGCCAGGGCTGCGAGCGGCGGCAAATAGGCTTCGAGTTCGTCGATCGCCGCACGGACCTGGGCTTCGTCGGAGACGTCGGCGGTCACGGCGAGGGCCTTGACGTCGTGTTTCTCGGTGATCTCCTGAGCAAGGGCGTGGCCGGGTTCGATGTCGAGGATGCCGATGTTCCAGCCCTGTTCGGCGAGCAACACCGCTGTGGCACGGCCAATGCCGCGCGGAGAGGCGGCACCGGTCACAACTGCGGTACGGCTCATTTGGCTCCCTCGTAGTCCTGTCCGGGCTTCCAGTCGGTGAAGGCGTAGTCGTCCTCGGAGACCTTCGCTCCGGCTGCCTTTGCCTTCTGGAGCGCCTGGGCCCGGTCGGCGGTGGTGGCGTCGCTCAGCTTCTTCAGCTCGGCCTTGAGGTCACTGATCGATCCACCCAGGTAGCCCTGGACGATGTTGCCGACGTGCGGGGTGACCGGCTTGCGGAGCGCGTCGACCTTGGCCTGGGCGGGGTTCTTCACGATCGCCTGCGGCATCTGGAACACGTTGGCCTTGCAGAACTCGACGCCCTTCTTGTACGCGTCGATCGCCTTCGACGCCGCGACCAGGTCGAGGTTCAGCGGCGGCTGGTCCATCGCCTCGATCATCCCGTTCTGGTAGTCCTCGGTCATGAAGGACGCGAGCAGCTTCCCGGCCGCGTCGGGGTTCTTGCTGTCCGCGGAGACGAAGTACCCCGAGGACGGCCGGCCGCGGTAGCAGAAGGGCTTCACGTCGGCCGTCGGTGCCAGCACCCACCCGGAGGCGAGTTTGTCGACGATCGGGGGCGCCAGCGCCTTCGATCCACCGGCACACCAGATGCCGTCGATGAAGGTCCCGACCGCACCGGAGGCGAAGCGGGTACGGGCGTCGACGACACCGAAGTTGTTCGAGCCCGGCATGATCAGCTTGGCGTCGTTGAGTTCCTTGAGGAACTCGATCACCGTGACGTAGGCGTCGTGGTGGTAGGCGTACTCGCCGGTGGTGAACTGCAGACCCTGGTAGCCAGGGAATCCCGCCGTCTGCGCCATGTCGTCGACCTGGTCACGGATGCGCCCGCCGTCGGCACCGATCGCCAGCGTCAGCGGCTGGAGCCCGGCCCCCTTCAGCTTCCCCAGGGCGTCCTTGAACCCCGCGTAGTCCTTGGGCACGTTGTTCGGGTCGAGCCCGGCCTTGCCCCAGTGATCCTTGTTCACCCACACCAGCGTCGAGCTCTGCCGGAGGCTGAACATCGGGAACCCGTACAGCTTGCCGTCCAACTGGGTGATGCCCTCGGTGAACGCGTCCTTGGGCAGCTTCGACTTGACATCCGCCGGCAGCGTCACCTCGTGCACCCACTTGCCACTGACCAGGGCTGACAACGGCAGCCCGACCACGTTGGAGTAGATGTCCGGCATCTTGTTGGCCTGATGCGCCAACTGGAACGCCTGCGGCGCTTTGGACGCGTCGTAATACGTGTGGGCGACGTTGGTCTTCAGCGCCGACGACTGGTTCTTCGCCCAGTCGTCATTGAGCTTCTTGAACGAACTGAAGTGATCCCACCAGTCCAGCGTTCCGGTGGCGCCGCCGCCACTCGTGCCGCCGGCCTCATCGGTCGAGCTGCTGCATCCCACCGCGGCGCCGGCGACGGCAAGTACCGATGCGCCGAGCAGACTGCGACGTGTCATTCCGGTCATGATCGTTCCACTCCTTCGGGTGTTGCTAAGAGCTAAGACTTGACTGCGCCGGAGATTCCCTCGACGAAGTAGCGCTGCAGGAAGATGAAGAGCACCACGACCGGGACGATCGAGATCACGCCGGCCGCAGCCATACCGGACCAGTCGGTCGCGGTCTCCCCGACGAACGCCTGCATGCCGACGCTCACCGTCCGGAGATCGGGCCGGCTGAAGGTGAACACCAAGGGCAGGAAGAAGGCGTTCCAAGTGGCGATGAAGGTGAGTACTGCGACAGTCGCCGTGACCGGCATCGCCAGCGGCAGCATCACCGAGAAGAACGTCCGGACGAAGCCGGCGCCGTCGACGAGCGCGGCCTCCTCCAACTCCCGGGGGATCTGCCGGAAATAGCCGTAGTACAGCAAGATCGCGGACACGTACGCCCCGCCGCTGAGCGCCAGAATCATTCCGCTCAGTGAGTCGATCAGGTGCAACTGCATCGAGATCTTGACCACCGGGATGATCGTGTAGCCGGTGGGGACGAAGAGCGTCGCGACCAGGATCCCCAGGAAGAGCTTGGATCCGCGGAACCGGTAGCGGGCAAGGACATAGCCGGCCAGGGCGCACCGGACAGTGACGATCACGACCGTAATCACCGTCACCAGGACGGTGTTGATCAGGTACCGGCCGAAGTGCGCGTCGTTCCAGGCCCGCGCGTAGTTGTCCCAGACGAACTTGTCCGGCCACAGCTTCAGTCCGCCGGAGAACATCTCCATGCTGTCCTTCAGCGATGCCGACAGCATCCACAGGAACGGGAAGATCCAGACCAGGGCGATGCCGACCAGGACGATCGCGGCGATCCACCAGGGCAGTCGATACAGAATGCGTCGTTGCCGGTCCGAGCGTTGGACAGTCAGTTCAGCGGTCATCGCTGGTCACCTCTCAGCCGACGGCCGGTGTACAGGGCCCACAGCTGGAGGGCGCCGACGATCGCGACCAGCAGCCCGAAGACCACGGCGGCCGCGGACGCGTGCCCCAGTTGCGGGATCGGGGCGGCGAACGCCCACCGGTAGATGTAGATCTCGATGATCTCGGTGTGGAAGTACGGCCCACCCGAGGTCAGCGTGTACATCAGATCGAAGTTGTGGAAGGTCTCCTCGATCGTCAGCACGGTGATGATGATCAGGAACGGCTTGAGCATCGGCAGCGTGATGTGCCGGAAGAGCTGCCAGGTGCCGGCGCCGTCGATCCGGGCCGCCTCGTACAACTCGTACGGGATGGTCTGCAGCGCCGCGAGCCAGTAGATCATCGTCACGCCGAAGAACTTCCAGATGTACAACACGGCCGCGGCCGGCAACGCCAGGTGCTGGTCACCCAGGAAGTCGACGCTCCCGAAGCCGAGCTTGGCCAGCACGGAACTGACCGGACCACTGGCCGGGTCCAGCACGAAGCGCATCACCACGCCGATGATCGCCGTCGTGGTCACCACCGGGATGAAGAACGCCGATCGCAGTACGCCGATCAGTGGTAGCTTCGGCGAGTTGAGGATCATTGCCATCAGCAACGTGAGCAGGACCCGCGCCGGCACCACCAGCAGCATGAAGAGCAGCGTGACCTTGAACGAGTTCCAGAACAGCGGATCGGCGAACACCTCGCGATAGTTGCTCAGTCCGACGAACTTCTGGCCGGAGTCGAAGCCGTTCCACTCGACCAGCGAGTACCAGTAGCTCGCGATGATCGGGTAGATCGTGTAGATGCCGTACAGGACCACGGTCGGCAGCAGGAAGATCCAGATCCAGGTGGTCTTCTGCCAGCCGTGACGTGGTCGGTCGACGGCTGCCGTGCCGGACCTCGATCGGCGGTCCTGCCGCCTGCTGAGTTGCATTGATCTGCTCGTCATCGTCGGGCTACCTGATCTGGCTGATCGCGAACGTGCGCGGATCGTTGCCGAGCCGGTTGCCGTTCTCCAGCGCGGTGACGGACGCGACCTCGGCGTCGGTCAGCTCGAAGCCGCCGAGTTCGAAGTTGGCGCGGATCCGCTGGGGACTGACGGACTTCGGGATGACGATGTGCCCGAGGTGCAGATGCCAACGCAGTACGACGTGGGCCGGCGTCACCTCGTGATCGCTCGCGATCGACGCCAGTACAGGATGATCGAGGTCGCCGCCCTGGCCGAGCGGAGAGTACGCCTCGACCGCGATCGACCGCTCGCGGCACAGCTCGGTCAGTTCGCGCTGCTGATACGTGGGGTGCAGCTCGATCTGATTGACCGCCGGAACGATCTCGCCCTCCTTGGCCAAGCGGTCCAGGTGCTCGGAAAGGAAGTTGGACGTACCAATGGCCCGCACCCGCCCCTCGGTGTGGATCCGCTCCAGAGCACGCCAACTGTCGACATAGAGATCAGCAGTCGGATTGGGCCAGTGCAGGAGATACAGGTCGACGTAGTCCAGTCCGAGGCGCTGGAGAGTCTCGTCGTACGCCGTCAGTGCCGACTCGTAGCCGTGCTCGCCGTTGCGGAGCTTGGTGGTGACGAACAGCTCCTCGCGGGAAAGCCCGCTCGCCCGCACGGCCGCCCCCACGCCAGCCTCGTTGTTGTACGCCGCCGCGGTGTCGATGTGCCGGTATCCGGTCTCGATCGCCTGCTCGACCGCGCGTTGGGTCTCGTTCGGCGGGACCTGGAACACGCCGAAGCCGCGCTGAGGGATCCGTACGCCGTTGTTCAGCGTGATCACGTTCTGGTCCATCGTCTGCCCTCTCGTCCGTCAGCTGCTCGGCTCGAGGATCAGCAACGATGCCGAGGGCAACGGAAGTGTGACCTCCAGGGACACGTCGCCGTCCACCGTCAGGCGGCGTTCGGCGTCGAACTCCTCGAGACCCTGCCGGCCGGTGATCGTGGCGAGCTGTTCGGCGGTCGGGTCCTGAGGTGAGCCGAGCTGCTGCCAGACGGTGAAGGAATTGCTGTGGTCCTCGTCGATGCGCAGATGCCGCAACCTGTACGACCCGGCCGGCAGGTTGCGTACGGTCACGCTCACCGGCGTCAGGTCCTCGCTGGTCTGGTACTGGTCATCGATGTGCCGCCAGACCAGCACGGCGATGCTCCCGTCCTCCGCACGCGAGGCGAGGGCGTCGACTTCCTCGGGCATGCTGCTGCCGTCGGTGTGCTCGAGTTCGCCGACCTGCCAGGCCGCGTCCGAGGTCGCGCGAAGCCGATCCGGACCGAGCAGTGACAGCATCCGATAGGCGTTGAGGAACGGTTTCTCGACGCCACCCGCGGTCAGGAAGGACCGGGTGCCTTCGAAATAGCGTTCGGCCTCGAAGTAGAAGCTCCAGGAGGTCGCATAGGCGACCTTGGCCGGCTCGGTGGCGTTCAGATCCAGGATCTTCTTCATCAGCTTCGCCTGGAAGACCGGGTAGTACTCGGTGTTCTGGAAGCTGTAGTTGCGGTTGTCGTAGCGTCCGAAGTGCGCCGGCACTGCGGCATCGCACTCGTCGACGATCACCGGCAGATCGGCGTACGCGTCGTACGAACCGATCAGCCGGTTGAACTCGCGCAGGTCGTACAACATCTTCGTCGACGACGGACTGAGGAGCTCGGCCGCCGGTTCGGCGAACGGCCGGTAGTCGCGGGTCGGGAAGCGGCAGCCCTTGGTGTGATAGGCGATGAAGTCCAGCGGCTCGTCACGGCGCGACGTGTAGTCCAGGAAGCCCCGCAGAAACTCGAGTCCGCCGCTGGTGACAGCCGGTCCGCCGACCTTGGCCTCGGGCAGCACGGCCCGGATCGCATGGACGGTTGCGGTGTACAGCTCGTTGTACTGATCGAGAGTGCCGCGCCAGTAGCTGATGTCCGGCTCGTTCCACAGCTCCCAGAGCCAGGTCTTCACCTCCGCCTCGCCGTACCGATCGATGCAGTGCCGAACCGTGGCGCTGATCAGACCCGCCCACTTGGCGTAGTCCTTGGGCGGATACCCCCAGGCGCCTGCCTCGTAGTTGGTGTACGCCGTGGGGCTCGGTACGACGGTCAGCTCAGCGGCCTCGGGTGGCAGCAGATCGCGCGGGGTGAAGCCGAGTTCCACCAGCAGGTGATGTCCGGCGCCGACGATCGCGTCGTACGCCTGGTCGAGCAGCGTGAAGTCGTAGTACGGATTGCCGTCGGCGTCTTCGTGGTAGACGTTGCCGTTGCTCCAGTGCGGGATCCCGAAGCCGCTGCCGGAGCAGTACATGTAGTGCGGCCGGACGAAGTAGCCGCCGCCGGAGAAGTCGGCGAAGGTCTGCAGCAGCCGCTTGCCGGTCGGCGTGTACGTCCAGTTGAACTCGTCGTACCCGAAGCTCTCCCAGATGCGCGTCAGCGGACCCTCGATCTCCGCGGCGTCGACGTCGATCGTCGCCGTGGTGACGTGCGGCGCATCGGGATTCCGGGGAGCGGCCGGCGGAAACGGGCCGAGTGACTTGCGTCCGGTGTGAACCGCTGTGTCGGTGGTCATCGTCGTGACCTCTCTGCCCTGGGGGGATCGGGCTGCCTCACGGTCGGCCGGCTTCGCGCCGGCCCTCTGCCTGAGTGGAGGTTCCGAGTCTGCTCTTGCGATTGATTTACTGTCAATGACTTACTGTTTACAATCTACAGAGAGACCTGACAGGGGTTAGAGTCGTCCTACTTCGGATACTGGCGGTAACTGCTTCGAGGAGGTGGTCGGCATGATGTCCGACGACGTCGTGCCCTCGCTGCCTTCGCAGCGCGCTCTTGGTGATCTGGTGACCGACGTACTCCGGGAGATGATCACCGGCGCCAGGTTCCAGCCGGGACAGCACCTCAAGGAGACCGAGCTGGCCGAGGCACTCAAGGTCAGCCGAGGACCGATTCGGCAGGCGCTGGCCCGACTCGAGGAAGAGGGCCACGTCGAGCTCCGGCGGCACCGCGGCGCGTTCGTCAGCACCTTGACGAAGACCGATGTCGAGGAAGTGCACACCCTCCGCGGCGCCATCGAGCGACTGGCCGTCAGCCGGGCGTGTACGCGGATGCAGGGTCAGGGATTCGCCGAGATGGATGCGGTCCTGGAGCAGATGAAGAGCGTCGACACCAAGATCGACCCGGAGGACGCCGTACGGCTGGACCTCCAGTTCCACGACATCATCTACGCCTACTGCGACCACACCCGGGTGCTGCGCGTCTGGGAGTCCATCCGCGGTCAGGTGACGGTCTTCCTCCGCGCCCGCAACGCAAGCTTCCCGGACTTCCTCGACGTCGGCTACAGCGAGCACAAGGAACTACGAGACGCCTTGGCCCTCGGCGATCCGCAGGCCGCCCAGGACGGAATCGACAAACACATCCTCGGCGCCTACGAACGCCTGAAGCGCCTCAACCTCCCGGACCGCTGACCCCCAACCACCCCGGTTCAGCACACCTCGAAGGCCCTTGCGTCACGCCAACCACGGCGGCCGCGGTTGTTGGGGTTGGCGGTTGTCGGATGGCGGGGTGGTTGGGCACATCCGGTGGGTTGGTGGTGCCGAAGTGGTAGTGCGATGCCGCGGGAGTTGGGCCCGGCCCGGTGGTATTGCTGGCGACCGGACGCGAGAGGTGGACGGCGCCGCTACCGAGAGGTGAATCGGCATGTATCAACCACGACGACGTGCTCGTATCGTCGCCGCGACGCTGGCTGCGATCGCGTTGCCTGCTACGGCCCTGGTGCTCAGCGGTGCGACGCAGGCGACGGCCGGCGACAGCGTGGCCACGACTGTGGCGGGTCCGGCAGCGAAGGGTCCCTCCCAGAGTTCTGATGTGGTCGGGCTGACGGACAAGGGGCGGCTGGTGAAGTTTCGTAGTACTTCGGCCGACAGGATTCGCGATGCGGCGCGAGTGCTGGGGTTGAAGGACGATCGGCGGCTGGTGGGGATCGACTTCCGGGTTCAGGACGGGAAGTTGTACGGCGTTGGGGACCGCGGTGGGATCTACACGATCAACACCGGGGCGTCCTTCGGCCGGACGACGAAGGTGTCGCAGCTCAGCGTGGCGCTGGACGGGCAGAACTTCGGTGTCGACTTCAACCCGGCGGCGAATCGGCTGCGGGTGATCAGTGATACCGGCCAGAATCTGCGTCACAACATCGACGACCCCGCTGGTGCGCCTGCGGCCGGCATGACTGCCGTCGACGGCACGCTGGCGTACCCCGGTGTGCCGCCTGCTCCGGCGACTACGGCGACCGGGGTGACGGCCGCGGCGTACACGAACAACGACCTCGATCCGAACACCGCGACGACGCTGTTCGACATCGACACCATGCTGGACCAGGTCGTGATCCAGTCGCCCGCGAACGCCGGACTGCTCGCGCCGACCGGCAAGCTCACGGTCGATGCGGGCCCGTGGGCCGGGTTCGACATCTCCACGCAGAAAGGCGGCAACCGCGGGCTCGCAGTACTGAGCACCGGCGACCGCATGCGGCTGTACGACGTCGAGCTGACCACCGGCAAGGCGACCCGGCTCGGGTCGTTCCCGCGTGACTTCCAGGTCGTCGACCTGGCCATTCCGCTCGGTCGATAGTCCCCCCCGGGGGGGGCGGGGCGCGGGGCGGGAGGCGAGCCCCCGCCCCCCGCCAAAAATACCACCCCAAAAAAAAGCAACACCGCCGCGGGCCGGGGGGGGGGGGGGGGTGGGTGGGG
>NZ_JBFAKS010000047.1:0-78853 GCF_040655855.1 Kribbella sp. NPDC050281 | reverse complement strand
GTGTGAAGCCTTCGACAAGCCACACCCCAACCGGAGGTTCTCCTCACGTCAACCCCAACTCACCTGCCACCAACGTCTTGTCCCGGTACAGCTAGAGCGGTGGTTCGGGGAGGTTCGCTGCCTGTTCCGGGCACACAACCCTCCCCGAATCGACATGGTCAGGTCAGGGAGCCGGGGTCTGCTGGTACGTCGACGGCGTGTTCGCGGAGGACGGTCAGGGGGATGGTGTCGAGGGAGCGGGCGTGGGTTGAGGCCAGTACGACGGGGGCCGGGGCGCCGTCGCGGTAGGCCTGGAGCCAGCGGACCGCGACCACGCACCAGCGGTCGCCGGGCTGGAGACCGGCGAACTGCAGCTCGGGGCGTGGGGTGACCAGGTCGTTCCCGACCGAAACCTGGTGGGCCAGGAACTCCGCGGTCATCACGGCACACACCGTGTGGCTGCCCAGATCCTCGGGGCCGCTGGTGCAACAGCCGTCCCGGTAGAAGCCGGTGACCGGATCGGTCCCGCACTCCTCCAATGGTTCGCCGAGCACGTTCAGGTCGCTGTCCATGCGGACATCCTCACCCGCGGACGAGGTCGGAAGCGGTCAACTGGCCTTGGTGTCGCGAAGCCGGACGTGCTCGTCGATCGACTCGCCATTCTTGAGCAGTTCCTTGGCCTTCTCGGCGTACATGTCGACGTACTCCTGGCCGGACAGCTCCATCATCGCGTACATGATCTCGTCGGTGACCGAGCGGAGCACGAACCGGTCGCGCTCCATGCCCTCGTAGCGGGAGAAGTCCAGCGGCTTGCCGATCGCCACGCCCGGGCGGACCAGCCGGGGCAGCCGGCGGCCGGGCTCGCGGACCAGCCACTGCGGCCAGAGCGTGCCGGGCGGCTGCAGCTTCTCGGTGTCGATCATCGCGACCGGGATGACCGGTACGCCGGCCACGATCGCCATCCGGGCGACGCCGGTCTTGCCCTTGTAGAGCCGGCCGTCGGGCGAGCGGGTGCCCTCGGGGTAGATCCCGAACAGCTCGCCCTTCTTCAGGATGTCCAGCCCGGTGTTCAGCGCGGCCAGCGAGGCGCGCCCACCGGACCGGTCGATCGGGATCTGGCCGACGGACCGGAAGAACGTCGCCACCAGCTTCCCCTTCAGACCGGGCGCGGTGAAGTACTCCGACTTGGCCGGGAAGACGATCTGCCGCGGTACGGCGACCGGCAGGAAGATCGAGTCGCAGAACGCGAGGTGGTTGCTGACCAGCAACGCCGCGCCCGTGGTCGGGATGTTCTCCAGCCCGGTCACCCGGGGATGGAAGAGCAGTTTCACCAACGGGGCGACGATGAACCGCCTGAGGAACAGGTACAGCATCCGCCTCGACCTCCGTCGCTCGCCTGACACCTTCACCACCGACCATCGTCGGCCTGTACCTCGTCCGGCACCAGTGCCCGCCGGTGACGGCCGCGACAAGCTCCGGCGCCCACCGTCGGTGCAGGACACTACGTTCCAGCTTCCCCCTCAGGCAATGTCACCGCCAGGAATCTCCGTGTTGCTCACCGTGTTGTCACCTTGTTGCAGACTGGATGCAGTCCAAATGCGACCATGGAGTTGCGAGCAGGCCGGTGCGGCCTGACCGTCTGTGAGGACTCTGACGGCGAGGAGTGACCGTGCCAGTGCAAGGCCATGCGGAGGACTACCGCAGTCCCGGGACCGGGAAGAACGCCGCGATCGGAGTCCTGCTGAGCCACGGATTCACCGGCTCGCCGAAGTCGATGCGCCCGTTCGCCGAGCATCTGGCCGCCGACGGGTACGGCGTCGCCGTACCGCGGCTGCCCGGCCACGGCACCAGCTGGCAGGAGATGAACAAGACCGGCTGGCCGGACTGGTACGCCGTCCTGGACAACGAGCTGGAGCGGTTGCGCAAGGAGCACGACCAGGTCTTCCTGGCCGGACTCTCGATGGGCGGCTGCCTGGTCCTGCGGTTGGCCGAGGAGCACGGCGCCGACATTTCCGGTCTGGTCCTGATCAACCCGTCGGTGCGCACCGACGACAAGCGGCTGGTACTGCTGCCGGTGCTGTCCCGGCTCGTGCCGTCGTTCCCCGGCATCTCGAACGACATCAAGAAGCCGGGGATGGACGAGGGCGCGTACGACCGGATGCCGCTCCGCGCGCTGCAGTCCCTGTCCCAGCTGTGGCAGATAACTCGCGACGATCTGGCCAAAGTCACGCAGCCCGTGCTGATGTTCCGCAGTACTGTCGATCATGTGGTGGAACCGAGCTCGGGGCGGACGGTGCTTGCCTCGATCTCGTCCCGCGATGTGACCGAGACCCTGCTCGAGGACAGCTTTCACGTGGCAACTCTGGACAACGACGCACCGCGCATCTTCGCGGACTCGACAGACTTCATCCACCGGGTCGCCGCCGATGCGTGACAACGGCCTCACCGCCACGGCGTACACGTCGCTCGGCGCTATCGACCCACTGGTCGCCGAAGCGGTCCTCACCGCGCTCGCCGGGGCCGGCATCGCGGCGTACTGCGAGGCCCAGAGCGAGGCCAAGACGCCGGAAGAGGCGGAGGAGCCGGTCCACATCCCGGCCGGGTACGACGTGATCTTCGTCGACGCGGAGGCGGTGGAGCGGGCCCGCCCGGTGATCGAGCGGAGCACCGAGGACGCCGAGTGGAAGTCGCTGGTCGAGCAGTTCAACGCGCCGTCGGCGCCTGGGCACGACGCTGACGAGAGCCCGGTGCCGCGGTGGCCGGCCAGTGAGGACGTCGACGACAAGTACGAGCCGCTGATCGACGTACCGACCGGGCTCGTCATCAAGGACACGCCGGACGACGATGAGGAAGAGGAGAAGCCGGCCAAGCGGGAGGACGACCCGCACGACCACTTCGTCCCACCTGAGCCGCCGCGGGCACCCCGGCTGGACTGGATCAGCCGGATCGCCTGGCTCGGCCTGATCGGCGGCCCGCTGCTGCTGATCCTGGCCGCCGTCCTCGACTTCGGCACCGGCCGGATCACCACGCTCGCGGTGGTCGGCTTCATCGGCGGATTCCTCACCCTGGTCATCCGGATGAAGGATCGGTTGCCACCTGATGACACGCCTGATGACGGGGCGGTCGTCTGAGCTAGCATGCGGATCGTCGGACAATCCGACGAACGCGTAGGGGAGGTACCCGTGCAGGTCACCGAGACCGTCGAGATCACCGGCCACCTGATGGACTCCGGGCTGCTGTCCCGGGTCCTGGACGACATCCGCGGGTACGGCGGTGAGTACACGCTGGACAAGTTCGACCTCGGCTACGACAAGGACGACCCGTCCACGGTCCGGATGACGGTCGGCGCCGACGACGAGGAGTCGCTGCAGCGGCTGCTGATGCGGATCCAGACCAAGGGCGCGAACCTGGTCGACCCCGGTACGCCGGAGATCACCGAGGTGTCCCAGGACGGTGTCTTCCCGGACGGCTTCTACTCCACCACCAACCTGCCGACCAAGGTGCGGCTCGGCGGCCACTGGGTGGCGGTGCAGAACCCGGAGATGGACTGTGGCCTGCTGGTCGAGGGTGACGTCGAGGGTGGCACTGTCCGCACGATCCCGATGTCGGACGTGAAGGCCGGGATGCGGATCATCACGAGCGCCCAGGGTGTCAAGGTCACTCCCCCGATCGTGGCGAACACCGAGGAGTCGTTCGGCTTCATGGAGTCGGACGTGTCCAGCGAGAAGCCGCAGCGGGTGCTGGTCATGCAGGTCGCCGACGGTATGCGGGAGGCGAAGGCGAACGGCCAGAAGGTGCTCTGGGTCGGCGGCCCCGGCATCGTGCACACCGGCGCCGCGCCCGCGATGGTGTCGCTCGTCGAGGCCGGCTTCGTCGACGTCCTGTTCGCCGGGAACGCGCTGGCCACCCACGACATCGAGTCGTCGCTCTACGGTACGTCGCTCGGCGTCGACCTGGCCCGTGGTCGCGGGGTGGAGCACGGCCACGAGCACCACATCCGCGCGATCAACACGATCCGCAAGGCCGGCTCGATCGCGGCCGCGGTCGAGCAGGGCGTGCTCACCTCGGGCGTTATGCACGCGCTGGTGAAGAAGGGAAAGAACTTCGTCCTGGTCGGTTCGGTGCGCGACGACGGCCCACTTCCGGACGTGTACACCGACGTCCTCGAGGGTCAGCGCGCGATGCGGGCCGAACTGCCCGGCGTGGGCTACTGCCTGATGGCCGCGACCATGCTGCATTCGGTTGCTACCGGCAACATCCTGCCGTCGTCGATTCCGCTCACCTGCGTCGACATCAACCCGGCCACGGTGACCAAGCTGGCCGACCGCGGCTCGTCCCAGGCCCGCGGCATCGTCACCGACGTCGGCCTGTTCATCGAGCACCTGGCCCGCGAACTGTCCCCGACGTACGCCGACGGCAAGTAGACCCGGGGCCCCGTAAACTGCCCGGAGTGACCGAGAGCTTCGAGGCGTTCCTGGACCAGTTCGAGCGGGCGAACACGGCCTTCGTGAACGGGGATTCGTCGTTGTGGATGCCGCTGGTGTCGCACAGCGAGCAGACCTCGATCTTCGGTGGTTTCGGCGGTCTCGAGGTCGGCTGGTCGCAGGTCGGACCGCGCTACCAATGGGCCTCGGCACAGTTCCGTCCGAGTGGCGCCAAGGTCGAGTTCGAGTACCTCGACAAGCACGTCGGCAGTGACACGGCGTACTCCGTCGCGATCGAGCGCTGCACGGTGATGTACGTCGACCAGCCCGATGAGTTCCCGCATGCGCTGCGGGCGACGATGGTCTTCCGCAAGGAGGACGACGGCTGGAAGATCGTCCACCGGCACGCGGACCCGCTCAGCCCGCGGGGAGCCTGACCGCACGGGCTTGTGCGGCTGATTACAGCCGCCGAGGGCCGGGCGGGTGTTGGATGTCTCCATGACGGAACTCGTGCAGCTGACCGTGGCCGACGGCGTGGCGACCATCACGCTCGACTCGCCGGACAACAAGAACGCACTCTCCCAGCAGTTCACCGGTGAACTGCTGGAGCGGCTGGACGACGCGGGCGCGGACGACGCGGTCCGGGTGATCGTGATCCGGTCGGCCCTGGACGTGTTCTGCTCGGGAGCCGATCTGTCCGAGGCGACCACGATCGGCATGGGGCTCGGCGCGCAGCGGATGGTCGACGTCCAGCGGGCGATCGTCGCCAGCCCGAAGCCGGTGGTCGCACGGGTCGCGGGTCCGGTGCGGGCCGGCGGGATCGGCATCGTGGCCGCCGCGGACATCAGCGTCGCCGGCGCGAGCAGCACCTTCGCGCTCACCGAAGTCAGACTGGGGCTGGCGGCCGCGACGATCTCGCTCACCGTGCTCCCCCGGTTGACCGACCGTGCGGCGGCGTACACGTTCCTCACTGGAAACACGTTCGACGGAGCCGAGGCCGCACGGCTCGGCCTGGTCACCGTCGCGGTTCAGGACACCGACGTCGACACCGCGGTCGACTCCGTCGTGGAGTCGCTGCTGAAGGGCGCACCCCAGGGCCTCCGCGAGACGAAGAAGCTGCTCAACAGAGAGCTCCTCGCCGACATCGATGCCCGCGGCAAGGATCTCGCCGAGCTGTCGGCGAGCCTGTTCGGCTCGTCCGCAGCACAAGAAGCGATGCTCGCGTTCCTCAACCGCAAGAAGAGCTGACGGTTGCGGAACTTTTTCGCCGCTTGGCGGCGAAAAAGTTCCGGACAGCGCCCGCTAGAGCACCAGTCGGTGGGCTTCGCCGGCTGTGAGGGTGACCGCAGTGCGGCTGTCGCCGTGGCGGATGGTGCGTTGCTGATCGCGGTCCGCGGTGAGGACGGCCTCGGAGCCGTCGGGTGACCACGTGATGTCGACGGTCACGCCGCCGCGGGCGCGCAGGCCGGTGACCTGTCCGGTCGGCCAGTCAGTCGGCAGCGCTGGGAGGAGTTCGATCTCGTCGGTGTGGCTCTGGAGCAGCATCTCCGCGATGCCCGCGGTCGCGCCGAAGTTGCCGTCGATCTGGAACGGCGGGTGGGCACACAGCAGGTTCGGGTACACGCCCGCGCCGCTCCCGACGTAGTCCGTCTCGGTGTCGTCTGCAGGCGTCAGGAATGCGCGCACGAAGCGGTGGGCCGCGGCCGCGTCACGCAGCCGGGCTCTGAGGTTGATCTTCCAGGCCAGCGACCAACCGGTCGCGAGGTCGCCGCGCAGATCGAGCGTACGAGCCGCGGCGGCCGCCAGCGCCGGAGTGCGGTCCGGCGTGATCGAGTCGCCGGGGTGTACGCCGATCAGATGCGACGTGTGCCGGTGGTGCGGATCATCCTCGGTCAGGTCGGCGGCCCACTCCTGTAGTTGCCCCCGGCTACCGATCGACGGTTCGGGGATCCGCTTGCGCGCCGCGGCGAACCGCTCGACCAACGGGTCGGTCAGCTCGAGGACGTCGGCGGTCATCACGCAGCGGTCGAACAGGTCGGCGATCAGGGCGAGGTCCATCGTCGCCGAGACCGTCACCGACGCCGGCTCGCCATCGGGCGCGACGTAGTCGTTCTCGGGTGACGTGGACGGCGACGTACCCAGACTGCCGTCGGTCAGCTCGATCAGCCAGTCGAGGCAGAACTCCGCCGCACCCCGAAGTACCGGCCAGGCGCGGCCGAGGAACTCACGGTCACCCGAGAACGCGTAGTGGTCCCACAGATGGCGCACCAGCCAGGTGCCGGCCATCGGCCAGTTGGACCACTTCGGGTTGCCGTCGACCGGGATCGTCCAACACCATGCGTCGGCGTTGTGGTGCGCGACCCAACCACCGCAGCCGTACCGCTCCTGCGCCGTACGACGGCCTGCCTCGGCGAGGTGCTCGAGGTAGGTCAGCAGCGGTTCGTGGCACTCGGCGAGGTTGGTCGTTTCGGCTGGCCAGTAGTTCATCTCGGTGTTGATGTTGACCGTGTAGTTCGAGCTCCACGGCGGCTGGAGGATGTCGTTCCAGATGCCCTGCAGGTTGGTCGGAAGGCCACGGGGGCGGGAGCTCGCGATCATCAGGTAGCGGCCGTAGTTGAAGACCAGCGCGGCGAGCGCGGGGTCGTCCCCGTTCCGCAGCCGTACGTCGGTCGGCAGGTCGGCGGTGTCGTTGCCGGGCAACTCGAGCGACGAGCGGCGGAAGAGTGCCTGGTGGTCCTGCAGGTGCTCCGCGTGGAGGTCGTCGTACCCGCGGGTGAGGGCTGTACGCACGGTGTTGTCGGCCTGGGCGAAGCAGTCCTCGGCCGATCGGGTCGGTGGCGTCGACGGGCCGTCGTACCCGGTGGCGGTCGACAGGACGAGGGTGACGTCGGTGGCGTTCTCGATCGTCAGGCCCGCGTCGTCGGCGCGGATCTCGCCGTCGGTCGTCGCCCGGAGCGAGATGGCCGCCGCCATACCGCGGTCCGGGCCGTCGGAGTAGTGGACAGGGTCAGGTACGTCGCGGTGTGGCGGAGCGACGTTCGCCGGTGCCTGGAGGAGGAGGCCGACGCCGTCGTCGGTCCGATGAGTGCGGGATCGCAGCTGCGACGTGAGGCGGGCGGTGAGTCCGATCGGTCGCGACGCGGTGAGCCGGAGTACGAGGGCACCGGCCGGCTTGCTCACGAACACCTGCTGCCGGACCGCGAGACCTCCGACCTCATAGTCCGCCGTGGCGGTCGCCGTATCGAGGTCGAGCTCTCTGCGGTACTGCGTGACGTCCCCGGTGGTCGTGTACTCGAGCAGCAGGTCGCCGAGGGGCAGGTAGGCCTGCGAGTGGCCGGCTTGAAAGCCGTTCGCCAACCCCTCGGCGCGACGGATGTCGCCGGCCGCGAGTGCGTCCCGGACCGCCTGAACTGCTTGGGCCCCGGTGTCGCCGAGCGGTGTCGACAGCATCCGCTGGGTCTCGGGGCTCCCCGACCAGAGCGTCTCGTCGTTGAGGCCGATCCGGTCCGTGCTCACACCGCCGAAGCACATGGCCCCGATCCGCCCGTTGCCGAGCGGGAGCGCCTCCAGCCAGGTGCCTGCCGGGCGGTCGTAGGACAGGGAACTCACCGAGGTGCGCATGAGCAGAGATCCTATGTCTATCGACCGTTGTGTCGGCTACTCCGTCGTCGTTCTGGACAGTTGCTTGCCGACGACGAAGCCGTTTTCGACGGGGCCGATAGCCGCCACCCGTCGGATCACGGTCGCAGCCCGCGCGCCCGGGAGTCATGAGGAAGATCTGCAGAGATCCCGAGATCGACTGCGGTCCACGCCGCGGCCGGATCGTGGCAGACTCGATCGGAGGGGCCTGACGATGTATCGCTTCCGCGACTGCGAAGTGGATCCCCGTGGTTTCGTGCTCCGGCGGGGCGGCGATCAGGTGCGCGTCGAGCGCCAGGTGTTCGGGGTCCTGGTCCACCTGATCGAGCACCGGGACCGCGTCGTACCCAAGCTCGAGCTTCTCGACGCGGTCTGGGGCAACCGCTTCGTCAGTGAGTCCGCGCTGACCAGCCGGCTGAAGGACGCTCGCCGCGCGGTCGGCGACGACGGCCACCGCCAGGAAGTGATCGCCCGGGCAGCCGGCTGGTGTTCCTGGACAGCGGCAACCACATCATCACCGAGCACGAGGCCGCCTGGCGGTCCTGGTCGGCGAGGTCAACCGGTTCTTGGCGAACTGAGCTCGATCAGCATCGGGAGATGGTCCGAGGCGGCGGGGAGGTCGGGGCGCGCCATGGCGGGGATGGGGACGATGCGGGCGGTGAGGGTGGGAGTGGCGTGGGCGCCGTCGATGCGCTTGTGCGGGTTGGAGGAGCTGTAGGTCGGGCCGGCATCGGCGCCGAGGTCGGTGAGACCTTCGGCGGCGAGGCGCTTCCAGACCTGGCCGTCGGGTTCTTCGTTGAGGTCGCCGGCGAGGAGGTACGGCAGGTTGAAGGAGCGGCAGCCGCGGAGGACCTGTTCGAGTTCGTGCCGGCGGCCGCGGATGTGCAGGCCGAGGTGGCAGACGATCAGGGCCAGATCGGTGGAACCCAGGGTGACGCGGCCGCCGACGGCACCACCGGGGAGTTGGGTGGCGATCAGGTTCAGCCGGCGCCGTACGAACGGGCGCCAGATCCGCCAGTGCAGTGGCTCCACCAGATCGGTGCCATCGGCAACCAGGATCGCGTTCCGGGCCGACGCGGCGACGTACCGCATGCCGAAGCTCGCCGCCATCGCACGCCGCTTCCGCCGGGTCCCCCACCAGGTCGGCGCCTCCTGCACCAGCATCACGTCCGGTGCACACGCCTTCACCGCCCGCGCGAGCGCAGCCCGATCGTCACCCCACCGATGCACGTTGTACGACAAAACCCGCAGCAGAGGCGGGCCTTCACTCATGCTTCAGGGTCGCCGTTCAGGTCGGCGTGCTGGAGGTCGGGGTCGGCGCGCATGCCGGTACGCCGGGCGGCCGACTTGCGTGCTGCTCGTTCGAGCCGCGTGGAGCGACTCCGGGCGGCCGCGGTCTTCGCGGTCACGGCGGTCGTCTTCACGCGGACCCGGCGCAACCAGGTCGCCTCTTCCCGCGCGAGATCGGCAGCACCGACCAGGCCGGCCTCCGGGCCGAGGACAGCACGCACGATCCGCGCCTCCGGCCGGAACCCGCGACCGGTCAGCGTCCGCTTGAACGCCTCGCGAGCCGGCGCCAGCAGCAGCTCCCCGGCGTCCGACACACCGCCACCGATCACGAACGTGCCCGGGTCCAGCGCGGCGGCCAGGTTGGCGAGCCCGATCCCGAGCCAACGGCCGACGTCCTCGAGTAACTCGACCGCGACCGGGTCGCCGTCCTTGGCCAGCTCGGTCACCATCGGACCATTGATCTTGCGCGGATCGCCGCCTGCCGCGCGCAGCAGGTTGTGGGCGACCGGCGAACCCGACAGCGCCAGCTCCCGCGCCTCCCGGGTCAGCGCGTTGCCGGACGCGTACTGCTCCCAGCAGCCGCGGTTGCCGCACTCGCACCGATGCCCGCCCGGCACGACCTGCATGTGCCCGAACTCACCCGCGATGCCGAACTTCCCGCGCTGCAGCGCACCGTCGTTCAGGATCGCGCCGCCGATGCCGGTGCCGAGCGTGACGCAGACCAGGTGGCTCTCACCCTGACCGCCGCCGAAGCGCCACTCCGACCAGGCCGCCGCGTTCGCGTCGTTCTCGACCACGACCGGCAGCCCGAGCCTGCGCTCGACCGCGTCCCGCAGCGGCTCGTGCCGCCAGGCCAGGTGCGGTGCGAACAGCACCGACGACCGTGTCCCGTCGACGAACCCGGCCGCGCCGATACCGACCGCGATCACGTCGTGCCGGGACTCCAGGTCGCGGACGATCTCCGCGATCGCGTCCTCGGTCTCCTTCGGATCCGTCGTCGGCGTGTCCCGCCGCACCCGGTCCAGAATGTTGGCCTCCGGGTCGACCACCCCGGCGGCGACCTTGGTCCCGCCGATGTCGATCCCGATCGTCAAAGCCTGCGTCAGAGCCACTGCACGACCCTCCTCGCCGTACCCCCAGCCCCCGCCGGACTACCTCCAGTATCCCGCGCGCCCGGGATCACCGGGTTTTCTCCGCGGGTGGGGCGGGGCGACGGGCCAGGTCGGCGGCGCCGATCAGGCCGGCGTCGTTACCCAGTTCGGCGAGCCCGAACGACGGGTGCGGGCGGTTGGCCCTGGCGGGCAGGTTCCGCTCGAAGGCGACCTGGGCGGACTTCATCAACAGGTCCTTCGCCGCGCTCACGCCCCCGCCGATCACGATCGTGGTCGGGTCGTACATGGTCGCGAGGCTCGCCAGGCCCTCCCCCAGCCACCGGCCGAGATCCTCGAGCAGTTCGACCGCGCACGGGTCGCCGGCCGCGGCCGCCTCGGTGATCATCGGCCCGGTCAGCCCGGCCGGGTCCGAGATCCCGCACACGGTGAGCATCTGCATCGCCGCCAGCGAACCAGCCTCCGCCTGCGCCCGCCCCTCGCGGACGAGCGCACGCCCGGAGGCGTACTGCTCCAAGCACCCCCGCGATCCACACCCGCATCGATGCCCACCCGGTACGACGCGCATGTGGCCGAGCTCGGCCGCCACCCCATGGGCACCGCGCAACAACTCGCCGCCGATCACGACCCCGCCGCCGATCCCGGTGCCGATGGTGAGACAGAGCATGTGCTCGACGTCCTTCGCGGCGCCGAAGGCGAACTCACCCCAGGCTGCCGCGTTCGCGTCGTTCTCGACCACGACCGGGATCTTCAGCTTCTCCGCGACCCGGGCGCCGAGCGGCTCGTCCCGCCAGGCGAGGTTCGGCGCGAACAGCACCGTCGACCGGTCCGAGGACACGAACCCGGCGGCGCCGATCCCGACCGCCTCCACCTCGTGCGCGGCGATCAGCTCGGCGGCCGCGTCGCAGATCGCCGCCGCGGTGTCGTCGACCGAGTCCGCCGGGGTGTCGCGATTCGCGCGGGCACCGATCGTGCCGTCCGCGTCGACGACGCCTGCCGCGATCTTCGTTCCGCCGACATCGATGCCGATGGTCAGTCCCATGGTTCGGGGTCCTCACTCACGTCGATCCGGTCCACTGTCGGCCGGGTCGGCTCGTCCTCCTGCTTGTCCTTCTGCTCGGCGGAGCGCGACGCTGCGTCCTCCTGGCCCTGCCGGGCTGCCGCGGCCGCTGCCTCCAGCAACGATCGCACCGAGCCGAGCACGTGCGCGGCCGCGGCGGACAGCTGCTCGATCGTCTCCGGGCTGGTGTTGCGCACCTTGTGGATCAGCTGGCACACCGGGCACCACACGCAGTCCGGCCCGAGCTTGTGCTGGTGCTCTTCATCCGCCGCCGGTGTCGGTTCGGAATGCTTCGTCTCATCCACATCGGCCGCATGCTGCAGTACGGCGAACAGTTTGGCCGCCTCCTCAGCGAGGCTACCGATCGGCTCTTTACTCAACGGCCCTCCCGATCGCTGCCTCGCGCGCACGCTGCTGGGTCAACTGCTCGTGATACTCCGCTGTCAGGCCCTGCGCCAGCTCCTGCGCGGACTCCAGCGGTCCAGTCCCACTCGGCACCTCGCCGGACGGCACCGGGCGCGCCGACTCGCGCGGCGCGAACCGCACCTGCAGCCGTCCCTCGTCCAGTCGCGCACCCGCGACCACTCCACGCGCGAGCGCGGCCGGAAGCGGCAGCACCCGGCGATACGACCCGACCGTGATGATCAGCTCGTCGCCGTGCCGGGCCAGCTCCAGCTCGTTCGCGGAGGCCAGCGGCAACGGCATGGTCAGCGTGTAGGTGCGGCCGTCGGTGTCGATGTGCCGGTCCACCCACAGCGACGTCTCGTCCGTGGCCCGGGCGAACGGGTCGTCCCCGCCGTACATCTCGACCGCGAAGGCGGCCAGCTCCTCGACGCCCACCGGCTCACAGACCCGGTACGGCGATTCCCAGATCGGCAACGGCCGGAACGAGTCGGCGACCTCCTCGAGGATCCCGCGCTGCGCCGCGACCCACTGACGCCGCCAAGTGTCCGCGCCCGCGGCCGGGAACACGCGGTTCGCCACCACGCCGTCCACGCGGTAGCCGTACAGCGAGAGGCGGGTCAGCGAACGCCGCGCCTCGGCAACGACCACGGCCTCCGGCGTGAGCACGAGCCGCACCGACGCGTCCGGGCCGGCCAGCAACGTGCGGATGTCCGACAGGTCGCTCTGCAACCGCCGCAGTGCGTCGAAGACCGTGTCGTCCGGCACCGGGATGCCCGACGGACGACTCAGGAACGGCCGGAAGGTTCTCATCACCTTGCGCTCGGCGTTGAAGATGCGGCCCATGTACCAATTCAGGGCCTCAGGCAACGCGAGCAGGCGGAGCGTCTCGGCGGTCGGCGCGCAGTCGACCACGATCACGTCCCAGCGCCCGGACCGGAAGTGGTCGCGCACCTCGAGCAGCGCGAGCACCTCCTCCGCGCCGGGCAGCACGGTCAGCTCCTCGGCCTCCATCGGGTCGACCCCGACCATGTTCAGCACCGAGCGCAGGTACGCCTGGATGTCGCCCCAGGACCGCTCGAACCGGCGCTGGGCGTCGATCTGCTGGACGAACAGCAGGTCGTCGACCTCGGTCGGCTCACCACCGACCTCGCAGTCGAACGCATCCGACAGCGAGTGCGCGGCATCGGTCGACAGCGCCAGCGTGCGCAGCCCGCGCAGCGCGGCGAGCGTGGCCGTTCCCGCGGCGGAGGTCGTCTTGCCTACGCCGCCCTTACCCGTGTACAGCAGGACCCGAGTCACGGACTTACGACTCGACGCGCTTCTTGAGGCCCTTCAGGGCGGTGTCGATGATGACCTTCTCGGCCTTGCGCTTCAGCATGCCGATCATCGGGATCGCCACGTCGACGGCGAGCCGGTACGTCACCTCGGTCCCCTCCTGGCCGTCCGGACCCAGGTCGCGCAGTACATAGGCGCCGTCCATCCCCTTCACCATCTTGGCCTGCACCAGCGTCCAGGTCACCTCGTTGCGGGACCACGTGTACGCCAGCGTGTACTCGTCCGAGATCGCCCCCGCGTCGACCCGGAAGCGTACCTGCTTCGGCCGGCCCGCCTCGTCGGTGGACAGCACCTCGGTCTCCCGCATCGAGTCGGCCCATTCCGGGTACGCCGCGAAGTCCGCGATCACCGCCATGATCTGCTTCGGGGTCGCGTTCACCACGATGGTCGAGGTGGTCTGTTCCGCCATTGATACACCTCTTCACTGCCAGGGCTGGTGGTAACTGCGAGAACTGAAAGTGCGGTGGTGATGCTAGTTGCCAGGGCTGGTGGTGCGAGAACTGAAAGTGCGGTGGTGATGCTAGTTGCCAGGGCTGGTGGTGCGGGATCCGGTGGGACGAGTGGTACCAGGACGGCCGGGTGCGGTGTCCTCACCGGAGACTATCGCGGGATCGGATCCGGAACGGTGCTCGCCCGCCGCGCGGCCTGCCTCGGCTTCGTCCTTGAACCGCCACATCCGCTCCCGGTACGCCGCGACGTACCGCTCGCGCAGCCTGTCCAGGGCCCGGCCGCGGACCGGCCGGCGCGGATCGACACGCAAGTACCAATGCACCACGACTCCGTCGCGGACCGGCTCCAGCCACCACTCCGCCGTACCGACGGCCGCGCCGGTCACCGACCAGCGCACGCCCTCCAGGCCGCGCCGCTCGGAGGGGGTCAGGGTCAGCTCCGGCCACCACTCGCGCCAGAGGGTGTCCGAACCGAGCCGCTCGGCGACGTAGGCTGGATCAGCAACGACCAGGTCGTCGCAACTGAGGTCGAGCGTGGGCATTGCTGCGGGCACCTGTTTCTTGGGTCACACGAACCTGGCTACTTGTGGGTAGGTGACTGTAGCGTGCGCCGGAGTCGACAATTCGTGACCGACTGAGGAGACGCGGATGCGTGAGTACACCGTTCCTGCTGTGACCGAGCCACCCACCGGGAGCCTGAGCGACCCCGTCTGGGCGAACGCGTCCTCCCATCCTGACACCGCTGTGTTCAGCCGGCGGGTCGGGTCGGACTCAGGGGGAGGGTGGCTCGACGTCTCCGCGGCCGAGTTCGCCCGCCAGGTGACCGGCGTCGCGAAGGGCCTGATCGCGGCCGGAGTGAAGCACGGCGACAGGGTCGCCCTGCTCAGCGCGACCCGGTACGAGTGGACCCTGATCGACTACGCGATCTGGACCATCGGCGCGGTCACGGTGCCGATCTACGAGACCTCGTCGGCGTCGCAGGTGCAGTGGATCCTGACCGACTCCGACGCGGTCGTCGCGATCGCCGAGAACGCCGCTCACGGTGCGGTGGTCGAGTCCGCCCGGCCGGAGGCCCCACACCTGCAGGAGGTCTGGCAGATCGAGGCCGGCGCCGTCGAGGAGCTGACCGTGCTCGGCCAGGAGATCAGCGACACCGAGTTCGACAAGCGCCGTACGGCGGTCGTGCCGAGCGACCTCGCCACGCTCATCTACACCTCCGGTACGACGGGCCGCCCGAAGGGCTGCAAGATCAGCCACTCGAACTTCCTGGACGAGCTCGGCCCGGCGGTGAAGATCCTCGACGGCCTGTTCGACGTCAACGGCGCGAGCACGCTGCTGTTCCTGCCGCTGGCCCACGTGTTCGCCCGGATCATCCAGGTCGGCTGCGTGATGAAGATGGTCAAGGTCGGCCACACCGCCGACGTGAAGAACCTGGTCCCCGACCTCGGCGAGTTCAAGCCGACGTTCATCCTCAGCGTGCCGCGGGTGTTCGAGAAGGTGTTCAACTCGGCCAGCCAGAAGGCGCACTCGGAGGGCAAGGGCAAGATCTTCGACGCCGCCGCGGACACCGCGATCGCCTACTCGCAGGCGCAGGACAAGGGCGGCGCGTCGTTCGGGCTGAAGGCCAAGCACGCGCTGTTCGACCGGCTCGTCTACAGCAAGCTGCGCAGCGTCCTCGGCGGCCAGGTCCAGTACGCCGTCTCCGGCGGCGCGCCACTGGGTCACCGGCTCGGCCATTTCTTCCGCGGCATCGGCGTACCGGTGCTGGAGGGCTATGGCCTGACCGAGACCACGGCGGCGGTGGCGGTCAACCTGCCCGACGACATCCGCATCGGTACCGTCGGCCGGCCGCTGCCCGGTGTCTCGGTCGGGGTCGCCGACGACGGCGAGCTGCTGTTCAAGGGCGGCCAGGTGATGCAGGGCTACTGGAAGAACGACGAGGCGACCGCCGCCGCGATCGATGCGGACGGCTGGTTCCACACCGGCGACCTGGGTGAGTTCGACGTCGACGGCTTCATCAAGATCACCGGCCGGAAGAAGGAGATCCTGGTCACCGCGGGCGGCAAGAACGTCGCGCCGACCGTGCTGGAGGACCAGATCCGGCTGCACCCGCTGGTCAGTCAGTGCATGGTCGTCGGCGACGGCAAGCCGTTCATCGCGGCCCTGATCACGATCGACCCGGAGACGATCGTGCCGTGGGCGACCGAGCGCGGCAAGCCCACCGACGTCGCGTCGCTGACCGCCGACGAGGACCTGATCGCCGAGATCCAGAAGGCTGTCGACGACGCCAACGGCTCGGTCTCCAAGGCCGAGGGGATCAAGAAGTTCCACATCCTCGAGACCGACTGGACGCAGGAGAGCGGCGAGCTGTCGCTCAAGCTCTCGCTCCGCCGGCACGTCGTGATGAAGAACCACGAGACCGACGTCGAGGCCCTCTACACCAAGTAGGCGGCGTACACCCGGCATCAGCCGATCGGTTGATGCCGGGTCGATCTTGATGGGCGATGTGGGGTGGGTGGGTCGTCCGCGAGGCTCGTCGTATGACCACGGCGAGTACGAGAACGGCGGCCCGTGGGGCTGTCGTCGAAGTCAGTAATCTGCGCAAGTCCTACGGCGACCGGACCGTCGTCGACGGTGTGTCGTTCACCGTCGAGGAGGGCGAGATCTTCGGGATCCTCGGCCCGAACGGTGCCGGGAAGACGACCACGGTCGAGTCCATCGAGGGCCTGCGGGTCCCCGACGCGGGCCGGATCCGGGTCGCCGGGCTCGACCCGGTCGCCGATCACGCGGCGGTGACCCAGGTCCTCGGCGCCCAGCTCCAGGAGAGCGAGCTGCAGGCCAAGCTCACCGTGCGCGAGGCACTCGAGTTGTACGCCGCCCTGTACCCGAACCCGGCCGACTGGCGGCCGCTGGCCGAACGTCTCGGCCTGACCGCTCACCTGAAGACCCGGTTCGGCGTCCTCAGCGGCGGCCAGAAGCAGCGGCTGTTCATCGCGCTCGCGCTGATCGGCAACCCCAGGGTGGTCGTCCTCGACGAGCTGACGACCGGGCTGGACCCGCGCGCCCGCCGTGACACCTGGGAGATCGTCGAGGACGTCCGCGCGCGAGGCGTTACCGTCCTGCTTGTCACGCACTTCATGGAGGAAGCGCAGCGGCTGTGCGACCGGATCGCCCTGATCGACAAGGGCCGCATCACCGCGCTCGACACGCCGCGCGGCCTGATCAGCCGGACGGCCGGATCGACCGTCATCTCGTTCACGCCGTCGGCGCCGCTCGACGAGGAGGAGCTGGCCGCACTGCCGGCGCTGGCCTCGGTCGAGTACAAGGACGACCGGATCACGCTCGGCGGGACTGACGACACCGTCACCGCGTTGCTCTCGCTCCTCGCCCGGCACCGCATCACCGCGCACCAGCTCAGGGTCACCGACGCCACGCTGGACGACGCCTTCCTCGACCTGACCGGAGCCGCACAATGACCACCGCCGCCACTCTTCCGACCGCGACTCCTCGCGGCACCGCCTCTCCCTTCGCCGCCGTACTGCGTACCGAGGCTCGGCTGTTCCGGCGCGAGCCCGGCATCCTCTTCTGGACCCTGGGCTTCCCACCCGTGCTGCTGGTGATCCTCGGCAGCATCCCGTCGTTCCGGAAGGTCGACGCCGGCCTCGGCGGTCTCCGGCTGATCGACCTGTACGTGCCGATCCTCGTGCTGGTCGCGCTGATCGTGACCGGCCTGCAGACGATGCCGCCGGTCATCACCGGCTATCGCGAGCGCGGCATCCTGCGCCGGATGTCGGCGACTCCGGTCCGCCCGTCCGCCCTGCTGATCGCGCAGATGGGACTGAACGGCGCCACGGCGCTGGCGTCGGCGCTGGTCTGCCTCACGATCGGCCGGCTGGTCTTCGACGTGAAGCTTCCACAGCAGGCGTTCGGGTATGCGCTGGCACTCTTGCTCACCGCCGCCGTCGCGCTGGCCATCGGTGCGCTGGTGACCGCGTTGGCCGGTACGGCGAAGGTCGCGAGCGCGATCGGCTCGGCGGTGTTCTTCCCGAGCATGTTCTGCGCCGGTGTCTGGCTGCCTGTGCAGAACATGCCGAACGTCCTGCGGCACATCGTCGAGGCGACCCCCTTCGGAGCGGCGGCCCGCGCGTTGGGCCAGGCCGCGGCCGGAGACTGGCCGGCGTGGTCGCACCTCGGCGTACTCGCCGCCTGGGCGATCGTCCTCTCGGCGGCCGCCATCCGCTGGTTCCGCTGGGAGTAGGAGACTGACAGGGTGACGACAGTGGAAGCGGACATCGATCAGCGGCAGCAGGTGTTCCGGCGGTGGCAGCCGCTTGGTCTGCTCGTCCTCGGAGCCCTCCTATCGGCCGCCACGGTCGAGCTGATCATGCCGACCGAGGCCCGGCAGACCACGGCCGCGACTCTCGTCGTCGCGGCCGTGGCGCTCCAGCTCTGGTGGGGCGACCGCACCCGCCGCGGTCCGAGCCGGCTGTCGGTCGCGTACTACGCGATCCGCTACGCGATCGGCTTCGCGCTCACCCTGATGAACCCCTTCTTCGCCTTCTACGCCGTGGCGGGGTACTTCGATGCCGAGGAACTGATTCCCGGACGACGCTGGAGACGGGTCGCGCTGTTCGCCTGCTCGATCCCGGTGGCGGGGGCGCAGACCAGTGGGATCCCTGTCGACGGCGGGATGAAGTGGATCGTCTTCGCGGTCCTCCTGGCGGGCAACAACGTGATGCTGACGCTCGTCATCCATTTCAGCGAACAGGAAGAACAACGGTCCCGGGGCCGGGCGGCCACCATCGTCGAGCTCCAGCAGGCCCGCGACGAGAACGCCGCGCTGCAGGCTCAACTCCTCGTCCAGGCAAGGGAAGCGGGCATCGCCGACGAACGCCGGCGGCTGGCGGCGGAGATCCACGACACGATCGCCCAGGGCCTGACCGGCATCATCGCCCAGCTCCAGGCTGTCGCGACCACGTCCGACCACGCGGCCGCGCGGGAGCACGTGGACCGCGCGACCGAGCTCGCCCGGCACAGCCTGGGCGAAGCCCGCCGCTCGGTCCACAACCTCGCGCCCGCGGGTCTGTCGTACGACGGCCTTCCCGAGGCGCTGCACAAGACAGTCGACCAGTGGGCGGACCGGACCGGCGTACGCACGGAGTTCACGCTCACAGGTACTGCGCAGCACCTGCATGGGGAGGTCTCGGCCACTCTCCTGCGCATCACTCAGGAAGCCTTGGCGAACGTGTCCAAGCACGCGGCCGCAACCAGGGTCGGGGTCACCCTCAGCTTCATGGACGACGAGGTCACGTTGGACATCCGCGACGACGGCAAGGGGTTCGAACCGCTCGCACTACCCGCCCGCAGCAGCACCGGCGGCTTCGGTCTGGAGGGCATGCGTGCCCGGGCCGAGCGGATCGCCGGCTCGCTCACCGTCGAGGCCGAGCCGGGCTCCGGTACGGCGGTGTCGGCTCGCGTACCGTTGGTGCTCCATGAGTGAGATCTCGCTGCTTCTCGTCGACGACCATCCGGTCGTCCGCAACGGCCTGCGCGGCATGTTCGAGTCGGTGCCCGGCTTCACCGTGCTCGCGGAGGCGTCCAACGGCGTGGAGGCGGTCGCACTGGCCGCCGACCTCGACCCCGACGTGATCCTGATGGACCTGCGCATGCCGGGAGGCGGCGGGCTCGACGCCATCAAGGAACTGACCCGCGGCGGCGCTCGCGCGAAGGTCCTGGTCCTCACCACCTGGGACACCGATGCCGACACCGTGCCCGCGATCGAGGCCGGCGCGACGGGCTACCTGCTCAAGGACGCTCCGCGGGACGAGTTGTTCACGGCCGTCCGCGAAGCTGCGGCCGGACGGACGGTCCTCTCCCCTGCCGTCGCCTCCCGCCTGGTCTCGGCCGTCCGCACCCCGGCGCCGAGTCCGCTGGCTCCCCGCGAACGCCAGGTCCTCGCACTCGTTGCCATGGGCACCTCGAACCGCGAGATAGCCCGCGAGCTGTTCATCAGCGAGGCCACGGTCAAGACGCATCTCAGCCACCTCTTCACCAAGCTCGGCGTGAACGACCGAGCAGCAGCAGTGGCGAAGGGCTACGAACAAGGCATCCTGGGCCGCGACTGATCAGGCCTCACAACACCAACAGCTTGTCCATCAGTCAGCGGCCGCCTGTGAACGTGATTCCATTGGTGATGTGCTTCTGCGCGACGAAGAACAGCACCAGACAAGGCATTGTGATCAGCACCGACGTTGCCATCAGCAACGGGGTGTCCGTGCCGTTGACGGACTGGAACCCGGCCAGTGCGAGCGGGAGCGTCTTCCACTTGTCGGAGTTGATGTAGATGGCCGGGCCGAGGAAGTTGTTCCAGTAGCCCATGAACAGCAGGATCGAGACCGCCACGACAGCCGGGCGGGCCAGCGGCAGATAGACCAGCCAGAACGTCTTGAACCACCCGCATCCGTCCACGACCGCGGCGTCGGCGAGCTCGGACGGCATCCGGGCGAAGAACTGCCGGAACAGGAAGATGTAGAACGGCGACCCGAAGAACGCCGGCAGGATCAGCGGATAGAGCGTGTCGATCATGCCGAGGTTGTTGAAGAGCATGAACTGCGGCACCATCGTCACCTCCCCCGGCAGCAGCATCGTCGCCAGGACGACGGCGAACACGACGCCCGAGAACCGCACCCGCAACCGCGCGAACGCGAAGCCCGCGAGCGAACACGAGAAGACCGTGCCGATGATCGGGATCAGCGTGGTCAGCACCGAGTTGAGGGCGTACCGCCAGAACGGGAACGACGTGATCGCCCGGGTGTAGTTGTCCCAGAGGAACTCATGCGGCCACACACTCGCGCCGGAGCTTCCCACCCCGGCCAGCGATCGCAGCGACGTCGCGAGCATCCACAGGAACGGATACACGAACACCAGTGACCCGAGGGCGAGAACGACGTACAGCACGACGGTGAGCGAGATGTTGCGCCGCCAGAACGGGCGGTCGGTGCGGAACGCCACCGCCGGCCGTGACTCCGCCAGGACTGTCATCGCCTTCTCCTCTTCCGGCCGCCGGACTGCTCGGACTCGTAGTACACGGCGAACGCGCTCCCCCGGGCCGTCACCGCGGTCAGCGCCAGGATGATGACGAACAGGATCCAGGCCAGCGCGGACGCGTAGCCCATCCGGAAGTTCTGGAACGCGTTGTCGTACAGGTAGTAGACGAAGAACAGCAGCGAATCCTTCGGGCCACCGTTCGCGATGAAGCCCTGGGTGAAGATCTGCAGCGCGCCGATGATCCCGGTCAGCGCGTTGAACAGAATGATCGGCGACATCTGCGGCAGCGTCACGTGCCAGAACAGCCGCACCGGACCGGCGCCGTCCAGCGCCGCCGCCTCGTACAGGTTCGACGGCACGTCCTTCAGCCCGGCCAGGTAGATCACCATCGCGCCGCCGACCGTCCACAGGCTCATCAGGATCACCGTCGGCAACGCCCAGGACGCATCGCTGAACCATCCAGGCCCGGTGATCCCGAACTTCCCCAGTACGTCGTTCGCCAGGCCGTACTGCGGGTTGAACACCCACAGGAACAGCACCATCTGCGCCACTCCGGACACCAGACTGGGCAGGTACCAGACGGTCCGGAAGAACCGCATCCCGGGCAACTCGGCGTTCAGCAGCATCGCCACCAGGAACGCCAGAGCGGTCTGCAGCGGCACGCTGATCAATCCGTACAGCAGCGTCACCTTCAGCGCCTGTCCGACCCGCGGATCCTGGAGCGCCTCGCTGTAGTTGGCCAGGCCAACGAACTTCGGCGGCGTGATCAGGTCCCACGAGGTCAGGCTGACGTAGATCGAGGACGCCATCGGGCCGACCGTGAAGATGGCGAAGCCGATCAGCCACGGCGAGACGAACAGCCAGAACGCGATCGTCTTGTCGGCCCGCGGCCACTTCCGCTTCGCCCCGTACGCCGCCAGTCCGATGACGGCGTACAGGACGATCAGCAGGAGCAGGAACGGGACCAGCGGCACGAGTACGGCGGGGACGCCCAGGGACGCCGCGAGTTCGCGGATCCAGCCGATGGTCGGGTTCATGGACTACCTCACTGCTGCTTCAGCGCGTCGGTGCACTTGGCGGCGAGCTGCGGCAGCACCTTGGCGACGTCGTCCTTGCCGCTGCCGAGCGGGGTGTAGCTGGTCATCCCCTTGTCCGCGTCGCCGGAGATCTGCGCCTCGCGAGCGACCGAGACACCGACCTGGCCGTTCTTCAGCGCGGTGGTGAACGCGGCCAGGTTGCGGTCGGCCGGCAGCACCTTCTCCAGCGTCGGCGTCGAGGCGGCGATGATCGGTACGCCGAGGGCCGTGTTGCCCTGGATCAGCTGGTCCTGGGCAACCTGCTGGGTGCTGGCGAACTCGACGAACTTCTTCGCCGTCTCGAGTTGCTTGCCGGTCGCCTTCTTGCTGATCGCGAGCCCGTCGACCTCCATCGGGAATCCCTTGCCGGGAACCGGGACCAGCGTCCACGCGGGCTTGCTGATCTTGGCGAAGTCCGCGACCGTCCACGGCCCGAAGTCGCTGAAGGTGGCCAGCCGGCCGGCCGCGAACCACTGCGCCTGGTCCTGCCCCTCGATGTCCAGCGAGGTCGGCGCGTACCGCTCCTTCTGCATGTCGACGACGTACTGCGCGGTCTTCACGCCGGTCTCGTCGCCGAAGGTGCACTGGCTCGCGTCGGCGTTGTAGTAGCCGCCGCCGGCCGCGGTCAGCCAGCCGCGGTACCAGAGATTGCTCGACCCGAAGACGCGAGCCTTGCCGTCACCGTGCGACAGCTTGGCCGCGATCGTCTTGAACTCGTCCAGCGTCAGCGGAGTCGTTGTGCTGGGCAACGGTACGCCGGCAGCCTTGAACGCGTCGACGTTGATCGCCATCACCTTGGGCTTGGCCGCGAACGGCGTCGCGTAGTACTTGCCCTGGAACTGCAGCGCCGAGGAGATGTTCGGCTGCACGTACTTGCCCGGGTCGACCTGCTGCTCGGCGAAGCTGGGCGCGAACCCGGCCAGGCTGGTGTTGCTGATCTCCATCACGGTCGACTGGGTGCCGCCGGCGATCGAGGTCTGGATCTTCTGCTCGTAGTCGGACTGGATCCAGTTCGTGGTCACCTTCGTGCCCTGGTTGGCCTGCTCGAACTTGGCCGCGATCGCCTTCAGCGACGCGGCTTCGGAGTTCGTGCCCCAGAACGAGAAGGTGATGTCGGCGGAGCCGCCGTCGTCCTTGGAGTTGTTGGCGGCGGGCTGGCTGCCGGTGGCGCACCCTGCGGCCAGCAGGAGTGCCGTCGCAGCGGGCAGCAAACGATAGGGAAGCTTCATGAGGGGTCCTTCGTCGGTGTGCTGACCCGGGCGGTCCGACCGGGCTCGATCGTGCGGGGACCGGTGCGGCCGACCGTCACCGTGAGCGGCCCGGGTCCGCTGTGCACGGTGACTTCGGTCGTACGCCGGCCTTCTTGGTGAATGCGGAGATCCCAGTCGCCGACCCGGACGTGATCGGCGGTCAGCCAGTCGATCTCGGCCGGCAGGTGGGACTCGATCGTCAGGGCCGCGTTCGGGGCGTCCGGGCGCAGCCCGAGCAGTCCGGCGACCAGGTGTTCGATGACGGTGAAGGAGATCTCCGGGTAGTCGTCCCGGCTGTCGATCAGGTGCTTCGTCCAGCGCCAGGCCGACTCGCCGCGACCGTTCCGGAACAGCAGCTCGGGCAGGTAGCTGAACGACTCGATGTTCAGCGGAGGGTGGGTCTCCAGCTGGGCTTCGACATAGTCCAGGAGCCGCTCGTTGCGTTCGCCGGTCCCACTCAGTCCGAACAGCGCGACCAGATCGTGCGACTCCAGTCCCCAGCCGTAGTCGAACCCGTCCTTGGTCCGCCCACGCGCGAACTGTTCCCCGTTCCACCAGTCGTCGAGGAAGGTCGCCTGGATCCGGTCGGCCTCGGCATGGTGCCCGAGTTTGCGGAGTACGGCGTACTGGAGGGCCAGGCCGTCGCCCGCGACGATGAGCGGCGCCTCCCGCTCGTTGTAGGTGGCGGTGCCGAGGAAGATGTCCCCGGTCCCGCCCGCCTCGGGGATGCCGTCGCCGTCGCTGTCGTGTGCCGCGACGAATTCGCCGATGCTGTGCCGGTAGTACGCCGCCAGGTCGGGATCGTCCAGCCATCGGCGGTCGCCGGTCCAGTCGTACTGTTCCAGCGCCCGGTAGGTCAGATCGAACACCGCGGGGATCTCCCGGACGAAGTGCTCGTCGTGGTGGTAGTCGAGTGCGGCGATGCGCCCGTCGAAGTGGAACGCCCAGATCGGGAACCACTTCCGGGCCGGTGTCGCCGAGGCGGCGAAATGCCGGAACATCGCGAAGTTCTCCGCGTCCAGGCCGAGCAGATGCGCGCCGGCCGCCTGATGGCAGACGTCGCGCGAGTAGAACATCGGCCGGGACGGATAACCGGCCCAGTACGACGGCAGATTGCCCGGCGCGGCGTCGGTCCGGACCCAGTCCAGGGCCCGCTTCCGGGCCCAGGCGAAGGCGTCCTCGACGTAGCTGTTGCCGGAGGTCAGAGCCAGCACGGCCACTCCTCGGAACATCGGATATTAGCGCTAAAACTAGAGAGGTGGACCAATTCCGTCAATACCTTCTGAGGTCTTGGTTTTACCGCTATAGTCCACGGCGTGACGACTTTCGAGATCCGCTCCCCCGGCGGCCTGTGCCGGACCGGCACAGCGAGCGGCGCGGCGTCGGTGACCGAGCTGCCGACGACCGAGCCGGGCGTACTGCGGTACGAGGTGGTGGCCGCCGGTCCGGTCACCCTGCGCTTCGCCTGGCCGGCCGAGTCGGCGGTGTCACTGTGGCGGGCGACGCAATCGTCGCGGCGAGAGCTGCCGACCGACTGGGGCTCTCGTCGTGAGATCCGGTCGGTCCGCTCCGCGCCGGTCGGCACCCTGGTCGACGCGCAGGACCGGAACCTGCTGACCGTGTCGCTGTCGTCGGACGTCCGCGGCTGCGACTTCGCCATCGGGGTTCACGAGGAGACCGCCGAGCAACTGGTCGAGTTGATCGTCGACGACGTCGAAGGCCAGAGCTTCGTCCTGCGGATCGACGTCCGCGACCTGCACTTCGCCGAGGCGCTCGACGGTGTCACCGCCGACTGGACCGCCGAGCTCGGCGACCGGATCGTGCCGGTGCCTGAGCTGGCCCGGCAGCCGATGTACTCGACCTGGTACAGCGACCATCAGCACGTGTCCGCCGAGTCGGTCGAGCGTCACGCCCGCGACGGGGCGGCGTACGGCTGTGCGGCCGTGATCGTCGACGACGGCTGGCAGACGGACGACACCGCGCGCGGCTACGCGTACTGCGGTGACTGGGAGCCGACCAGCCGGACATTCCCCGACATGTCCGAGCATGTACGACGCGTGCACGATCTCGGACTGAGCTACGTGCTCTGGCTCGCGCCGCCGCTGATCGGTGTGCACTCCAAGGCGTGGGACCGCTTGAAGGACCGCACCCTCGGGTTCGCCGACGGACAGGTCACCGCGGTGCTGGACCCGCGCTATACCGAGGTGCGCGAGCATCTGGTCGAGTGCTGCATCCGGCCGGTGCGTGATTGGGGAGTCGACGGCCTGAAGCTCGACTTCATCGACTCGTGGGCCTGGGACAATCCTCCTCCGGCGCCTGACGGCGACTGCACGTCCGTCGACGAGGGCGTCGAGCTGTTCCTACAGGCGGTCACCACTGAGCTGAAGCGGTTGCGGCCGGACGTGCTGATCGAGTTCCGGCAGGACTACGTGAACCCACGGCTGTGGCAGTTCGGCACGTTCCTGCGGGCCGGCGACTGCGCGATGGACCCGGTGGAGAACCGGGTTCGCACCATCGACAGCCGACTGCTGGCCGGCGGTCGCGCGGTCCACTCGGACATGCTGATGTGGCATCCCGACGCGTCGGCGGAGACCGTGGCCCAGCAGTTCATCGGCGCGATGTTCAGTACGCCGCAGGTGTCGATGGAGCTCAACGCGTTGTCCGCCGAGCACGAGCGGGTCGTGCGGTACTGGCTCGGGTTCCTCCGCGATCACGCCGGCGTACTGCTGGACGGCGTACTGGTTCCGTCGCGGCCGGACGCGCGGTATCCGCAGGTGCGGGCTGTCGGCTCGACGACCGTGGTGGCCGCTTTCACCAATCCTGTGGTGCGATTGGCCGACTCGCATCTGCCGGTGGTGCTGGTGAACGGTGGCAGCTCGGGCCGGCTCATCGTCGAGGGTGCCGGGCCTGGACCGGTCGACCTCGTAGTGTCGGACTGCTCGGGCACGGAGGTGTATCGCAGTACGACGACACCGCCGGAGCTGTGGGCGATCGACGTACCAGTGGCTGGGGTGGCCAGGATCGTGCGGAACTGACTGAGGGGGCTGGATTGGCGGAGCAGAGGAAACCACGCCGGACGACGGTCGCGGACGTGGCCCGGTTGGCCGGGGTGTCGGCGATGACGGTGTCGAACGTGCTGAACGCGCCGCATCGGGTGAGCGAGCCGACGGTCCAGACCGTCCGCGCCGCGATCGAGGAGCTCGGGTACATGCCGAACCACGCGGCCCGGGCGCTGTCGTCCGGCCGCAGTCAGGTGATCGGGCTGCCGCTGTACCTCGAGGACGACACGTTCAGCGAGCAGAACCCCGGCCTGGGTGGCTTCCTGCACGGTCTCCTCGGCGGTCTGGTGAAGGCGGCAGCGATCTCCGGGTACGGCGTTCACGTCACCACGCCGACCGAGGGCGCGACCGAGATCGCCCTCTACGAGAGGCTGATCGCGGCCCGGCAGGTCGATGCGATCGTCGTACTCGAGACGATGCCGAAGGACGAACGGATCGAGTTCCTCAGCCAGCGGCGGTTCCCGTTCGTGGCGTTCGGGCGGACCGGGCCGCAGCATCGGCAGTGCTGGGTCGACGTGGACAACGAGACCTCGATGGTGGGGATCGCGCAGCATCTGCGGTCGACCGGCCGCGAGCGGGCCGTGTACCTCGCGACGGACAGTGCGCTGCCGTGGGTGCATCAGCGGCAGGCCGGGTTCCTGCGGGAGTTCCCGTCCGCCGTCGTACGGTCGTTCGGTTCGCTGGAGGCAGTCGCGGCGTACGTCGCCGAGGCCGATCGGCCGGATGTGTTCGTGGCGGACAACGATGCTTATGCCGTGGTCGCGATGCGCGCGTTGCAGCGGCGCGGGATCACGGTCGGCGAGGATGTCGCGGTCACCGGGTTCAACGACTTTCCGTTCGCGAGCATGCTCGACACTCCGCTGACGACGGCACGGATTCCGTTGCGTGACATCGCGCGTTGCCTGTTCGAGCGCGCGCTGCGCGAGATCAGTGGCGACACCGATCAGCCGGGACGGCTCGTCACCGCGCCCTTGGTGGTGCGGTCGAGCGCCTGACGGGCGATCAGCAGGGTGGCCGCCGTACCGAGGACTCCGGCGGCGGCGATGGTGAGGTTCGGTGCGAGGAAGGTGCCGACGACGCCGGCCAGCGCGATGCTGACGCCCTGGATCGCCATCAGGCCGCTGGTCTGGACGGTGAACAGGCGGCCGCGGTACGACGGGTCGACCGCCTGAAGGATCAGCGGGTCGATCCCCTGGTTGAAGGCGTACCCGGCGCCGGCGATCGCCAGCAGGACGGCCGCGATCGGGACGTTCGGCGTGGCCACGAAGGCGACTGCGGGGATCTGACTGGCAAGAAGCAAGGGGACGACGAGCCGTCGCCGCGTGGAAGGGGTAAACCGCGCGACGACGAGCTCGCCGAGTACTGTGCCGGCCGCGTAGCCGGTGAAGAGGACGCCCGCCTTCGCGGCCACTGAACCCGCCTGGGCGGTGTAGGCGACCGCGAGTCCGTCCGGGACCGAGGAGAAGGCCGGCGCGACCCAGGTCAGCATGATCAGGTGGCGGAGCCGGGCGTTGGCGAACAGGTAACGCAGACCCGTCCAGGAGTCGGCGATCGTGGTGCTCGTACGGCTGCCCGCCGGGGTGTACGGCGTACCGAGGCCGATGAGCAGCGCGGACGCGAGGAAGGTCGCCGAGTCGGGCGCGAGCAGCCAGGTAGAGCCGATCGCGGCGACCGCTGTCGCACCCAGCGCGAACCCCGTCAGCACGGTCACCTGGCTGATTGCCCGAAGCAACGAGCGTCCGATCGGGAACAGGTCCTGCGGCAGCAACTGCGCCAGACTCGCCGCTCGCGCCCCGGCGAAGACGGGCGCGATGATCCCGCTCACCAGCAACAACCCGAGCAACGCCGCGACCGGCATACCCGGGATCACCATCACCCCGATGCACACCGCGCTCAACACGTCGCAAACCACCAACACCCGTCGCGCCGGGAAGCGGTCCGCTACCGACGACAACAGCACCCCACCCAGCGCATAAGGCAGGAACGAACACACCAGCACCAGCGCCGACAGCAACGCGGACCCGGTCCGCTCGAACACCACGATCGACAGGGCGACCTGAGCCGCGACCGTCCCCACCATCGACACTGCGTGCGCGAGGAACACGCTCCGCATGCCAGGAACCTGCAGGACAGATCGATAGCCGTAGGTCGCCGGGGTACTCACACTCACGCCGCGAGCGTGCACGACGGGGAACGGCCGGGCGTAGAGTTTTGGGTGTGGCCGAAAGTTCTGTGCGATGACGGTGTTGCGGTTCACGCAGAAGGACGCGCTGCGGTGCCGGTTCGGGGCCTCGCAACTGTGGGAGACGATGTCCGCGGTGCGGGTGCTGCACGGGTTGAAGCACCGGCAGTTGTACCTGCCGTGGGTCGCGGCGAAACGGGAGGCCGCGGCTCAGCTGGATCTACGCGGATTGAAGGCACTGCAGCCTCGCGTCGGGTTCACACCTGACTTCCTGACGCCGCCGCCGAAGGCGTCCCGGGCGAAGTTCGCGACCGAGATCGCGCGCGTCCGCAGTACGCCGCTCGATCGGGTCCGGGCCGAGTTGACCCGGTCCCGCGACGAACTGAACAACCCCGCCGCACCGGAGATCAACCGGATGCTCGAGGACCCGGCCGGAGCGCGGGAACGGCTCGCGGACGAGATCGAGACCGCGTGGACCACGCTGATCCGGCCCGACTGGCCGCTGATCAGCCGCGTCCTCGAGGACGACATCGCCTATCGCGGGCGGCAACTCACCGACGGCGGACTGGCCGGATTGTTCGACGACCTGCACCCCACGCTCACCTGGGAGGACGACCGTCTCATCGCGGCCCGCTACCGCGATCAGGATCGAGAGCTCACCGGCCAGGGACTCCTCCTCGTTCCAGGCGTCTTCCAGTGGCCGTACCTTGTGATGGTCGTCGACCCGACGTACCAACCGACTGTCGTCTACCCAGCCCGCGGAGCCGCCCGGCTCTGGTCCGACGCGCCCGCTCCCCCGGACCCACTCGCCCGTCTGCTCGGTCGCACGCGCGCCACCCTGCTCGTCGCATTGGACCCGCCGTCCACGACCAGTGCGCTCGCCGCGGAGTACGGACTGGCACTGGCCACGGTCGCCGAGCATCTGGCCGCGCTCCACGACGCCGGTCTGGCGTCACGGCGTCGTACAGGTCATCAGGTGCACTACCGACGTACCGAAGTAGGACAGGCAGTCGTCGACGCTTCCGTTGGTTGAGGGCGGTCCCGGGTCAGAATGCTGGAGTGAACAAGGATCCGAAGACTGCGGAACCCAGCATGCGTCACATCCGGCGCTGGCCGGCTTCGCTGGCGGTGATCGCGGCACTGGTCCTGCAACTGCTCGTGCCGACCGAGATCAGCACCCTGCCGCGCTGGCTGATGCCCGCCATCGGCGGGGCCCTCCTGATCCCGCTGGTCTGGGCGAACCCGTTCCACCTGACCCGCGACGAGCCGTGGCTGCGCTGGGTCGAGATCGTGCTGCTCGCGGTGCTCGTGCTGGTGAACGCCTTCTATCTGACCGGACTGATCTTCTTCCTCGGCTCCGGTGAGGTGGACAACGGCAGGGTGCTGGTCAAGGCGGCGCTCCTGATCTGGGTGACGAACGTCGTCGCCTTCGCCGTCTGGTACTGGGAGATCGATCGCGGCGGGCCGTTCGCCCGGGCGCCCGAGCACGAGCGCGAGGCGGAACGGGCGGACCTGCTGTTCCCGCAGATGACGGTCGACCTGCCGGGCTGGGATCGCTGGCTGCCCGGATTCACCGACTATCTGTTCGTCGCGTTCACCGCCGCGACCGCGTTCAGCCCGACCGACACGATGCCGCTGACGGCCCGGGTGAAGACTCTGATGACGATCCAGTCGGCGATCGCACTGCTGACCGTCGGGATCGTCGCGGCGCGCGCGATCAACGTGCTCTGACCACCAAGGCGTCTCTCTGGCCGAGAATCGCGCTCGACAGCCATGTAATGGGCATGAGACTGTTATGCCCATGTACAGCACGAAGTCGGTGGGGTTGGGGTTCGCGGTCTTCTCCGCGGTCACTTTCGGTGGGTCGGGGCCGTTCGCCAAGGCCCTGATCGGTGCCGGCTTCTCACCGGAACAGGCGGCCTGGTTACGGATCCTCGGCGCCGCCGCCCTCCTCGTGCCGCTCGCGCTGGCGTTCCGCGGCTCCGCGGGTCTGCGCGCCGCCCGCGCGTCGTGGAAGGCCCTCGTCCTCTACGGCCTGACCGGGATCGCCGGCTGCCAGACGCTGTTCTTCATCGCGGCCAGCCGGCTGCCGGTGGGCGTCGCGCTGATGCTGGAGTTCTCCGGGCCGGTGCTCGTGGTCGCGTGGCTCAAGTTCGGACAGAAGGTCGCCGTACCGCGGACCGCCGCGGTCGGGGTCGGCATCGCGCTGATCGGCCTGGCCACGGTGGTGGAGATCTGGTCCGGCGTACAGATCGACGCGGTCGGCCTGATCGCGGGTCTCGCCGCGGCCGCGTGCCAGGCGACGTACTTCATCCTGATCGAGAAGCTGACCGGTGCCGCGGATCCGCTGGTGATGACCGCGGCCGGCAGTGTGGTCGGAGCGGTTGTGCTGACCGCGATCGCGTCACCGTGGGGCGTCCCGTGGCACACGCTGGCTGACACGATCGCGATCGGCCACCGGCACGCGCCGGGCTGGGTCCTGGCCGGCTGGCTGATCGTCGTCAGCACCGTCGTCGCCTACCTGGCCGGCGCGGCCGCGGTGCAGCGGCTCTCTGCGGCCATCGGCGGCGCGGTCGCGTACGTCGAGGTGGTTGCCGCCAGCATCTTCGCCTGGATCCTTCTCAACGAGACACTGCGCACCAACCAGATCATCGGCGGCGTGATCGTGCTGGCCGGCGCGTTCGTGGCCCAGTCGTCGGTCGGGAAGGTCGCACCTCCGGAGATCCCGGATTCGGACATGACTCCGGATCCCCAGCACCCGGAGGTCCTGGATCCGGTCTGACCGTTCCGAAGAACGGGTAGTAGTTCGCCGGGCCGCCGCGAGGCCCGCTCGGCGAGGTCCGGCAGGAGCCGAATCCGGCGAGTACTACCCGTTCGTCGGTACACCTCGTCACCGCAACGAGTCGACCAGTTCCCGCGGCAGACCGTGGGTTTCGTGCAGGTACTCGTAGTCGGTGTCGTCGAGCGACTTGTGAAAACGCTCGTGGCTGAGCACCTTCCGGCCGCGGTCGAGCAGGTTGCTGAACCGGATCTCCTCGTCGATCAGGATCCGCCGCACCAGCGTGACGGTCTCGCCCTGGTGGAAGTGGTTCAGCGTGTGCTCGAACAACTCCAGCGGCAGGTCGGACAGCGTCCGCGACTCGTCGTCGCGCCACAGAATCGTGAGCACCCGGCGGATCAGCCGGCGCAGCACGTAGCCGCGGCCGGTGTTCGACGGGTGCACGCCGTCGCCGACGATCACCATGCTGGAGCGCAGGTGGTCGATGACGATCCGCTGGGACTGCTCGTCGAGCCGCCACAGCGTCGGCACGATCCGCATCCACGGCTCGAACAGCGAGGTCTCGTAGACCGAGTCCTTGCCCTCGAGCAGCATCGTGAGCCGCTCGAGGCCGAGCCCGGTGTCGATGTTCTGCTGCTTCAGGCCCTCGAGCGATCCGTCGTCGAGGCGGCGATAGCGCATCATCACGTGGTTCCACACCTCGACCCAGCGCTTGTCGGTGCTCGGCGTACCCTCCGGGCTGCCCTCGCCGGTCCAGACGAACATCTCCGAGTCGGGCCCGCATGGACCGGTCGGGCCGTTCGACCACCAGTTGTCCTCGGTGGTCAGCTCGATCGGCACGCCGAGCTCCTGCCAGGTGTGCAGTGACTCCTGGTCGAGCGGGACCTCGTCGTCACCGCCGAACACGGTCACGTACAGCCGGCCCGGGTCGATCTTGAAGCCCTCGGTCAGCAGCTCGTAGCCCCAGCGCAGGGTCTGGCTGCTGCCGTAGTCCCCGAGCGACCACGAGCCGAGCATCTCGAACACGGTGAGGTGGGTCGGGTCCCCCACCTCGTCGAGGTCGGTGGTGCGCAGGCATCGCTGCACACCGGTGAGTCTGCGCCCCAGTGGATGGGGTTCCCCTTCCAGATAAGGCGTCAGCGGATGCATCCCGGAGGTCGTGAACAGCACGGGATCACCCAGCCGCGGGATGAGCGTGGACCCCGTGGTCGGAACGTGGTCCCGGTCGAGGAAGAAGTCGATGAAAGTCCTGGTGATGGTCATGATTGTGGTTCCTTGTCTGTACTGACCGGAACCAGACCACCGGGCTACGGAAACAACAACACCGGCGAACCGTTTCCGGTCGCCGGTGGAAGTTTCAGGATGTCAGGCCGCGGCAGCCGGAGAGCATTGAGCTCGTACGGCTGCGGCAAGTCGGGACATCTGATGCATATCCGCAGAGTACACGAACCGACCACAGGTTCGTCCACCACGTTCTGGTCACACGTCGTCCTGATCACATGTCCAGGAGCTCCCGGAGCATGGCGCCACTGCGGTCCCACGACCACTCGCGTCGTACCCAGTCCCGGCCCGCCGAGCCCATGGCCCGGGCGTGGGCGGGATCGGAGAGGAGCTCGGCGATGCGTACGCCGACCGGGACGGGGTTGTACGGGTCGACGAGGTAGCCGGTCTCGCCGTGGCGGACTGTGTCGCCGGCGCCACCGGAGTCTCCGACCACGACCGGCTTCCCGGTGGCGGACGCCTCGAGCGTGACGATCCCGAGCGCCTCGGGCTCGAACCCGAGCCGCCGGGTCCGGCACGGCATCGCGAACACGTCCGCAGCATCGACGTACGGCGGGATGTCGGCCCACGGAACCGGGCCGGTGAACACCACCGACGACCGGACACCGACCGCCGACGCAAGTCCTTCGAGCCGCTCGCGGTCGGGACCGCCGCCGACCAGGAGGAGCATCGCCGACGGTACGGCGGCCAGGACGCGAGGCCAGGCGCGGATCAAAGTGTCCTGACCTTTGCGTGGAATCAGCCGCGACACGCACGCGACCAGCGGGACGCCCTCGAGCCCGAGTCCTTTGCGGACCTGCTCTCCCCCGCAGTCCGGGAAGAATCGCTCCGTGTCGACCCCGGGCGTCAACCGGCGCATCCGCCGTACCGCGGCCGGCGACAGTGCCGGGGCGATCTGATCCGCGCACCACGACGAGACGGTCGTCACCGTGTCCGCGGCGTCGCCGATGCGCCGCAACGCCTGCCGCGTTCCGGGGACGCCGGCCCACCACGTCTCGTGCCCGTGGGTCATCGCCACGATCCGCCGTGCGCCGGCCCGTCGGAGCGCCGGGCCCATCAGGCCGAGTGGAGCGGCCGCGCCGAACAGCACCCGGTCGGCGTCGTACTCGCGCATCAGGCGGACGGCGTACTTCGTGACTCGGGCCGTCGGCAACAACATCGTGCTCCGGTCCCGCACGACCGGGAACGGGAGTCCGGCATCGTACGCCGCGGCGCCGGGTGAACGGGAGGTGTAGACGACGACCTCGTCGAGCTGATCGCACAATGACCGGACGAACGTCTCGATCCCGCCTTGCCGTGGCGGGAAGTCATTGGTGACGACGAGCACGGTCACCGGTCGACCAGCGGCGGTACGGTCTCGCCGTGTGCGGTGGCCCAGGCCCGGCCCATCGCGATCCGCTCAGGCGCGGTCGGGTGGGTGGCGAACATCCAGTACCGCCAGCGGCTCGGGTCGAGACCGGAGATGTTCGTGACCGCCAGGTCGTGCTGCATCGCGACGAAGTCCTGCGGGTCCTTCGTCAACTGGAGCGAGTGATAGTCCGCGCGGGCCTCGATCTTGCGGCTGACCAGGTTCTGCACCGGGGAGGCGAGCGTCGTACCGGCGACGATCAGGGCCAGCAGCATCGCAGTACGGCGCGGGTCTGCCATCCGGGTCCCGAGCAACAACTTGAGCAGCGTCACGGCGAAGGCGGCGCCGAGGACACCGATCAACGTGCCGTGCAGTACGTCGTCCTCCGCGGCGTGCCCGAGTTCGTGCGCGACCACCAGCCGGATCTGCGCCGGCGGGGTGTCCTTCAGGAGTGTGTCGTAGACGACCAGCCGGCGGGTCGATCCGAAGCCGGAAACGTAGGCATTCAAGGCGGTTGTGCGCTTCGACGCGTCCGCGACCAGCACGTCCTTGACCGGTACGCCGTCGTCCGCGGCCAGCTTCATGAGGTCGTCGCGCAGGGCGCCGGCCGGCATCGAGGTGAACGAGTTGAACCGCGGCTCCACCAGCACCGGGTAGGCGAACGAGACCCCGAGCACCAGCACCGCCGCCGCGATTGCCGCAGGCAACCACCAGCCCTGCCGCCAGCGCTTCGCCAGTCCGATCAGCCCGAGGGCGACGACCGCCAGCGCGAACGACATCAGCAGCCAGTTGACGGCGCGGTCGCGGGTCCACAGGCCCCAGTCCTGCACTGAGAGACCGTACTTCCGGGAGACCCGCTCGGCCATCACGTCGGTCGGGACGGTGATCAGGCTGGTGAGCAGCCCGAGCCCCGCGACCAGCAGCGGTACGACGATCCACCAGCGGCGAAGGCGGATCGCGTCGTACAGGCGGCGGCCGAGCGGGCTGAAACCGATCACCAGCGGGACCAGGATCGCGAGCACCCAGGAGGTCGTTGACCACGGCAACAGCTCGTGCCGGAACGCGTTCTGGCGGGCGATCTCGGCCGGGGTGAAGTCCAGTGCCGTCTCGGGCTTGGGCAGGTCGATCAGATGCCAGGGCGTCGTGATGACGATCGCCAGGACCAGGGCGACGGCGAGGACCAGGGCGGACGCACGGGGTATCCACCGTGCGGCCGACTCAGACACCGGCGAGCCTCTTGAGGTACTTCTGCCACTCGACGACGAACTCGGCCTCGGTCATGTCCAGGACCGACTTGAACGCGTCCGCCGAACCCGTCGAACTCTTCGACGCGTGCACCGCGCGGTAGAACTTCACCAACTTGCTCTGCCCCTCGCGCTCGGCGATCAGCCGGCACGCGAGCCAGGCCGACTCATACGCCTGCGGCAGGTCCTTCGACGACGCCGCGAACGACTGCGTGGTGGGCAGCGTGGCCGGTACATCGCCCGCCCGGATCGCCTTGAACAACTCCTTCGCCGCCGACTCGTCCTGGACAGGGACGGCGGTGAAAGCGACGTAGTCCGCGAACCCTTCGGCCAGCCACAGCGGCACCGGCGACGCGGTGGCGGTCGACGCGACGTGCGTGGTCTCGTGGGTCAGCACGATCCGCCGGCCCTGCTTGCCGAGCTCCTCGAACAGCTTCGGGTTCGCCACGATCCGCACCGGCGCACCGACCTGTGGCGTGTCCAGCTCTGCCATCGTGACTGCCGCGATCTGGGTATAGGTGTTCGGCGCGGCGCCGAGGACGGCCTCCATCTGGGCCTGCTTGGCGGGCAGGTAGACGATCACCTTCTGCCGCCATTTGCTCTTGCCCCAGACCTCGCTGACCGACTCGACCGCACGATCCGCGACCGCGACGTAGGCCCTCGCATCCGACTCCGAACCCAGACTGATGACCAGGCTGTGGTCGCTCTTGGCCACGTCGATCGGGCCGAGCGTCCAGATCGGCCGCCGCTGCCCGGCCGCGAACCGCTCCGAGAACGAGGCCGCGTACGTCGTCCCGTCGCGGGAGACGAAGGTGACCGGGAGCATCTCGCGGGCCGGCTTGGTGTCGTAGCCGGCGAGCTGCCAGGAAACCTCGACCTGAGCCAGCCAGGACTCGGAACCGCCGAGCTCGGCCTGCCGGTCCGGAGTGAGCGCGCCGGTGTCGTCACTCACGTAGCGCAGCGTGAACGCGCCGATCGGGAGGTTGGTCAGGTTGGCGAAGATCGTCCGGGCGGTGGCCCGGAACTCGGCCGCCCGCGGGTCGATGGTGGCCAGAAACTCGGTGCGGTTGTCGTTCTCGACCGCGTCGGCCATCTTCTGCAGCACCGCTTCGCCGGCGACGGCTCGCCGTACCCCTTTGGCCGCCTCGTCGGGCGTCGTGGAGGTCTGCGGCGGCTGGGCGACGGGCGAGTTCGGATCGGCCGGAGCGTCGGCGATCTGCCGGAGTCCGGCGTACCCGGCGCCTGCGACCAGGCAGATGGCGAGGCCGAGTGCCACCTTCTTCACGATCGGACCGACCGTCGGTGGCAGCTTGCGCATGAACGGCTGCGGTCCGTCATCGTCCGGGGGAACCACCGGGAGAGGCACCGTGTCGCCCTGCTCGTCGATCACCTCGGCCCCTCGCTGCTCACCTGCCCCAGTCAGGCGGGACACTACGTGCCTCCTCCGACAGTAGAGCACTCGGACGATCGTGAAACGACTCGGCTCCGGGGGAAGTGCCCCGGAGCCGAAGAGTATGTCAAGGGTGCAGGTCAGCCCGGACGGACTGCGGTGTTGTACGGCATCAGGTCGATCGGGTCGGTCTTCACCGGCTTGCCCGGGCGGCTCGCGTGCACGATCCGGCCGTTGCCGATGTACATCGCGACGTGGCTGATCGGCGAGTAGTAGAAGACCAGGTCGCCCGGCATCAGCTGGCTCTTGCTGACCCGGCGGCCCTCGCTCGCCTGCGCCTTCGAGGAGTGCGACAGCGAGACGCCGGCCTTGCCCCAGGCGTACATCATCAGGCCGGAGCAGTCGAAGGAGTCAGGCCCGTCGGCACCCCACACGTAGGAGTCTCCGAGCTGGGCCATCGCCGCCTTGACCGCCGTCCCGGCGCGGCCGCTGACCGGCACCGGAAGACTGTCGTCCATCCGGTCCTCGTCACGGCTCGGGCGCTCGTCCCGGGCGTCCTCGGCTTCCTTCTCGTTCTCCGCCTGGATCTTCGCCCGCTCCTCGTCGCTGAGCTTGTCGAGGACCTTCTCGGCGGCGTCCAGGTTGGTCTGGATCTGCTTCTTCAGCGTGTCCTGCTGGGTCTGCACGGCCTTCAGCGAGGCCAGCTCGGACTGCTCGCTGGCCTGCAGGTCGCCGAGCTTGCCCTGGGCCAGCTGGAACCGGCGGAGGGCCGAGTTCTGCTGGCCGGCGAACGCCTGCGCGGTGGAGGCCTGGCTGAGGAACTGGTCGGGGTTCGTCGACAGCAGCAACTGGGCCGTCGTCGTCATCCCGGACGTCTGGTACCCGGCGACCGCCAGGGAGCCGATCTGCCGCTTCACCGCGTCCACCTGGGCCTGCTGCTTCGCGATCCCGGCCTGCAGCGCCTTCACCCGGACGGACGAGGCGCTGATCTGCCCGCGCAGATCGTTGGCCGACTCACCGGCCTCCTCAGCCTTGTGCTGCAGCGTGGCGACCTGCTTCTTGGCCTGGTCCAGGGTGGGCTTCGGATCCGCGTCCGCTCCCGTCTGGATGAAGATCACGCCCGCAGCGACAGCCGTGCTGGTGATGGCGGCGAGGGCGATTCCCTTGGTGCGGTTGATGCGTCCGATGGACACAGCCCGGTCGGTCCCTTCCTCTGCTCGACGCCGTCCCCGTCGACCACGCCGGCCGCGGGTTTTCACCCACGTCCGCCGACGGGTCACTCCCTCGGCATTGCCGCTGCCCGGCCGGCCTGATCAGCCGGCACCCTGAGGCAACGAGACGTAACAGTAGTGACCGTTTCGTGACCAGTGCAATTCGCCCCTCGGGTTTGATCCAAAATTAACGAAGGATCATCCCGACCCAACGGCCGTTTCACCTTCTCCGTCAGGGGTCTGGGCAGCAGCGTCCGGCTCGATGCTGCTGACGGCGTGCACGAGGCGTAACGGCGGCACGAGCCCGGACTCGGCCAGCGCGTCCAGGGCGGCCCGCTCGTCGTCGTCGATCCGCAGGGTGCCGGACCGTTCGGACCGTTCGGGCGAGAAGCCCAGGACCACGGTGACCACACAGTCCTGGCAGCCCGGGCCCTTCATCACACAAGCGTCGCAGTCGATCAGCACAACGTCCTCCAAAGTGGGGAAGCACCCGGACTTGCATCCGGCTGAGAAGGACGCTAGAGAGCCCCGCCGACAGTTTGTGCGTCAGGCGCGGGCGATGCGCGAAATGAGACTGGTGGCGGAGAGTGAGCGCGCACCGAGCTTGATGATGCTTTCGGCAACTTCGCGATCGGTCGAGACGACAACGATCGGGCGTCCCGGCGGTTCGGCCCGGACCAGTTGCCGGATCACCTCATCCGCGATCACTCCGGCCGGGCTGAACCGCACGCGCACACCTCGCGGTGGGTTCAACTGGACCGGTCCGGACAGCTCGGCCCCGTCGAACACCACCGTCACTTCGATCCGGCGCTGCGCCACCAGCGCACCCAACGCCGTCACCAGCCGCTGACGCTGCGAATGCAGCGGTGAGTTCGGCCATGCGGTCTTCGTCACGTTGTAGCCGTCGATGATCAGATGCACCTGCGGCAACGCCAGCAGTTCGTCGAACAAGGCCGGATCGTCGTCCGGAGCCGTCCGCCCCATCGGAGCGGCCTCAGGCTCTGTCCCCGCGACTGTGTCGGCCGGTCTGAGGTCTCCCCCGGGCGGCAGCGCCAGTTCACGCCGCAGCCCACTCGCTGCCTCCAGCACCGTGTCCAGGAGCAGTCTGGTCCGCGTCGACGCCATTTCCCGTTCCTGTCCCGCCGTACGACGGGCCGCGTAGTCGACCGCTTCCAGTTCGGTGATGCGGGCGCGGAGCTTGCGCAGCTCACGCTCCACTTCGGCGCGGGCGGCGTCGACGCGTTCGTCGGCCGTCTCGGCTTCCGTGGTTCGCAGTTCGAGATCGCTCTGCAGGCCGCTGATCCGCTGCCGCGCCTCGTTCAGCTTGCGCCGGAGCGTGACGTTCTCGGCCTTGAGCTCGTTGACCTGTTCGCGGAGCCGTTCGCGGACCTGCCGCGTCTCGGTCCGAGCGTGGTCGAGCTGGTCGGACAGTCTGGTGACGGCTTCCTCGTCGGCGCGCGGCGACTCGACCGGGACCTGCGCGGCCGCGGCGATGTGCTGCTCCCAGTCGTCAGGACGCAGGAGGTACGCCAGCGCCGCGACCTCGACCGGGTCTGCGGCCGGCACCGGCACACCGTCTGCCACCGCATCGCCCAGCTCCGGGTGCTCCCGGCGTACCTGGAAGGCCGCGAGCCGGCGGAAGTGGTCGTCGGTCTCCAGGATCGGGCCGAGCACGGACGCCGACAGCTTCGCCCGTTTGGCCGGCGCGAAACTCGCGAACCGGCGCAGCGGTGCCGGGATGTCGGACGCGGGCAACTGGCCGAGAGCGTGCGCGGCGAGGGCAAGGACCCGTTGCCGGACCGGTTCGGGCAAGGAGGTAGCGGCGGAGCTCGCGGCGGTGCCTGTCTCAGTCACCGGTCCGCAGTCCGGCCCGGACGATGGCCCGGCGGCACGAAGACCGCGGCCAGTGATGCAGACCACAACGGCCCGGCGCCTCGGCCGGTTTCGCGGTGATCGCCTGTGTACGCATACAGAGAGCGTAGTCGACTCTCTCGCGTGTCACCTGCGGAATTGTCGGTGGGGGCTCTTAGCGTCTTGGACATGACCAGCCCAGTGCGCGCGCCGGAACCGGAACCGCTGATGCCGATCCGTGGCGTCCAGCCGAGTTTCGACGACCTGGGTACGCCGCTGCGCGACATCACGTTCTGCATCGTCGACCTGGAGACCACCGGTGGCGCGCCGGGCGAATCCGGGATCACCGAGATCGGCGCGGTGAAGGTGCGTGGCGGCGAGGTGCTGGGCGAGTTCCAGACGCTGGTGAACCCGGCCGATCCGATCCCGCCGTTCATCGCCGTGCTGACCGGTATCACGAACCTGATGGTTGCCTCGTCACCCCGGATCGATTCGGTGCTGCCGGCGTTCCTCGAGTTCGCCAGGGGCTGCGTGATGGTGGCGCACAACGCGCCGTTCGACATGGGCTTCCTCAAGCACGACAGCCTCGTGCACGGGTACGACTGGCCCGATTTCGCCGTCGTTGACACGGCACTGCTCGCGCGCCGGGTGATCACCCCCGACGAGGCTCCGAACTGCAAGCTCGGCACGTTGGCCAAGCTGTTCCGCGCGACCACGGCGCCCAACCACCGCGCGTTGTCGGATGCCCGCGCGACAGTCGACGTACTGCACGGGCTGTTCGAACGTGTCGGCTCGCTGGGCGTGCAGACGCTGGAGGACCTGCAGACGTTCTCGTCCCGCGTCGCGCCGGCCGTGCGAGCCAAGCGCCATCTGTCCGAAACGTTGCCCCACGCACCGGGTGTGTACCTGTTCACCGACGACCGCGGCGAAGTGCTGTACGTCGGCAAGTCGAAGGACCTGCGGAACCGGGTGCGGTCGTACTTCACCGCGTCCGAGACCCGCACCAGGATCGGCGAGATGATCGGCATCGCGACCGGCGTCCGCGGGATCGAGTGCGGGACGTCGCTCGAGGCGGAGATTCGCGAACTGCGGCTGATCGCGGAGCACAAGCCGCGGTACAACCGCAGGTCGAAGTTCCCGGAGCGGCAACACTGGCTGAAGGTCACTGTCGAACCGTTTCCGCGACTGTCGCTGGTGAAACAGGTGCGTGACGACGACGCCGGCTATCTCGGGCCGTTCAGCTCGCGGAAGACGGCCGAGCGGGCGATGGCGGCGCTGCACGAGGCGTTCCCGATCCGGCAGTGCACGGCGCGGATGTCGCGCACGCCACAGCTGTCTCCGTGTGTGCTGGCGGAGATGGGCCGCTGCGTGGCGCCGTGCGACGGGCGGATCTCCGCCGATTCGTACGGCGAATTCGTGACGGCGCTGCGGACGGCGCTGACCGCGGACCCGACGCCGGTGGTCGAGGCGCTGGACCGGCGGATCGACCTGCTGTCGGCGGACGAACGGTTCGAGGACGCCGCCGTACAGCGGGATCGGTTGAGTGCGTTCGTGCGGAGTTCGGCGCGGATGCAGCGGATGGCGTCGGTGACCGGCTGCGCGGAGATCTGCGCGGCCCGGCGTACTGACGACGGCGGCTGGGAGTTCCACGTGATCCGCCGCGGCCGGCTCGCGGCCGCCGGGATCAGCCCGCGGGGCACGGATCCCCGCAAGTACCTCGACATGCTCCGGGCGTCTGCCGAGACGGTGCTTCCGGGTATCGGCCCGGTCGCCTCGGCTTCGCCCGAGGAGATCGACCTCGTGCTCCGCTGGCTGGACCAGCCCGGCATTCGCCTGGTCGAGATGGACGGCACCTGGACCTGCCCCATCTCCGGCGCCGCCCGCCACCTGACCCGCCTCGACAACTCACATTCCGATCAACACCAACACCCCACTGAGCGCCGCCGCCGAATGCGCCCGGTCGGCCCCGCGCTCACGCCTCGATGAACTGATAATCCTTCTGGATCCGGCCGTCCGCGCCGAGCACCAACAGATCGATGCCCACGGCAAGCACGTCTCCCCCGCCGGCCGGCACCATCTCCCAGCGCAGCTTCACCATGTCGCTCAGTGCCGCGGCCTCACCCCGCCGCCGGAACACGAACTCCCCCGGCGCCACGAACTCGTCGTACGCCCGCGTCACCCGTCGGCTCAGCGCATCATGACCGCGAGCCTCCAAGGCCGCGACCACCCCGATCTCCGCCGCCCGCGTCACCATCTCCTCCGGCGGCTCGAGCAGGTGCACACCGTCCTCGGTCCACAGCTCTTCGACCGCCTTCCGGCGTACGCCGGGATCGGGCTCGTTCCACACCGCGACGTACCGATCGGCCAGTTCCTCGGCCGGGTTCTTCACATCGGACAAGACATTCCTCCTCGCGACCAGGCGACCGGCGGCCGCCCTTGCTATGACCTTGCCGAGGAGCCCAGCCGCGAACAATTCCCTGCCAGGTATCGCGCCGGAACTGTCGGTGCCATCGGCTAGACAGGACGCGTGCTGATCTCCACCAGTCCTTCCCAGCTGTCCGCCGGCCTCCGCCGCTGGCGGACGCGCCGACGAGTCAGCCAGCTGGAGCTCGCCGTACGCGCCGGCACCACCCAACGCCACGTCAGCTTCATCGAGAGCGGCCGCTCGATCCCCGGCCGCGAGATGGTCATCCGGCTCGCCGAATCGCTCCAACTCCCGTTGCGCGACCGCAACGCGTTGCTGCTGGCCGGCGGGTACGCCCCTGCGTACGACGAGACGCCGTACGACGGAGCGGGCCTCGGCGCGATCCGGACGGCGCTGACCGAGATCCTCGAGGGCCACCGCCCGTACCCAGCGGTCGCCGTCGACCGGCGCGGCGACCTGGTGCTCGCGAACCGGACCTTCCACGTCCTCACGGCCGGGATCTCGGATGGCCTGCTGAGCCCGCCGACCAACATCCCGCGCCTGCTCCTCCACCCCGACGGCCTCGCTCCTCGGATCCTCAACTTCCCCGAGTGGTCGTGGCATGTCATCGACGCTCTGACGCGCGAGGCCGTGCAGAACCCAGCTCCCCAGTCCGATGCCCTCATCGAGGAACTCACCGGGCTGATCCCGCCTCGGCCAGACCTCACCCCGGACCACCTCGGGTTCGCCGTACCGCTGCACCTTCGATCCGCGCAGGGCGACCTGCGCCTCATCACGACCCTCACCCGCTTCGGCACGGCTCTTGACGTCACCCTGTCCGAGCTGCGCATGGAGGCTTTCCTTCCCGCCGATCCCTCGACCGCCGCTGCCCTCCGGCGTCTGGATCCGGTCTGATCCCGTTTCGTCGTCGTGCTGGCAGCGGGTCAGGGGTGGGCCGCACTATGCTTCAGCGGGTTGGGATGTGAGCTCGAGGAGAGGACGGCATGGTCACCGCGATCGTGTTCATCAAGGCCGACGTCGCACGGATCCCGGAGGTCGCCGAGCAGGTGGCGGCGATCGAGGGTGTCAGCGAGGTGTACTCCGTCACCGGCGGGCTCGACCTGATCGCGATGGTCCGGGTCGCCCACCATGACGACCTCGCCACCGTCATCCCGGACCACGTCAACCGCGTGCCCGGCGTCGTCAGCACGGAGACCCACATCGCGTTCCGGGCGTACTCCTCGCACGACCTCGAGGCAGCCTTCAGCCTCGGCGAAGAGGACGGCAGCTGACCCAGTAAAACGACCGTTCCATTGACACGCGGCGAAGTTACCGTGACTTCATGAGCACCCCTCCCGCAGGCTGGTACCCGGACCCCACCGGCCAGCCCAACACCGTCCGCTGGTGGAACGGGACGCAATGGACCAACCGCACCGAACACGAAGGCCTCCCCGACCACCCCGCCGAAACCAACCCGGCACCGGCGGTCGGCGGGACGAGTTCGGCACCGGCCGCGCGCGAGTCCACCGCCAACCCCGCACAGCCTGCGGGCGAGGCACCAACTGTCAACGAGCCGGCTGACCACACGCCACCCGTCGAGCAGCACACGCCACAAGCCAACCTGGATCCAGCAGATCGCACCCGCGCCACCTGGAACCCCCAGCTCGTCACGCCCACGACCCCAGACCAGTGGGCACCCCACAACCCGCAGGACCCCTCACAAGACCACCCCAACATCCAAACCCTCAAGCCGCAGAACCCGGCGAACCAGCCCGACGAGAACGCGGACCAACCCAACGCCGAGCACGACGCTTCCGGACAGCCGCCCGACTGGGCTACCCACCAGGCCAGCCAAACCTGGGGAGTCCAACAAGCCGACGCCAACGAAGCCCAGCGCCTCTGGGGCGTCCAGCAACCCCCCACCTCGGACGGCAACCAGAACCCCGGCGCCCCCACCCACGAGCCGGCTCCGCCCGACCCACCCGACGCGCAGCCGTCGCGCCAGGCGACCGCGAAAGAGACAGCCGCTGAGAGATGGGGCGAAACCCCACAGATCACCGGCCGCACCTCAACCGGCAACACGAACACCAACCCGTCGGTTCAGCAGCCCCCAGCGACCGACCCGCGCGCCGCGCAGACCGGTGACGAGGGCCATACCAACGCTGACCCTCGCGGCAGTGCACAGCCGACAGCGAGCGCACCTCCGACAAGCGGCGGACAGGCAACCGCCGACGCCGAGCCGACAGGCGCCGGATCAACAACCCAGCACGCGACCAGCGACGACCCCCAGCTGGAGAACAGCAACCCGTGGGTTCGTGCGGCCGGCACCGACAGCAACCAGCCGAACGCCGGTCCACGCGGGCGGACGACCAGTGACGACGACTCGACCGGCACAGGCGAGGCGGGCGACCAGACCGGGGCTGGTGCACAGCCAACGGCCGCCGAGACTTCGGGCGCTCGTGCGGGACAGGCAGCCGACGGGACCTCGAGCAGTCGTCCGGAACCGGCAGCCGACGATCGGCAGCACACGAACGTTGTGCCGCTGGGCGTAGCGCGACCTGGGAACGCGACGACGGATCCCGGCGACCCGGCGGGCGCGGACGACCCGCGCACCAGCGCTGGCCCATCGGCTGGCGACGTACAGCAACAACCGGGCGACGGTGATCCGGCGACTGCCAGGCCGTGGGGTGGTGAAAAGACCGAGAACGGCGAGCAGTCTCCGCCCCACCACCCACCACCAACAACGCAACAACCACCTGATCGCCACCATCAGCCACACCTCACCCCAACCAGCCCACTCCCCGGAAACAAGTCGTCCCCCAGCGGCGATCTCTTTCCGGAAACCGCAACGGATAACGCAGCCCCCAACAGAGAGCAGGCGGCTGGTGGGTCGCGGGGCGGACAGCCGACCGGCGACGCGGCCTGGGAACGCGGGGAGCAGCCGGACGACAGCGGCACGCCGAGCAGCACTGTGGCGTGGGAACGGGGACAGCAGGCCGGTGGCCAGGCGAACGCCGGGCCGGCGAGTGGCGGCGAGGCGACCGGTGGTGACGGCCGGGGCGGTGGAACGCAGGCCGGCGGTCAGGCCGCGGCGTGGGCTGGTGAGCGGCGGGCCGGTGGTGGCCAGGGCAAGGTCGGGCCTGCGAGTGGCGGCGAAGCCACCGGTGCTGACGGCCGGGGTGGTGGAACCCAGGCCGGCGGTCAGGCCGCGGCGTGGGCTGGTGAGCAGCGGGCCGGTGGTGGCCAGGCCAAGGCCGGGCCGGCGAGTGGCGGCGAGGCGACCGGTGGTGACGGCCGGAGTGGTGGAACGCAGGCCGGCGGTCAGGCCGCGGCGTGGGCTGGTGAGCAGCGGACCGGCGGTGGTCAGGGGGACGCCGGTGCATGGGGTGGCGGCGGGCAGGCGGGTGGTGGCGGTTCGGGTCGTCAACCGCAGGCCGATAACCAGGCTGGAGCCGGTGCTGACGGCTGGGGTCGTGGATCGCAGGCCGGCGAGCAGGCGGTTGCTGGAACGCGGGGTCGCGGGCAGGCGGGTGGTAGGTCGACTACGAGTGGCGAGCCGGCGGCGAGCGGTGGGTCGGCGGCGGGTGGCGAGCCGGCGGCGAGTGGTGGGTCGGTGACTACTGGGCCGTGGGGTCGTACGCCGGCGGGTGACGGGGAGCTGGGGGCTAGTGGCGGGCAGGCGTGGGGTGGGCAGGCTGCTGGCGCGGGTTGGGGGCGGCGGGAGCAAGAGGGTGCTGACGCCGGGGCGGCTGGTGGTCGGGCATGGGGTGGCGGCGGGCAGGCGGCGGGTGATGCCTGGGGTGGGGGCGGACAGGCGGGCGGTGACGCCCCGGGTGGGCAGCACAGTGGGGCTGACGGATGGGGCCGTCAGCAACAGGGTGGTGGAGCTGATGGGTGGGGCCGGCGGCAGCGTGGAGCTGACGGATCGGCTGGTGGGCAGCAGGGTGGGGCTGGTGGGTGGAGTGAGGGGCAGAGTTGGGGGGTTCGGGCTGGGGGTGGGGCTCGTGGGGGGAAGGGGAAGTCTGGTGGGGCTGGGGGCAGGGTTTGGTTGATGGTGGGCGGGGCTGTGGCGTGCGTGATGTTGGTGATCGCTGGGTTCTTCGTGATCACTTCGGGGAACGACGAGGAGGCGGGGCCGGAGAACCAGCCGACCAGTCAGCCGACCGGCGAGCCGAGTGCGAGTCAGCCGACGGGTCAGCCGAGCGCCTCGGGGACAACTACGCCAGGGCAGTCGAAGAATCCGAAGTTGCATGAGGGTGAGCGGATCTCGTCGGACGCGATCTCGTTCCCGCGCCGGAGTTCGCCGTGGTCGGACCGGAAGCGGCTCGTCGCGCAACTGCAGAACTCCAGCGGCCAGTACATGCTCCTGCAGGAGAACTTCGACGGCCAGAACGACTGGTACGCCGACATCTTCGTCGGCGCGCTGGGTACCACCTCGGGCTTCAACGGCGACCCGAAGGCGACTGCGGCGTGGCTGTCGCGCGAGGTGCAGACGTCGATGTACGGCGGCGTACCGGTCACGTTCAAGACCGCCCGGAGCGGTGCGGTGACGCGGTCCGGCAAGTCGGGGTGGTTCATCCAGCAGACGGTGACCGCGAAGTCGACGCAGTTGACCGCCCGGGTGCTTACGCTAACGGTGGCCGTCTTCGACCTCGGTGACGGAACCGCCGTCGCGTACATCAGCGACATACCGATCAACCGGCCGGATCTGAGGACCGCCGAGAGCCAGGCCTACAAGGGAATCAACGTTGGCTGAGAACGAAGACCAGACCCCGCAACCACCCCAGCGCCCTCCGGCGCGGCACAGCGCACCACCGCAACCGCCCGCCGGGTACAACCGGCTGGACGGCGACCCGCGCGATCCCTCGTCGAGGGATCCGCTCCGGCCGTACGACGCGGGTGAGTCGCTCGGGCAGTCCGGGGCGAGTGGGTCGCTCGGGCAGTCCGGGGCAGGTGGGTCGCTCGGGCAGTCCGGGGCGGGTGGGTCTCTTGGGCAGTCCGGGGCGGGTGGATCGCTTGGGCAGTCTGGAGCGGGTGACTCGTTGTCCGGTACGTCGCCTGCGCCGCCCGCACCGGACGCGTGGTTCACGTCCGCACCGCCGTCGGCCGCGGACCGGCGTCGCTCGGTTCCGGATCCGCTGGATCATGAGCCGCTGAGTGGGTCGTCCGGTGGGCTGGGTGGGTCGTCTGATCCGTTGTTCGGTCAGTCCCCGGCTCCGGCGCCGCCACCTCCTCCCCCGCCGCCACGTTCGTCCAGTACGTCGCACGGACAGCCGCCGGCACAGCAGTACAGCCAGCCGCAACAGCCCAGTCAGCAGTACGGCGGGCAGTCGCAGGCGCGGCAGCACGGCGGGCAGCCGCAGGCGCAGCACTACGGCGGACAGCCGCAGAGCCGGCCGAACAGCGGACAGTTGGCGGCCGGGCAGCGGACTCAGCGGGGTGCTAACCAGCAGCCGGGGTATCAGCAGTCCCAGCAGCCGGGCCGGCCGCAGCACGCGGCTCAGCCGCCGGCCTCACCTCAGCAAGGTCAGCAGCCATACGGCGCTCAGCCGCAACGGCCGGCGGCCGCACCGCCGGGACCGACGCAGCAGCCGGGTCAACCGACATACGGACAGCCGCCACAGGCTCAGCACTCCGGGCAGCCCCCGGTGCAGCCGCCGCACGCGCAGCCCCCGGTGCAGCCGCCGCACGCGCAGCGCCCGGGGCAGCAGGCATACGGGCAGCAGCAACAGGCACAGCACTCGGGGCAGGGCCCGGTGCAGCCGCCGCAAGCGCAGCACCCAGGGCAGCACGGGTACGGGCAGCAGCCGGGGCAGCAGGGGCACGGAGCGGCCGCGCAGGGTCCTGGGCGTCCGGGTCCGGGCCAGCACGCCGGGCAGGCGTCCGACGGACAGCAGCCCGGGCAGGCACCGTTCGGACAGCAGCCCGGGCAGGCACACGGGCAGGCACCGTTCGGACAGCAGCCCGGGCAGGCACACGGGCAGGCACCGTTCGGACAGCAGCCCGGGCAGGCACACGGGCAGGCACCGTTCGGACAGCAGCCCGGGCAGGCACACGGGCAGGCACCGTATGGACAGCAGCCCGGGCAGGCATATGGGCAGCACTCGGGGCACGCGTCCTACGGGCAACCGGGGTCGGGCCAGCACGCGGGACAGCCGTCGCACGGACAGCAGCCCGGACAGGCGAATGGGCAGCAGCCCGGGCAATCGCCGTACGGGCAGCACGCAGGACAGGCGCCGTACGGGCAGAAGGGCTCTGGCTCGGAGGGTGGCGACGAGGAGTATGGGATCACGACCGCGCGGCGCCGGCGGAGTCGTGGCAAGGCGTCGCTGGATACGGCTGCCAGGGCTCGGCTGATCGGGGCTCTGGTGCTGGTGGTCGCCGCCCTGGCGACGACCGGGCTCAGCGTCGGCTGGATCTGGACCAAGGCGGACGCAGTCACCCCGGTCGCCTTGCCGACAGGGATCTCGAAGCCGTTGCAAACGGTGTCCCCGTCCGTGAAGCCGTCGGAGACGCCACCACCGATCGGCAAGGTGCTAGGGACCGAACTGGTTGCCGCCAACAACGACACGATGCCGATCATGAGCGCGGCCTGGCAGAACCAGGACGCGCAGCGTTCCGGTGTGCACGGCGGCGCCGCGATCTTCTTCGTCGTCCACAAGGACTACACCGGCCAGAAGGGGGTCGACTGGGGCAACTATGTCTCGTTCGGCCAGCTCGCCCCGGACATCAAGTTCAGTACGACGCCGGCCGGCCTGAAGCAGGCCGCGGTCCAGGCGGGTACGCGGGCGATCGTCGGCCTGTACTCGAAGGACGCGAAGCTGTCCGGCACCACGCACAAGGCGATCACGATCAACGGCCACAAGGGACACGAGATCACCACCAAGGTGGCGGTCAGCGTGCCCAAGCTGAAGGAGACGTTCTCCACGATCATGATCGTCGTGATCGACCGCGGCGACGGGACCGCGATGGTGTCGATCGCCGACATCGCAGGCAGCACCCCGGCCTGGCAGCAGATCTGGCGCAACAAGGTCAAGCAGATCAAGATCAACGGCTAGTCGGCAGACGATAAGCAGAAAGGCCGGCCGGGGAGCTCCCGGCCGGCCTGAGCCAGATCAGTCAGCGCACCTCGGCACAGGCCGCGATCCACCGATCCAGAGTCTCCTTCGCCGCACCCGAGTCGATCGCCTCGGCGGCCCGGTCCATCCCGGCCCGGATCCGCGCGGTGATCGGACCCTCGGTCGGCTCGTACGCCGCCAGTGCGGCACCCGCGTTCAGCAGTACGACGTCCCGCACCGCCCCCGGTTCGCCCTCGAGCAGCGCCCGCACAACCTTCGCGTTGAACGCCGCATCCGCGCCTCGCAGCGCCTCCGCGGTCACCGGCTCGATCCCCAACTCCCGCGGGTCGACCGTGAACGGCCCTTCGACCGTTCCTCCACCGACGATCCACACCTGCGACGTGGTCCGGGTGGTCAACTCGTCCAGCCCGTCATCACCGTGGAACACCAACGCGTCGATCCCCCGTCGCGCAAGCACCCCGGCCATCAGCCCGGCGATCCGCGCGTCCCCGACCCCGACAGCCTGCGCGGACGGATCACCCGGGTTCGCCAGCGGACCGAGGAAGTTGAACGTCGTCGGTACGCCGAGCTCCCGCCGAGGTACGGCGGCATGCCGCAGCGCCGGGTGGAACGCGGGCGCGAAGCAAAACGTGATCCCGGCCCGCTCCCCCACCTCCGCCACCTGCGCCGCGGTGAGGTCGAGCGGAATCCCGAGCTCTTCGAGTACGTCGGCCGCACCGCAAGCCGATGAGGCCGCCCGGTTGCCGTGCTTGACCACCTTCGCGCCGGCGCCCGCGGCAACGATCGCCGACATCGTGCTGATGTTCACGGTGTGGGCTTGGTCACCACCGGTGCCGACCACGTCCAGGGTCCGGCCCGGGACCGAGACCCGGGTGGCGAAGTCGCGCATCGTCGCGACCAGGCCCTCCACCTCGGACACTGTCTCGCCCTTGGACCGCAGCGCGATCACGAACCCCGCGAGCTGGGCCGGCGACGCCGCGCCGGACAGGATCTGCTCCATCGCCCACGCGGTGGCGGACGCCTCCAGGTCCTCGCGCCGCAGCAGCGGATTGAGCACCTGGGGCCAGGTGTAGGCAGGCATAGTGCGTCAGGCGGTGGTGGCGGGGAGAGTGGCCAGCCGCTGCCGGAGCAGGTCCGCGGTGACCTCGGCCATCCGCACCGGGTCGATCGGGTGCGAGACCGCGCCCTCGGCCCGCGACCAGGTCGCCAGCCAGGCGTCCTGCGGACGACCGGTGATGACGAGGACCGGCGGGCACTGGAAGATCTCGTCCTTCAGCTGCCGGGCAATGCCCATGCCGCCGGCCGGAACCGCTTCACCGTCCAGGATGGCCAGGTCGATCCCGCCCTTGTCCATGGACTTGATCACGGCCGGCTCGGTCGCACACTCGACGTACTCGAGCTCGGGCAGATCTGCGGCGGGCCGCTTGCCCAACGCCAGCCGGACGGACTCCCGCGTCGTGCGGTCGTCGCTGTAGACCAGCACCTTCAGCGGACGCTCTGAACTCATCGATCCATCCCAAGCTGTGTTCTAAGAAGACTGGACACGGCGAATGCTACCGGGGTGCCTGTCCGGCCCTGCGAGCCTGTTCCTCCAACCGGTCCAGCCGGCGGTCCTCGCGGCGGGCTTCGCGCTGCGACTCACGCACCCATTGGACGAACAGCACGGCGAAGAACACCACCCCGACGAGGTCGCCGGACCCCCAGAGCAGGCCGCCGGCGATGTACTGATCGTGCAGCGGTGACGGCGGCCAGGACCGGCCGAAGCTGGTGTACCAGTCCTCGGCGATCAGCTTGTTCGCGGACATGATCGTGATGCCGAGGAAGGCGTGGAACGGCAGCGTGAGGAACACCAGCATCAGCCGGAACGGGTAGATCACCCGGCCGGGTACCGGGTCGAGGCCCAGCAGCGGCCAGAAGAACAGCGAACCGACCAGGATGAAGTGCAGATGGAGCAGGTCGTGCAACACGGCCGAATGCAGCGTGGCGTCGTACCAGCCGCTGAAGTACAGCGCCCACGGGCTCAGCACGAACAGAGCGAAGCCGATCAGCGGGAAGCAGAGCACCTTCGCGAACCGCGAGTGCAACACGGAGAGCAACCATTTCCGCGGACGCCGCGGCAGGGTCCGCAGGGCCAGCGTGATCGGCGCACCGAGTGCGAGCATCAGCGGCGTCAGCATCGACAGGATCATGTGCTGGGCCATGTGCACGCTGAGCAGCACCGTGTCATAGGTGCCGAGCGCCGACTGGGTGGCGATCACAGCACTTCCCAGACCCAGTCCGACGAAGGCGAAAGTGCGCCACCGGGACCACTTGTCGCCTCGTTTGTGCAGCCGGTGGACGCCGTACAGGTAGAGCGCGCCGAGGGCAATGATCACGCCGAGTAACACCGGCTCGAAGGTCCAGCCCGTCAGCAACCGGAGCGCGGTGAACGGCTCGATCTGGTCGCCGGGCCCGGCGTGGAGAGGAAGCACGGTTCCACAGTAAGAACAACGAGTTGACGACATGCATGGGGGTGGTCGTGGCAGTCGATCCCTGGAACGACATAATGACCGCGTGGCCACTGCAACCGCGCTCCCAGCGTCTCGTGAACACGGACACCACGACCGTCCCAGCATGGTCAGTGTCGGCACGATCGTCTGGCTCTCGAGCGAGCTGATGTTCTTCGCCGCCTTGTTCGCGGCCTACTTCACCATCCGGTCAGTCACGACCGCTGCCGCCGCTCCGGGTACGGAGACGCTGTGGCAGACGTCCACCGAGCTGCTGAACGTCCCGTTCGCCTCGGTGAACACGTTCGTCCTGGTCGCGTCGTCGTTCACCTGCCAGGCGGGTGTGTTCGCCGCCGAGCACGGCAAGGTGGGCCGGTCCGGCGCACTGGCGAACATCCGGTCCTGGGGTATGCGTGAGTGGTTCATCCTCACGTACGTGATGGGCGCGATCTTCATCGCCGGCCAGGTGACGGAGTACGCCAAGCTGGTCCACGAGGGCCTGACGATCTCGTCGTCGCCGTACGGGTCGGTCTTCTACCTGGCCACCGGGTTCCACGGTCTGCACGTGACCGGTGGCCTCATCGCCTTCGTGTTCGTCCTCGCCAGGACGTACATGGCTCGAAAGTTCACCCACGAACAGGCCGTCTCGGCGATCGTCGTGTCGTACTACTGGCACTTCGTCGACGTGGTCTGGATCGCCCTGTTCGCGACCATCTACCTGCTCAAATGAGTGAGAAGAGACCTTCCTTGTCACCGGCGCGTTTTCTCTCCGCGCGACGACGGCACCGGTCCGCCGGCCTCGTCGTGCTTCTTTTCGGCCTCCTGGCAGTGGGCTCGGCGTACGCCGCGTTCGCCCCTGACGACGCGGTGGCGGACAACTCGGCCCAGTCCCAGCAGATCGAAGAGGGCAAGAAGCTCTTCGCGGTCGGCTGCGCCAGCTGCCACGGCCTGAACGCCGAGGGTGGCGGGAACGGCGAGGGCAAGATGGCCGGACCGTCGCTGATCGGGGTCGGCGCGGCCGCCGTCGACTTCCAGGTCGGCACCGGCCGGATGCCCGCCATGCAGCCCGGCGCCCAGGTGCCGCGCAAGACGCCGTCGTACACGCAGGAGGAGATCGAGGCCCTGGCCGCGTACGTCGCCTCACTCGCCCCAGGCCCGGCGGTTCCGGCCCAGGAGTCGTACGACATCAGCAAGGCCACCGACGAGCAGATCACCCGCGGTGGCGAGCTGTTCCGGACCAACTGCACGGCATGCCACAACTTCGCCGGCCGCGGTGGCGCACTGCCGAACGGCAAGTACGCGCCGTCACTGATGAACGTCGACCCGAAGCACATCTACGAAGCGATGCTCACCGGTCCGCAGCAGATGCCGGTCTTCTCCGACCAGGTGATGCAGCCGGAGGACAAGCGGGACATCATCGCGTACCTGAACGCGCTTCAGCAGCAGAAGGACCCGGGTGGGTTCGGCCTCGGCCGGCTCGGCCCGGTCTCGGAGGGTCTGTGGGGCTGGCTGGTCGGTATCGGCCTGCTGGTCTGTGTAGCGGTGTGGATCGGCGCCAAGGGCGCCAAGGCCAAGGGAGCGAAGGCCGAATGAGTCACGACGACAACCTTCCGGCCGTGAAGGCGGACGAAGAGCACAGTCAGGTGCAGGTGGCGGAGCCGATCCCGGACCCGGGAATCGAGCCGCACGAGTACCGGATCACCGACATCGACCCGAAGGCGGCCGACCGGGTCGAGCGCCAGGTCTCGGCGATGTTCACCCTGGCTGGTCTGCTCGCCCTCGGGTCCTGCGTGGCGTACTTCGCCATCCCGCGCGACGCCAACCTCGTGTTCGGGCCGCTGTCCGGCAACGCCAACAACATGGTCATCGGCCTGTGCATCGGCCTGGCCCTGTTCCTGCTCGGCGCCGGCGCGATCCAGTGGGCCAAGAAGCTGATGGTCGACGAGGAGATCGCCGAGGACCGGCACCCGGCCCACTCCTCGCCGGAGCAGATCGCCGACATCTCCGACGCGTTCCAGCAGGGTGTGGCGGAATCCGGCTTCACCCGGCGCAAGCTGATCCGCCGCGGGCTGTTGACCGGACTGGGCCTGCTCGGCCTGCCGGCGATCATCTTGCTGCGTGACCTCGGTCCGCTGCCGGGCCGCGCGCTCTACAGCACGATCTGGGCGAAGGGCATCCGCGTCGTCAACGACGTCACCGACCGCCCGATCAAGCCGTCCGACATGATCGTCGGCCAGCTGGTCAACGCCGCACCGGCAAACCTGGCCGCGTTGGAGGAGGAGAGCCCGGTCCAGTACCAGAACTCCAAGGCGAAGTCCGCGGTGATCGTGGTCCGGATCAAGCCCAGCGAGATCCAGACGCCTCCCGGCCGGGAGAACTGGGGTGTCGACGGCATCCTGTGCTACTCGAAGATCTGCACCCACGTCGGTTGCCCGATCTCCCTGTACGAGCAGACCACCCACCACGTGCTCTGCCCGTGCCACCAGTCGACGTTCGACCTGGCCGACGGCGCCAAGGTCATTTTCGGACCTGCGGCCCGCCCGCTGCCTCAGCTACCGTTGGCAGTGGACGCAGAGGGCTACCTGGTCGCGCAGAGCGACTTCACCGAGCCGGTCGGCCCGAGCTTCTTCGAACGAGGGTGACAGCAATGTCAAAGACAGAGTTCCCACCACCGGTCAAGTATCTCGACGACCGCCTCGGGATCGCGAAGATCGGCCGGAAGAACCTGCGCAAGGTCTTCCCGGACCACTGGTCCTTCATGCTCGGCGAGATCGCGCTGTACAGCTTCATCATCCTGATCCTCACCGGCATCTTCCTGACCTTCTGGTTCAAGCCGTCGATGGGCGACGTCGAGTACCAGGGTTCGTACAGCCTGCTCAAGGGCCTGCACATGTCCGAGGCCTACGCCTCGACGCTGGACATCACCTTCGACGTCCGCGGCGGCCTGCTGATGCGGCAGATCCACCACTGGGCGGCGGTCCTGTTCATCGCCGCGATGATGGTGCACCTGCTCCGTATCTTCTTCACCGGCGCGTTCCGCAAGCCGCGTGAGCTGAACTGGGTGATCGGCTTCACCATGCTGTTCCTCGGCATCATCGAGGGCTTCATCGGCTACGGCCTCCCCGACGACCTGCTGTCCGGCACCGGTCTACGCATCACCCAGGGGATGATCGGGGCCTCCCCGATCATCGGGACGTACCTGAACTTCTTCATCTTCGGTGGCGAGTTCCCGGGTGACGAATTCGTCTCCCGCTTCTTCACCATCCACGTGCTGCTGATTCCGGGGTTGATCCTTGCCCTGGTCACAGTCCACCTGTTCCTGGTCGTGTACCACAAGCACACGCAGTACGCCGGGCCCGGCCGGACCGAGAAGAACGTGGTCGGCTACCCGCTGTTCCCGGTGTACACCGCCAAGGCCGGCGGCTTCTTCTTCGTCGTGTTCGGCATCACCGCGCTGATGGGCGCGCTGCTGCAGATCAACCCGGTCTGGTTGTACGGCCCGTACAACCCCGCGGAGGTGACGGCGGGATCCCAGCCGGACTGGTACATGGGCTGGCTGGAAGGCTCGGTCCGTATCATGCCCGGATTCGAGTCACACTTCTGGGGCATCACGCTCAGCTGGAACCTGATCATCCCGGCCCTGCTGATACCTCCTGCCTTCGTCACTTTGGTCGCGCTCTATCCGTTCATCGAAAGCTGGATCACCGGTGACAAGCGCGAGCACCACCTGCTCGACCGGCCGCGGAACATGCCCACCCGGACCGGTATCGGTGCGGCGTTCATCACCTTCTACGCGCTGCTGTGGATCGGTGGCGGTAACGACCTGATCGCCACCCACTTCGGATTGTCGCTGAACAACGTCACCTGGTTCCTCCGGTTCGCGGTGTTCATCGGCCCGGTGCTCGCCTTCTGGGTGACCCGGCGGGTCGCGATCTCGCTGCAGCGTGCGGACAACGACCGGCTGATGCACGGTCTGGAGACCGGTGTGATCGTCCGCTCCCCCGAGGGCAAGTACACGGAGAAGCACGAGCCGATCTCGAACTACGAGGCGTACAGCCTCACGGCGCACGACCGGGTCGTGCCGCTCGACATCGGTCCGGAGACCGACGACAACGGCGTCCGCGCCCCGCGCCGGGCCCTGAACAAGCTCCGTGCCCGGCTGTCGCGCTTCTACTACGCCGACGCGATCCAGAAGCCGACGACGCACGAGTTGGAGGCGGCTCACGAGCACGCTCACGACGCGGACGAGATCCACGACCTCAGCGAGACCGAGACGTATCGCGAAGTCACCAGCGACCGCTCCTGATCGCAGCAGCACCCGAAGGCCCCGGCGTCTCGCCGGGGCCTTTTGGTTTATTCGAGAGCGTCAGCGACCGTGGTCAGGTAGTCGCTGACGACCGACCTGTCGCGCTGGTCCAGCTGCTCGGTGATGCCGATCAGGCGCTCGAGGAGCGGCCCGAAGAACCGCCAGCCGAGGTCGACAGCCGTCTCGGACACCTGCAGGCGAGCGCTGCGGCCGTCCGAGCGGCTTCTGAGGCGTTCGACGTGCCCGGCAGCCTCCAGGCGGTGGATGACCGCCGTCGTCGCCTGAGAGGTCATTCCGAGCTGCTGGGCCAGCCATCCCGGAGTCGCCTCCACTCCGGCCCGCTCGGCGTCCAGTAGCCGCGTGAGCGCCCGTACGTCGGTCGCGTGCAAACCGGTCGCGCGGGCGAACTCCCCGACTGCCAGCTCGAGCCGCAATGCGACCTCCCGCAGCCGGTGCACCAGCTCCAGCGCCGCTGCCCGCTCCGGGTCGGCCGGCTTCACTCCTTCACGCATGCCCGACAACTTACCTCACTCAGTGAGCTATTCTCGCGTCATGACCTTCCAGGACGCGTACGACGCTCTCCTCCGCCGCTGGGGTGTCCCGGTGGAACACCTCGACCTCGCCGGCACACACGTGAACGCGTGCGGCCCGTCCGACGCCCCTCCCCTGGTCCTGCTCGCCGGCCACGGCGCCACGTCAGCGGTCTGGTTCACCGTCGCGCCCCGGCTTGCGGAGCAGTACCGCGTCTATGCTCTCGACCTCCCCGGCGACGCGGGCCGCAGCACGGCGACTCCACCGCGCACGGTGGACGACCTGATGGCCTGGCTGACCGGCGTACTGGATGCGTTGGAGATCCGGCAGGCTGCGCTGTGCGGGCACTCCTACGGCACCCGGATCGCACTCACGTACGCCCTCCGGAACCCGGCGCGGGTCAACAGGCTCGCGCTGATCGACCCGACCGACTGCTTCACCGGCCTCAAGCCGAGGTACGTCGCCAGAGCACTCCCCTCGCTCCTCAGGCCCAGCCCCGCCCGCACGGAGTCGTTCCTGCGTTGGGAGACGCAAGGCCTGCCCGTCGACCCGGATTGGTTGCACCTAGCCGGCCTGGCCGCTGTCGAGCCCACCACCCGACCGGTCCTGCCGCGCAGGCCCGACGTCCAGCAACTCCAGACCGAGACCCTGGTCGTCGTCGCGGACCGCAGCAAGGCCCACAACCCCGACCAAGTCGCCCAACGAGCGAGTGCCGCCGGGGCGACCGTCGTACGAATCAAGACCGCCACCCACCACTCCCTGCCAGCCCTGCACGCCAACGAAGTGCTCGCCGCATTGCTACGAGCAGGCTCGAAAGGTTTGTAGCTTCCGCTAGCGTGACACACCGCGACCGCTGCGGCCTATACCGGAACGGTTGATCATGATCGTATGGCGAAGCCGAGGTGCAGAGCAGCAACCGACGACGGGAGTCCCTGTCGGAATAAGGTGAAGGTCGACGGGATGCGCTGCCATCTCAAGGCTCACCGTGGGCAGCCGGCAGTGCCACGAGGGCAACGCGCAAGCAAGCGGACTGTGAGCTCGACCAAGGCGCGGTCGGCGAGGCCTTCGCGGAGTGCGGCCCGGTCCACACCGCGTCGCCGAGGCGCCAACCGGCGTTCGACCGGGCGGTCCCCGAAGGGCGGACGCCCGCGACGGACCCATGCGGTCGGATCTCTCACGGAACCACAACGCGCCAAGGTCGAAGCGGCCGCAGAGTTCTGTGCCGCTGCCCTCACTGAAAGCTGGCGCGAGGCCGTCGCCGAGCGCGCCTGCGACTATGTCACCGGGTCGACATTCCGGAAGCTACTGCGGCGCCGCCGGCGACGGCACTGCCGGTTCCTCGCGGACATCGCGGAGGCGATCCTCGCCGGGAAGAAGAAGGTCCACGACATCGTCGGCGGGGTCGGAGCCGGGATTATGTCGCTGCTCGGCGGTGGTCGCATCGAGCAGCGGTTCGTCCGTGAGCTCGCCAGCCGGCTTCCGCTGCCGGGAGATGCGAAGCTCGTCGCGACGGCTCGAGGCGTTCAGGTCGCCGGAATCCTCCTGTGCGTTCTCAACGGCGACGAACTGAGCCGCTGTCAGTGCTTCGTCGATCTTGCCCTCGAGCAGGCCAAGTCCACCGTGAAACGAATGCTCGTCTCAGCCATGGAGGACTGGACCGTGCTCGAAAACTTCCCGTCGAAGGCGCTGGCGACAGTCCCCAGAGGCGGACCTCAGGACAGGGCTGAGCCGGCCTTGTAGTTGGCCCAGGTGGTGTTCCAGTCGGTCCAGCCGTTGCCTGGCTCCATGCGGCGGGTGGTGCCGGTGACGATGACCGGGTCGCCGCGGAGGGTCTGAGCGAAGTACCACTGGGCGTCCTTGAGGCTCATACCGACGCAGCCGTGGCTGACGTTGGCGCTGCCCTGGCTGCCGGCGGACCACGGCGCGCCGTGGATGAACTCGCCGGAGCTGGTCACTCGCTGGGCCCACTTCACGTTGCTGATGTTGTAGTACTCCGGGTCGCCCGGCTTGATGCCGACCGTCGCGGCGTCCATCCGCTTGGTGGTGAACTTCTCCATGATCACCTTCACCCCGCTGCGGGTGGTGAAGCCGTCCTTGCCGGCGGTGATCGGGATGGTCCGGGCCGGCTTGCCGTTGATCGTCACGACCATCGAGTGCCTCGTGACGTTGACGTTGCTGACGACCGACTTGCCGATGCTGAAGGCAATCGTCCGGCTGGCCGTCCCCCACGTGTTGCTGCCCGCGTTGACGCCCTGGGTGGCGATGCCGACGGTCACCCTGGTGCCGGCCGGCCAGTAGTTCATCGGCCGGTAGTTGACCTGCTTGCTGTTCACCCAGTGCCAGCTGCCGGTGACCGGGACCGAGGTCTTCACCGACAGGCGCTTCTCGACCGCGGCGCGGTCCTTGACCGGGTTGTTCCAGTAGATCTGGATCGGCATCGCGACGCCGACGGTCTCGCCGTTCAGCGGGGCGACCGAGGCCTTCAGACTCCTCGCCGCCTTCAGCGTCTTGAACGTCGAGCTGATCGGGACCGTGGCGCCGTCGGTGCCTTCGGCCGTGCCGCTCAGCTTGTACGACGCGCCCGGCTTGAGCTGCGGTGTGGAGGTCCACTTGGTCCGGTCGGTGTTGAAGCTGCCGGTCACCTTGTCGCCGTCGTCGTCCTTGAGGGTGATCGCCTTCAGGCTGCCGACGGTGGTGCTCACGGTCACCGGCTGATCCGGCTTGACCGAGGCCGCGCCCTTGGCCGGGACAACCGAAATGCTCGCTGCGGCCGGGTTCTCCGACGGGCTGGACGAGGTGCCCGGGCTGCTCGACGCACCCGGCGTACCACCGCTCTGTGTGGCCCCCGCCGACGGCGATCCGCCCGCCTCGGTGTCGCTGCACGCGGTGCCGACCAGCAGCATCGCGCAGATCCCCACCACGGCAAGGCCGTGTTTCCTCACCGAACCGCTCACCATTCCCCAGCTCTCCCCTGTTTGCACCAACCGCCGCAAGGGTAACCCGTAGTACCGGAATACCCGCGCAAGCAACACCGCCACCACAGTGGTACGGACCACAACGGCCCATTGTCCGGTGGCACCCCTTAAGACGCACGAAAGCGCCATCCGGTTGGCTTCCGGATGGCGCCCGTACGAGCTTCAACTAGTGAGCGTGGTCACCGCGGTAGTACTCGAAGATGAACCCCGACAGCGTGATGATGCCGATGCCACAGCCGGCGATGAACAGCCACCAGCCGAACACGATGCCGAGGACGACGACCGCCAGGGTCAGCCCGCACCACAGCGGCCACCACGAGTACGGCGGGAAGAAGCCGAGCTCACCGGCGCCCTCGACGATCTCGGCTTCCTTGCGGTCCTCCGGCCGGGCGTCCATCCGGCGCGCCGTGATGCTCAGGTAGAACGCGACCAGCAGGGACAGGAAGAACGTCATCGTCAGTGCGGTGGTGCCGGTCGGGTCCTCCGACATCAGCCAGTAGATCGGCGTCACGACCAGCACGAACACGCTCAGGATCCCGAAGACCCAGGCTTCGACCTTCACGCCTTGTCCTTCCCCTCAGCGTCGGTATCGGCCACGACCTGCTCCAGGTGCTCGACCCGGCCCTGGTCTTCACCGGCATCCAGCAGGTTGTCCGTGCCGGCCCGGTTGTCCGGGTACTCGGCCAGGGCAAGGTCTGCGTGGTGCAGGTCGAACGCGGGGCTCTCGGACCGGATCCGCGGCAGCCGCTCGAAGTTGTGCCGCGGCGGCGGCGACGACGTGGCCCACTCCAGCGAGCGTCCCCAACCCCACGGGTCGTCGACGCCTACCAGCGGTGCCTTGCGTGACTTGTAGACGTTGTAGAAGAACGGCAGCATCGACAGGCCGAGGATGAAGGCACCAACGCTGGAGACCTCGTTCAGCGTGGTGAAGCCCTCGTTCGCGCCGTACGACGCGTAGCGCCGCGGCATGCCCTCGACACCCAGCCAGTGCTGCACAAGGAACGTGGTGTGGAAGCCGATGAACAGCAACCAGAAGTGCAGCTTCCCGAGCTTCTCGTCGAGCATCCGGCCCGTGAACTTCGGCCACCAGAAGTAGAACCCGGCGAACATCGCGAACACCACGGTCCCGAAGACCACGTAATGGAAGTGCGCGACCACGAAGTACGAGTCGGACAGCTGGTAGTCCAGCGCCGGCGAGGCCAGGATGATGCCGGTCAGACCGCCGAAGAGGAAGGTCGTGAGGAAGCCCACCGACCACAGCATCGGAGTGTCGAACGACACCGAGCCGCCCCAGATCGTGCCGATCCAGTTGAAGAACTTCACCCCGGTAGGCACCGCGATCAGGAACGTCATGAACGAGAAGAACGGCAGGTTGACTGCGCCGGTGACGAACATGTGGTGCGCCCAGACAGCCACCGACAGGACCGCGATACCGAGGGTCGCGGAGACCAGACCGATGTAGCCGAAGACCGGCTTGCGGCTGAACACCGGCAGGATCTCGGTAATGATGCCGAAGAACGGCAACGCGATGATGTACACCTCGGGATGCCCGAAGAACCAGAACAGGTGTTGCCAGAGCAATGGCCCACCGTTCGCGGCATCGAAGACGTGAGCCCCTAGGGCTCGATCCGCCTCCAGCATCAGCAACGCGCCGGCCAGGATCGGGAACGCGATCAGCACGAGGATCGAGGTGACCAGGATGTTCCAGGTGAAGATCGGCATCCGGAACATCGTCATGCCCGGTGCCCGCATGGTGATGATGGTCGTGACGAAGTTGACCGCACCCAGGATCGTGCCCAGACCGGCCATCCACAGACCCATGATCCACAGGTCACCGCCGATACCCGGCGAGCGGACCGCGTTGGACAGCGGGGCGTAGGCGAACCAGCCGAAGTCGGCCGCGCCGCCCGGGGTGAAGAAGCCGCTGATAGTGATCAGACCGCCGAACAGGAACAGCCAGAAGCTGAACATGTTCAGCCGCGGGAACGCGACGTCCGGGGCACCGATCTGGATCGGCATGATCTCGTTCGCGAAGCCGACGAACAGTGGTGTCGCGAACAGCAGCAGCATGATCGTGCCGTGCATCGTGAAGAGCTGGTTGTAGACCTCTTCGTTCACGATCTGCAGGCCCGGCTTGGCCAGCTCGGCGCGGATGAGCAGAGCCATCACACCGCCGATCAGGAAGAACGCGAACGACGTGATCAGGTACATGTGGCCGATCAGCTTGTGGTCGGTGGTGGTCAGCCACTTGACCGCGATCTGGCCCTTGCTGCGCCGCCGCGGCAACGCGGTGATGCTGGTGCTACCGATGGCGCCGGTGCGCTCGGCGAGGTCGGTCACTTCTCCCCCTCCTGCTCCCCGTGACCGGGGATGGTGGTGGCGTCTTGTCCACCGGTGGCGGCGCCGGTCTGGCCCCTGGCGGCCAGATCACGCAGATGCGCGTCGTACTCGTCCTTGGGTACCACCCTGACGGTGAAGACCATCCGGCTGTGGTAGAGCCCGCAGAGCTCTGCGCACTTGCCGGCGAAGGTGCCGGTCTTGGTCGGGGTCAGCTGGAACTTGTTGGTCCGGCCCGGGATGACGTCGAGCTTGAAGTAGAACGACGGCACCCAGAAGGAGTGGATGACGTCCGGCGAGGTCAGGTCGAACTGGACCGACTCGTCCACCGGAAGCCACAGCTCGGCCGGCTTCTGCAGCGTGCCGGTCTCCCAGACGCCTTCCTGTCCGTCGACGGTGTCCTTGTAGTTGAAGGTCCACTGCCACTGCTGGCCGACCACGTTGATCGTGTGCGACGGGTTGTTCGACATCGCCGTGACCTGGTTGCCGTGCTCGACGGTGTAGAAGAACAGCACACCGATGATCGCGAACGGCGCCAGTGTGTAGAGCACCTCGAGCGGCAGGTTGTACCGGACCTGCCTGGGAGCCTCGTCGTTGCGCTTGTAGTAGCGCACGGAGACGTACAGGATCAGGCCCCAGACCAGCACACCGACGATCAGCGCCGCGATCCAGGCACCGATCCAGAGGCTGAGGACAGCCTCGGTCCGATCCGATGCGCCCGGGGGGAGACCGAGTCGTTTCCACTGCTCCTTGGTCGCCGTTGAACAACCGGTCAGCAGCAGGGTGCCGAGCACCACTCCCGCACCAACCAGCAGGCGTCGCTTCGCCGGACGTGTGGCGCCGGCAAGACCTGCCGCGCGCTCGTCCACTCCGGGCGTGCCGTTCGAACCCACGGGGCGCCTTTCCCTTCCCAAGTGAGACTGACGACCAAACACTACTGGACACCTTTCGCACTCCCGCGCATAGGTAGGGCCAAGAGCATGTCGTCCCCTCCGCTGCCTACTGCGGGGCACTCGGTGGGCGTCTCGCTGCACTGGAGCAAAGGCCACGATGCTCCGCATCGAGACCTTCACTCCAGCACACCGAGCCACTCCACCGAGCACCTCCTCGCGACGGCATCGGAGGGGACGACATGCTCTAGCGTTTCCCGTGTGAGTGAGCGTGCGTATCTGGACGCGGCGTCGGCGGAGGCGTTACACCCGGCAGCGCGGGAAATGTTGCTCTCGGCAGTCGATTCCGGCTGGGCCGATCCGGTCCGCCTGCACCACGAGGGCCGGACCGCGCGGCTGCTGCTGGACAACGCCCGGGCGGTCCTCGCCGACGCGGTCGGAGTGCGGCCCGACGAGCTGTTCCTGACCACCTCCGGTACGGCGGCCATCCACGCGGGGCTGACCGCGGTCACGGCTGCCCGCAGGCGCGTTGGCGCTGCCGTTGTCCACAGTGCCGTCGAGCATTCCGCCGTACTGCACACCGCCGGGGACGCGGGAGTGGAGGTCGGCGTGGACATGGTCGGCCGGGTCGACCTGGATGCGTTCAGGGAGGCGGTGCGTGCGCCGGGTGTCGCGGTGGGGGCGCTGCAGTCCGCCAACCATGAGGTCGGTACGCGTCAGCCGATCGAAGCAGCCGCCGCGGCCTGTGGCGACGTACCGCTGTTCGTCGACGCGGCCGCGTCCATCGGACACGACGCCGTACCGACGGGATGGTCGGTGCTGACGGCAAGCGCCCACAAGTGGGGTGGGCCTGCCGGCGTCGGCCTGCTGGCGGTGCGGAAGGGGACCCGGATCGCGCCGGCCTGGCCGATGGACGAGCGCGAGGACGGCCTCTCCCCCGGTTTCCCGGACATTCCGAACACGCTCGCCGCCGCGGCCGCTCTCCAGGCCCGCCTCGCCGAAGCCGCCGATCTGAACAAGAACCACCACGCTTGGATCGACGAGCTCAGGCAACGAGTGGCCGCCGAGATCCCGGATGTCGAAGTGGTCGGCGACCCCGAAGACCGCTTGCCACACGTGCTCACCTTCTCCTGTCTCTACGTGGACGGCGAGGCACTCGTCACCGCCCTCGACGCGGAGGGCTTCTCGGTCTCCAGCGGTTCGGCCTGTACGTCGAGCACCCTGCGACCGTCCCACGTACTGGCAGCCATGGGCGTCCTCACCCACGGGAACGTCCGCGTCTCGCTGGCCAGGACCACGACGTACGACGAGATCGACCGATTCTCCACGGTGTTGCCCGGGATCGTTCGCCGAATCCGCGCGGAGGTGGGGATGTGAACGTCGACCTGGACTGCCGCGGCCTAATCTGCCCACTCCCGGTGATCAAACTGGCCAAGACGCTACCCACCGTCGCGATCGGCGACACCGTAACCGTCCTCGCCGACGACCCAGCGGCCGCCACCGACATCCCAGCCTGGTGCCGGATGCGCGCCCAGGACCTCGTGTCGGCGGACGAAAACAGCTACGTCGTTCGACGGGTCAGCTGACAGACTGCCGACCGTGAGTGACTTCGCGGTGAAACCGACGCTGACGGGTGAGCTGGTCGTATTGCGGCCGTTGGACGAGGGCGACTACGACGCGCTGGTGGCGGCGATGGCCGATCCCGAGGTGACCAGGTTCACCGATCCTCATGACGACGGCAGTGGCGTCGAGGAGGAGATGTACCGCGAATGGCTGCGGACCCGGAAGGAGCAGACCGATCGCCTGGACCTGGCGATCGTCTCGAAGGCGACCGGCCGGACCGTCGGTGAGGCAGTGCTGAACAAGTGGAGTCCGGACGACGAGTCGTGCAACTTCCGGATCATGATCGGCGCGGACGGCCGCGGCCAGGGGCTCGGGACCGAAGCGACCCGGATGATCGTCGACTATGCCTTCGAGCGACTCGGGCTGTACCGGATCTCGCTCACCGTCTTCGCGTTCAACCCGCGCGGGCGGCGGGTGTACGAGAAGGCCGGCTTCGTCGAGGAAGGCCGGCTGCGGCAGGCAGTCGCCCTGGACGGCGAACGCCACGACGACATCATGATGTCGATCCTGGCCCCTGAGTGGCAGACCCTACGGTCGAAAGCATGACCGACTTCGCGACGAAGCCGACTCTGACCGGTGAGCTCGTCGTACTGCGGCCGTTGGACGAGGGCGACTATGAGCCCATGGCTGCGGCGATGGCTGATCCAGAGGTTGCCCGGCTGACCGGAAGTCACGGCGAGATCGGCGAGGAGCGGGCGCGCGAGTGGATGCGGACCCGGAAGGACCAGACCGACCGGCTCGACCTGGCCATCGTGGACAAGGCCACCGGGGCCGTCGTCGGTGAGGCGGTGCTGAACGACTGGGACCCGGACAACCAGTGCTGCAACTTCCGGATCCTGATCGGCCCGGCCGGCCAGGGCCGCGGGCTCGGGACCGAGGCGACCAGGCTGATCGTCGGCTACGGCATCGAGGAGATCGGGCTGCACCGGATCAGCCTCGGTGTGTACGCCTTCAACCCGCGGGCGCAGCGCGCGTACGAGAAGGCCGGCTTCGTGGTCGAGGGCCGGCTGCGGGACTCGCTGCTGTGGGAGGGCCAGTGGGTCGACGAGATCGTGATGTCGGTCTTGGCTCCGGACTGGAAGGCGCTACTTTCGGAGTCGTGATCCATGCCGACCGTATCGCCGTACTGACCGGAGCCGGGATCTCGACCGCGTCCGGGATCCCCGACTTCCGCGGCCCGCAAGGAGTCTGGACGAAGAACCCGGCCGCGCAGGCGATGTTCGACATCGACGAGTACGTCGCCAGCCGCGCGGTCCGCGTGGAGGCGTGGAAGCACCGTCTCGCCGTACCGGTCTGGACGATGGAGCCGAACCCGGGCCACCTGGCGCTGGTGGAGCTCGAACGGCAGGGCCGCCTGACCGGACTGATCACCCAGAACGTCGACGGGCTGCATCAGAAGGCCGGGTCATCACCGGACCTCGTCCACGAGCTGCACGGGACGGTCCGCTTCGTCGACTGCCTGGAGTGCGGGCGGCGGATCCCGATGGCCGACGTACTCGCCCGGCTGGACGCCGGCGACGAAGACCCTGCCTGCGAGATGTGCGGCGGCATCCTCAAGTCGGCAACCGTCTCCTTCGGCCAGTCTCTCGACCGCGGCGTCCTCGACGCAGCCGTCGCCGCCACCGAGGCAGCCGATGTGTTCCTGGCCGTCGGCACATCCCTGCAGGTCTATCCGGCCGCCGGTCTGTGCGACATCGCCCTGAACGCCGGCAAACCCCTGATCATCGTCAACGCCGAGCCAACTCCGTACGACGAGGAGGCGACCAGCACCCTGCGCACGCCGATCGAAAGCACTCTGCCACGCCTCGTGACCCGACCGTGACATTCGAGCCCTCCTCACGGTGAAGGTCGCGGGTTAGCGTCCCGGCAGGCTCAGTCGGCTGGGAGGGGACCGGGATGCGCGGGTTCAGGCGATGGACGGCAGGGTTCACCGCGGTAGCGGTGGTCGTGCTCGGACTCGGTACGGCGGCACCGGCGCCCGCGCAGGTCGCGGCGGATCGGGTGATCACGCTGGCCGGGTCGCTGCAGAACGAGCTCGGCTGCACGGGCGACTGGGATCCGGGCTGCGCGGCGACCAGATTGGGCGCGGCCGCGCCGTACGCGAAGATCTTCGACGTGCCGGCCGGCTCGTACGAATACAAGGTCGCGGTCAACGGAAGCTGGGACGAGAACTACGGCGCCGGCGGTGTGCTGAACGGCCCGAACATCCCACTGCGGATCGAGGGACCGGCCAAGCTCGCCTTCAGCTACGACGACACCAGCCACGTCGTCAGCGTGAAGCCGGTCGACCTGGCCGGGTCGGCAGTGACCCCGGCCGACAAGGCGCTGTCGTCACCGAGCCTGCGCCAGGATCTGACCAAGGAGCGGTTCTACTTCCTGATGGCGGACCGGTTCGCCAACGGGGACAAGTCCAACGACGCCGGTGGGCTGACCGGTGACCGGCTGCAGACCGGCCTGGACCCGACCGACAAGGGCTTCTACCACGGTGGCGACCTGACCGGCGTGATCCAGAAGCTCGACTACATCAAGTCCCTCGGTACGACGTCCCTCTGGCTCACACCGTCGTTCAAGAACCGGCCGGTGCAGGGCGCCGGTGCCGACGTGAGCGCCGGGTACCACGGCTACTGGATCACCGACTTCACCCAGATCGACCCGCACCTGGGCACCAATGCGGACATGAAGCGGCTGATCGACCTGGCCCACCGCAAGGGCATGAAGGTCTTCTTCGACATCATCACCAACCACACCGCGGACGTGATCGCGTACCAGTCCGATCAGTACGGCTACATCTCGAAGTCCACGTCGCCGTACAAGGATGCTGCCGGCACCGAGTTCGACGACAAGACCTACGCCGGTGGCGACGTCTTCCCGCCGCTGGACCGGAACACGTCGTTCCCGAACGTTCCGGTGTTCCGCACCCCGGCCGACGAGACCGTGAAGGTGCCGGCCTGGCTGAACGATCCGACGCTGTACCACAACCGCGGCGACTCCACCTTCGCCGGCGAATCGGCGGAGTACGGCGACTTCGTCGGCCTGGACGACCTGTTCACCGAGCAGCCACGGGTCCGCGACGGGATGATCGACGTCTACAAGAGCTGGGCCGAGTTCGGCATCGACGGGTTCCGGATCGACACGGTCAAGCACGTCAACCTGGAGTTCTGGCAGAAGTTCTCGCCGCAGATCCTGGCCGCGGCCAAGGGTGCCGGCGCGAAGGACTTCTTCATGTTCGGCGAGGTCTTCGACGCCGACCCGAAGTTCATGTCGACGTACACCACGGCCGGCGCGCTACAGGCCACCCTCGACTTCGGCTTCCAGCAGAGCGCGGTGGCGTTCGCGAAGGGCGATCCGAGTACGAAGCTGCGCGACCTCTACGCGAACGACGACTACTACACCGACTCCGACTCGAACGCGTACCAACTGCCGACGTTCCTCGGCAACCACGACATGGGCCGGGTCGGCACATTCCTCAAGCAGGGCGGTGCGAACGGCCAGGAGCTGCTCGCCCGCGACAAGCTGGCGCACTCGCTGATGTTCCTCACCCGTGGTCAGCCGGTCATCTACTACGGCGACGAGCAGGGCTTCACCGGTCCCGGTGGTGACAAGGATGCGCGGCAGGACATGTTCGCCACGAAAACGACCGACTACACCGACGACGAGGTCGTGGACGGCACCGGTACGACGACGATCGGCAGCAAGGACAGGTACGACGCCGACGCGCCGATGTACAAGCACATCGCTGCACTGCAGAAGCTGCGGGCGAAGTACCCGGCGCTGGCGGACGGGCGCCAGGTGCACCGGTACTCGTCGAACTCCAGCGGGCTGTACGCATTCAGCCGGCTCGGCAGCGACAACGTCGAGTACCTGGTGGTCGCGAACAACTCGTCGTCCGCCGCGTCTGCGACGATCCCGACGTACGGGTCGAACGCCTCGTTCAAGCCGGTCTACGGTGGCTCCAAGTCGGTGCGGACCGACCGCGAGGGCCGGGTGCTGCTCAGCCAGGCGCCGCTGTCCGTGACCGTCTATCAGGCCCAGAGCAAGGTGCCGTCGCCGTCCAAGGCACCGGCTGTCTACATGAGCTCGCCGGAGCTCGGTGCGACGGTCGGCGGGCGTGCTGAGATCGCAGCCGCGGTCCCCGCGAACACTCCGGTGACGGTGACCTTCGGCTACCGGCCCGTGGGGACGACTGCGTGGCAGCGGCTCGGATCTGACGACAACGCGCCGTACCGGGTGTTCCAGGACGTGTCCGGGGTGCCGAAGGGGACACTGCTCGAGTACCGCGCGGTGCTGCGGGACGTGTCGGGCCACTACTCGGTGTCCGGGTCGTACGGCGTCGTCGGCGACGCTGCTGCCCCGGGCGGCGGTGGTGGTGGCACCGGTCCGGTCGTGCAGCCCGCCAACGTCAGCGTGCCGGGTGACCACAACAGTGAGATGGGCTGCCAGGCGGACTGGTCGCCGGACTGCGACCAGGCGCAGCTGACGCTCGACCCGAAGGACAAGGTGTGGAAGGGCACCTACACCGCCATCCCGGCTGGTGAGCACGCCTACAAGGCGGCCATCAACAAGGCGTGGGACGAGAACTACGGTGCCGGTGGCAACCAGAACGGTGCCAACATCTCGTACATCGCGCCGGCCGGACCGGTGACGTTCTACTACGAGCACGGCAGGCACTTCGCCACGTCCAGTGCGGAGGGGCCGATCATCACTGTGCCGGGTTCGTTCCAGTCGGAGCTGGGTTGTCCGGCCGACTGGGATCCGGCCTGCATGCGACCGTGGCTGACAGACGAGAACGGCGACGGCACCTACACGTGGTCCACCAGCGAGCTGAAAGCGGGCAGTTATGAGGCGAAGGTCGCACACAACCTGTCCTTCGACGAGAGCTACCCGGCCAACAACGTTCCGATCACTGTGCCGGCCGACGGCCTGGTCGTCACCTTCTCGTACGTGCTCGCGACCCACGCGCTCACTGTGACGACGTCGAAGCCCGGTGCGCAGCCCGACCTGAGCCAGGCCAAGGCCTACTGGCTCGGCCGCGACCTGCTCGCCGTACCTCCGGTTGCGCACCCGGAGCGGTCGCGCTGGCGACTGCACTGGTCGGACGAGGGCTCTCTGAAGGTGGACGCGGACGACATCGGTGGTACGTCGGCCGGACTGCGCTATGACAGCGGTGGGATCCCTGCTGCGGTCCTGGCGAAGTTCCCAGCGCTCAAGGGCTACACAGCGCTCAGACTGGATCACGCTGACGCCCGCAAGATCCTGACCGGGCAACTCGGGCTCGCACAGTACGACGACGCCGGGCGTCTGCTCGACGCGACCGGCGTACAGATCCCTGGAGTCCTTGACGACCTGTACGGCGGGTCGGCGGCCGGGCGATCGTTCGGCGTGACCTGGCAGGGTGGCGCGCCGCGGTTCACGCTGTGGGCGCCGACCGCACAAAAGGTCAATCTGCTGGTCGGATCGCAGACAATCGCCATGAAGCGCGGCGACGACGGATCGTGGTCCGCCAGCGGGCCACGGTCCTGGAAGAACGCCGCCTACCGCTACCAGGTGACCGTGTTCGCACCGTCGACGGGCAAGGTGGAGACCAACGTCGTCACCGATCCGTACTCGGTCGCGCTCACGACCGACTCGGCGTACTCGGTCGCTGTCGATCTGAACGATCCGGCCGGGAAGCCCGCGCTCTGGTCGAGTACGCCGTCGCCGAAGCTCGCGCGTGCGGTCGATTCGACAATCTACGAACTGCATGTCCGCGACTTCTCGATCAGCGACAGCACCGTGCCGGCCGCACACCGTGGCACCTATCTCGCCTTCGCGGACGAGGGCAACGGGACGAAGCATCTGCGTGCGCTCGCGGCAGCCGGGCTCAACACGGTGCACCTCTTGCCGACATTCGACATTGCATCGATCCCGGAGACCGGGCAGCAATCGCCTGCGTGTGATCTGAAGGCGCTGCCGCCGGACTCCGAGCAGCAGCAGGCCTGCGTGACCGCGGTCGCAGCGAAGGACGGCTTCAACTGGGGCTACGACCCGTACCACTGGCTCGCGCCCGAAGGTTCGTACGCGACCCAGCGCGACGGTCTCGCCCGCGTCGCCGAGTTCCGCACGATGGTCGGCGGACTGCACAAGTCCGGGCTGCGCGTCGTACTCGATCAGGTCTACAACCACACCCCGGCGGCCGGTCAGGCGCCGACGTCGGTGCTGGACAAGGTCGTGCCCGGGTACTACCAACGGCTCAACGCGACCGGGAAGGTCGAGACGTCGACGTGCTGCAGCAACATCGCGACCGAGCACGCGATGGCCGAGAAGATCATGGTCGACAGCACGGTCAGCTGGGCCCGGAACTACCGCGTCGACGGGTTCCGGTTCGACCTGATGGGTCACCACAGCAAGGCCAACATGCTGAAGGTCCGGGCCGCGCTCGACCAACTGACCCTCGCCAAGGACGGCGTCGACGGCAAGAAGATCTACCTGTACGGCGAGGGCTGGAACTTCGGCGAGGTAGCGAACGACGCGCTGTTCGTCCAGGCCCGGCAGGGAAACCTCGGCGGCACCGGGATCGGCACGTTCTCCGACCGGCTCCGGGACGCGGTCCGCGGCGGCGGTCCGTTCGACGAGAACCCGCGGATCCAGGGCTTCGGCTCCGGCGCCGCGAGCGACCCGAACGGCGACCCGGTGAACGGCTCGGAAGCGGACCGCGCGAAACGGCTCGCCCACGACACCGACCTCGTCCAACTCGGTCTGGCCGGCAATCTGCGCGCATTCAGCTTCACGTCCGCCGAGACCGGTGCGGTGGTCCGCGGCGACGGGGTCGACTACAACGGTTCACCGGCGGGGTACGCCGACCAGCCGGACGAGGTGATCACGTACGTCGATGCCCACGACAACGAGACGTTGTGGGACTCGCTGACCTACAAGTTGCCGACGGCAATGACGATGCCGGACCGGATCCGGATGAATACGGTGTCGCTGGCAACGACCGCGCTGGCGCAGACCCCGTCGTTCTGGCACGCCGGTGCGGACATGCTGCGGAGCAAGTCGCTGGATCGCAACTCGTACGACTCCGGCGACTGGTTCAACACGCTCGACTGGACCGGCGCCGACAACGGCTTCGGCCACGGCCTGCCGCCGAAGCCGGACAACGAGGCCAAGTGGCAGTACATGCGGCCACTCCTCGCCAACCCAGCCCTGAAGCCGACCGCCGCGGACGTCACGACCGCCTCCGCCGCCGCGGACGACCTCCTGAAGCTCCGCTTCTCCACTCCCCTGTTCCGCCTGGGCTCCGCGGACCTGATCAACCAGAAACTCAGCTTCCCCCTGAGCGGCACAACCCCCGGCGTCGTCACCATGCACATCGACGACACCACCGGCCCCGACGTCGACCCGTCCCTGAAGGGCGTCCTGGTCGTCTTCAACACCACCACCTCGACCGTCACCCAGACAATCCCCGCCCTGGCCGGCCAGTCCCTCTCCCTCTCCTCCATCCAGTCCACCGGCTCTGACCCTGTCGTCAAACAAACAACCTGGACCCCCGGCACCGGCACAGCCACGGTTCCACCCCGGACCGTGGCCGTACTGATCCAGAGCTAGGGCCTGAGTCAGGTCAGGGTGGCGAAGCGGCTGGCGGCTACGAAGGCGGCGAGGGCCAGGAGGGTGGTGTTGGCGGCTACTGGTTTGGGTTCCCGGAGGGAGGCGTGGGAGGTCGCGGCGCCGATCATGACGAAGGCGAGGCCGACCGCGGCCAGCGGCGTGAGGACGCGGGCTGTGTCGGTCAGCCACGGCGCGAAGAGACCGGCGACGGCGAACAACTCGCAGATCGCGACGGCTCGAACGAGGGGCATCGGGAACGGCGCGATGCCGGTCTGACCGGTCGCGATCAGGCGATCGCGGGACATCGTGGACTTGGCGACACCGGAGACCGTGAAGACCACGGCCAGGACGCCGGTGAAGATCCAGGTGACTGTGTTCATGTGGATTGCAGACGATCGGACAATCGATCGTGTGACAGTGTCACTGACAGACCGCCTCGATCGTCTGTGAAGGTGTGATGGAGGAACTCAGGCCACTGCTGCTGTCGATCGCGTACCGGATGCTGGGGAGCTTCGGCGACGCGGAAGACGTCGTCCAGGAGGCCTACCTCCGGCTGCACCGCGAAGAGGACGTCGAGTCGCCGAAGGCGTTCCTCACCACCGTCACGACTCGGCTCGCGATCGACCAACTGCGGTCCGCGCGCCGCAAACGCGAGCTGTACGTCGGGCCCTGGCTGCCTGAGCCCGCCGTCGACGAGTACGTCGACCTCGCCGACCGAGCCGCGCTGTCGGACTCGCTGTCGACCGCGTTCCTCGTCGTCCTCGAGCGGCTCTCCCCCGACCAACGTGCGGTGTTCCTCCTCTGCGACGTCTTCGGCTACCCGTACGACGAGGTCGCGGGCATGATCGGCAAGACCCCGTCAGCCTGCCGCCAACTCGCCGTACGTGCGCGCCGCCGGCTCGCCGACGAGCGCCCGCGCTTCGACGCCTCCCGTCAGGAAAGAGACGAGCTCGTACGGCGCTTCGTCGCGGCTGCGCAACGTGGTGAGCTCGAGGAACTGGTCGAGTTGTTGACACCGGACGCGACGTTCACCGGCGACGGCGGAGGGAAGGGTGGATTCCCCCGGCCGGTGCACGGAGCGCAGAACGTAGCCCGGATGCTGGTCGGTGCCTTCGTCAAACTTCGCGGTCTTGAGCTGACGGTCGAGTCAGTGCACGTCGGCGGTCAGCCCGCACTGCGCATCCGCGACGGCGCGAACCGCACGGCCGCTGTCTGGTCCTTCGTCGTTGCCGAGGGCCAGATCACCACCATCCACGGCGTGGTCAACCCCGACAAGCTCGACCACCTCCAACCGTCAGAGCACCAAAGCTGACGACCCGTCGTCGGCCACGGCGTTCAAGATCACGGTTGCCCGCCTGGTAGAACGCACCTGATATTTGTCCGATCGGGGATATAACGTGCCTGGGGTGAGCAGCCTTCCACGGAGTACCCCAGAGGACCAGGGACTGTCCGGTGCCGCGCTCGACACCTTTGTCGCCGCACTGGACGCGTCCGAGCCGGAGATCCAGACCGTGATGCTGCTGCAGCACGGTCACGTCGTACTGGAGGAGGAGTGGTCGCCGTACCGGCTGACCGATCCGCATCTGCTGTTCTCGGTGTCGAAGAGCTTCACCTCGACCGCGGTCGGGCTCGCGATCGACTCCGGTCTGCTGACGCTGGACGACAAGGTGATCTCGTTCTTCGAGGCCGACGAGCTGCCCGAGACGATCAGCGACAACCTGGCCGCGATGACGGTCCGGCATCTGCTCACCATGACGACCGGCCACAGCGAGGACACCGTCGCGGCGCTCTCTCGGGATCGCCGGATGGTCAAGATCTTCCTCGGTCTCGACGTCGACCACGAGCCGGGCACGGTGTTCGTCTACAACAGCGGCGCGACGTACATGCTGTCCGCGATCCTGCAGCGGCTGACCGGTGAGCGGCTGTTCGACTATCTGAAGCCGCGGCTGTTCGAGCCGGTCGGGATCACCGAGGCGACCTGGCAGGTGTCGAGGGAGGGCATCACCGTCGGCGGCTGGGGGCTGAGCATCAACACCGAGTCACTGGCGAAGTTCGGCCAACTCCTGCTGCAGCACGGCGCCTGGGAGGGCAAGCAACTCGTCCCGGCCGAGTGGTACGAGGCCGCGACCTCCAAGCAGGTGCCCAACGACGACCAGGAGAACCCGGACTGGCAGCAGGGCTACGGTTTCCAGTTCTGGCGCGGGCGCAACAACACCTACCGCGGCGACGGCGCGTTCGGTCAGTTCGTCATGATCCTCCCCGATCACGACGCTGCCCTGATCGTCACCAGCGCGACGGGCGACATGCAGGCCATCGTCGACACGGTCTGGGACCACCTGCTTCCCGCGCTCGAGGGCAAGGAGGTCACGCCGGTGGCCCGGCCCGACCGGCTCGAGCTGCCGCCGCCGACCGGTCCTGCGCCGGCGGGTGGCGACGGGCAGACGTACCGGTTCGCGGAGAACATCGCCGGGCTGACCGCGGTTCGCCTCGACCCCGACGGGACCGGCACGTTCTCGCTGCTCGGTGTCGAGCGGGACTCGGACGGGCCGACCGACATCGTGTGCGCGGTCGGCGATTGGCGTGAGCAGTCGAGTCACGGCGTACTCCTGGACGCGGTTGCTCCCGAGGTGCAGCGCGTCGTGACCAGTGCCTACGGTGACGGCGACGCGTTCGTCGCGACGATCCGCTGGCTCGAGACGCCGTTCGTCGCGAAGCTCGCCTGCCGCACAGCCGACGGGCGGATGACGATCGACGTCAACCTCAACGTGTCCTTCGGCCCGACCGAATTGACGTTCACGTCGGAGTGACGATCGTCAGTCGGCGGGTGCGGCAGTCGAGTGCCGAACGACGAGCGACGCGGGCAGGAGCTCCTCCTGGGGCACCTGCCCGGTCTCCAGTTGCTGATGGAGACCGGCCCAGGCGCGCCGGCCGAGTTCCTCCTTCGGCAGACTGACGGTGGTCAGCGGTGGCCCGAGGAACGCGGCGACCGGGATGTCGTCGAACCCGACAACGGACAGCCGCGACGGCACATCCATCTCGAGCTCCCGCAGCCGGGCCAGCGCACCGATCGCCACCAGGTCGTTGAAGGCGATCACCGCCGTCACGCCCTGAGCGAGCAGCTCGGGAAGCTTGGCGTGACCATCGTCGCTCGTCGACCCCGCCTCCGTCGACGACACCTTGACGCCGAGGTCCGCGGCCGCCGTACTCAGGCCCTCTCGCCGCAGGCCGTCCGACCACGACGTGCCAGGACCTCCGAGGTAGCCGATCTGCCGGTGGCCGAGCTCGGCGAGGTGCGCGACGGCCTGGCGCATACCCGATGCCGAGTCGATTCCCACGGTCCCGAACGGCAGGGCGCCCACCGAGCGGTTCGTGCACACGATCGGTACGCCGAGCGCCGGCAACGTGGCGAGACTGCTCTGCGGCATCCGCGGTGAACACAGGATGATGCCGTCGCAACTGCCCGCCAACTGTGCCACGAGCTGCAGTTCCTGGTCAGCGTCCTCACCGGAGTCCACCACCAGCAAGCGATGATCACCGGCCGACACCTCCTCGGCCAATCCCTTGAGCACGTGCGGGAAGAACGGGTTCGCCAGATCGGGTACGACGACGCCGATCGTGCTGGTCACGCCACGCCGGAAGTCCCGGGCGACCATGTTCGGCCGGTAGCCGAGCTCGGTCGCCGTTTTCCGCACCCGGGTCGCCAGCACCTCGTCGGCGACCGGTCGCCCGTTCAGTACCCGCGACACGGTCGAGATCGACACCTCGGCCTGACGCGCGATATCGACGATCGTCGTGCGCTTCCCGGATCTGGTCACGGTCCTCCCCATACAGGTCTGCGGGCACGAGGCTACCCGCCGCGCGCGGTCAGCGAGCCGCGGGAAGTTCGTCACGCCCGAGGGGTTGACATGGTCAGAATCTCACAGAAGTCTAATCAGACAACGTTTTCTCAGCCACTCCGGTGCCCGCGGCCGGAGCCTCCCAGAGGTTGAATGATGAGCCGACGCCGCCCCAGGCGCCGGGCGGTCGTTGCCGCCCTCGCGCTGTTCGCCCTCCCCCTGACCTTGCTCGCACCCAGCACTCCGCACGCCGGTGCCGCGCCCGCGGCCGACGTACTCCCGGCTGTGCCGAGGGCGGTGGCGCGCGACTTCGTCGGGCTGAGCATCGAGTGGTCGCTGATCGAGCGCTACATGGGTCCGACCGCCCGGCCGGCGTTCGTCCAACTGCTGCGGAACCTCGGCAGCGGCGTACTGCGCATCGGCGGTTCGTCCCAGGATCTGATGCCGTTCGACCCGGCCGCACCGAACACCGACGAGATCATCACGCCCGAGGATCTGCGCAACATCCGGGCGACGCTCGACCAGGCGAGCCACGGCCACGACGCGTGGCGGGTTGTGCTCGGCACGGCGATGTCACCGCCGAAGGAGACGCGGCCGTTCGTCAGCCCTGAGCACGCCAAGGCGTTCGCGACCGCGGTCCGCGAGACCTTCCGGCCCGGCCAGGTGATCGGCATCGAACTCGGCAACGAGCCCGACCTGTCGTACGGCACCTCCGGCCTCGACCGGTACGTCGCGGACCTGCCCGTGTACGCCGCGGCGATCAGCCCGACCAAGGCGATCACACCGAACACGAGCGAGGACATCCTGCCCTGGCAGCAGATCCACGAACGCACAGTCCCGACTCGATGGTTCTGGAACTGGCAGCAGATCCTCGACACCCAGCGTCCGGTCCACAGCAGCGACCACTTCTATCCGCTCGCGCGGACCTGTGTGAACAAGCCGTACCGCTGCCCGTCCATCCCCGCGCTCCTGTCCGCCGAGCACCTCGCGAGCCTCGACTACCAGGTGGCGGTGCACAGCGCCGACGCGGCTCAGCGCGGCCTGACCTACCGCCTCGAGGAGACCAACACGGCCGCAGGTCGTGGCGCGGATGGCGTGAGCAACGTGGCGGCGAGCGCGACGTACGCCGTGGACATGATGTTCCACGTCGCCTGCCCACAGCCGCCGGATCAACCCGGTAGTAACGCCGACTGCCGGATCGGCGGGGTCGGCGTCAACCTGCACAACGCCGAGGTCCGCGCGTTCTTCGAACCCGAGGAAGGCAACGGCTACTACAACGCTGTCAACTACGACCCGTCCCCAGCGATCGGTGCGCCCACCGCACAACCGGAGTACTACGCGCTGCTCCTCTTCTCGCACTTCGTTCAGGGCGCGAAGACGCTGCGGCCGGTCGACACCGGCACCGAGGTCCAGGGGTGGCGCGCCGACGGCCGCCTGGTCCTGATCAACAAGACCGACCAGCCGATCACTGTCGCGACACCACGTGGTTTCGTCGACCGGTTGACGCCGTACGACCCGATCGGTGCCGGACGGATGCTCGACGCGCCACAGGTCCGCATCGACGGGCAGGCGGTCCGGACCGACGGCAGTTGGCCCGGGTTCCGGCCTCGGCTCACCCATCAGACCGCCACCACCCTCGTGCCCGGCGAGGTCGTTGTCATCAGCAATCATCCGTGAGGAGACCGCCCCGATGAGATCCCTGCTCGCCACCACCCTGGCGGTGGCGCTCGCCAGTACCGGAACGCTGGTCGCCGGCGCCGCCCCGCCACCCACCAGCGCCACACCGTCGCCGACCAGCGAGGTCCGGCTGACCGTCACCAGCGACCAGACCAACGCCTCGATCACCGGTGACAACCAAGGCTTCTCGGTCGAGTCCGCTGACTTCGCGCACGGATACCTGACCCGCGAACGCATGGCGCAGCGGCTGAAGACCCTCGGACCGGGCGTACTGCGCCTCGGCGGCTACTCGATGGATCTGGTCTGGCCGGCGTTCGGCGCCGCGAAGGACACTCCGGCACCCGATTGGGCGATCGGTGGCACCGTCGACCAGGGCGACTTCACCCAGCTCCGTTCCCTGCTGCACGAGTCCGGCTGGAAGGTCACTCTGGGAGCGCCGCTGCTCTCGGTGCTCAACGGACAGGTCACTCTCGACCAAGTCATCGAGGAGGTCGCTGCTGCCCACGCGACGCTCGGCGACGACCTGCTCTCGGTTGAACTGGGCAACGAATACGACCACGTCACGACGCTGACGCCGGCGCAGTACTGGGAGACGATGAAGCAGTACGCCGCGGCGATCCGGCAACGGTTGCCACACGCAAGGATCAAGCTGACCGGGCCATCGGCGAACACCGCGAAGACGAACACGAAACTGGACGAGTTCACCGCTGCCGTCGCCGCGGACACCAGCGTCAAGCCGGACCAGGTCATCAGTGAGATCGCCTCGCACTGGTACCCGGGCAGCCATTGCGGCTCGTCCAACCTGACCATCCCGCAGTTGATGTCGGCCACGACACACCTCAACACCGACGCCAAACTGCAGGGCATCATGCAGCTGAGCAGTCGGCTGCCGGGCATCCCGACGACGATCAACGAGTCCAACAGCGCGTCGTGCAGCGGTCAGCCCGGCGTCAGCACCAGCTACGCGACGTCCCTGTGGTCGCTCGACTACCTGCTCCAGACTGCTCAGAGCGGTGTGAGCCGAGTGCAGTTCCACACGAACACGGCCGCCATCTGTGGTGACTTCAAGCCGCGCGACTCGCCGGAGTACCCGATCTCGTACCGGTACTACGGTGCGTTCTGCGCCGCCGATCAGGCCGCGATGGACAAGGGTGAGCTGTCCGCGACACCGCTGTACTACGGCATCTGGGCGTTCCGTCAGGTGCCTCGCGGCCGGTTCGTCGACCTCGGCCTGCCGGACACCGAACTCGGCAAGCTGCGGGCGTACGGCGTCGAGGATCGGCACGGCGACCTGACCGTCGTACTGATCAACGTCCAGGACCCGGCCGCGGCGGACAGCACCGCCTCGCGAATCACGCTCGACCTGCCCTCGCGGTTCCGTCACGGCAAGAGCGTCATGCTGCGATCGAGCGACGCCGCGGGCCTCGCTTCGTCGGACGCCTCGAAGGTCACGCTCGGCGACCGGCAGATCCGTCCGAACGGCACGGCCACCGGCTCACCGGTCGGTCAACGGGTCCCGGTGGACGGCAACACACTCACCGCCACGGTCCAGGCAGGCACCGCACAACTCATCACCTTGACTCGCTGACCCCTCCCCCAGCGTGCGTCGTGCCCCGGCCTGGCGGGCGGCAAGCTGGCCGAGTCGTTCCGGATCGCCCACGCGATCGCCGAGGTGACGAACGTGCCGCCGTCGACCCGGCAGCCGTACGTCGGTGTG